>JBNMMV010000008.1:0-34205 GCA_051270205.1 Limisphaerales bacterium
GATTGGGCTAGCTTTTGGGAAAATTCAGCATCATGTCCGGTACTAAAATCCGAGTTGGGGGTCTCAAAGTGCTGTTCATTGTCCTTCAGAAACGCACGCACTTCGGCACGTAAACTCTGCGTCTCGTTATCGAGACTCACCCTGTCAAACTCAAGCATTGGAATTCCATCTTATCGAAGCCAAGTACCGTAATGGCCGACAACCCTAGATGCAACAGAGAGCATGCAGTAAAGTGTACGCTTCTAGCTGATACGACAAAGAAAAGCTTTGAACTCACCTGCTCTGCTCGAAAGTTTCACTCCGGTGTTCGATGACATTCGCAATCGATCAACCGTTGCCGATACGTTTATAGACCGTGACTTGTACCGAGTTTATATCGCGACCCTATGGTCAAACATCGTTCTGTCGCCGGAGGAGGTGGGTCTTGAAGAAGATGACTTGCCAGACTTGCATGATCTCTTGCTAGACGAGATTCGTGATGCCATCGGAGCCACAGAGTCTCTGCATGAGGTATTCAAGTTTATAAGCTCAAAAGACGGTGAACGGGCAATGCTGGAAGCGCGCTTGACCCAAAGCCACAAAGATCTTCTGCAGTACTTTGCAAGCATGATCCTCGATCCTGACGGACATAAAAAGTTCATGGACCATGTCAGAGACAAGGAAAATCCAAAACGCTAACCGCCTTAACCTGAGAGAACGTTGACCACAATTTCCCGCGGGCCGGGACGGTGACGATGCTCAAACAGGTAGATTCCCTGCCAAGTACCCAGTGCAAGCTTCCCTGCCATCAATGGAATGGATAAATTGACTGCGGTTAAGGCAGATTTTATGTGCGCTGGCATATCGTCAGGGCCTTCCGCGGTATGCGTATATAGGACATCGCTTTCAGGCACTTGTTCAGGCACTAGGGTGCTAAAAAAATTCATCAGATCATCTAGTACCGCTGGGTCCGCATTTTCTTGAAGTAGCAGGCTAGCTGAAGTATGTCGAATGAATATTGTGACCAACCCCTCAATTACGCCAAATTCTGTAACGACGGCAGCTACTTTGTGCGTGATGTCATAGAGCCCTTGGCGGTCGACAGTTAGTTTGATTGTTGCGTTCAAAGGATTGAGTCGCCACTGAAAACGTGGCCACACATGATATGACATCAGGCAAGAATAACCAGCTGATTTGGCCAGCCATCGCTATAGTTTTGACAGCTATTTCCTTGGTCGTTGCATACTTGGCTCAATCCTCCCATGCCTATACAGCAGCGCTAGTACTGACCGGCGTCACGACCTCCACCGCTGTCTTCACAATCTTACTGGCCTACAACCGAAACCCCATGCTAGCGCCCTTAAATGGGCTGCTCGAAACTGGCCGAATCGGACTTTTAGTCACCGATTGCCACGGCAAAATTCAGACCTGCAACGGCTTTATTCCAGAGCTTTTTGAGACACCAAGCGAAGACATTGTCGACACAAACCTGAAAGACCTAATCAGCGGCGAACTTTGGTCGGTATTAAGTTCAAACACGAACGCACTCCATGATGGGGATACCTTATCCGTTGAATTCGAACAACTAGTCGGTGGTCGTACCAAGCACTTGGCGGGTCTTGGCCACGAGATAAAAGGGTTTGCTCGGCGGCGGCGCTATCTAGTTCAAATTAGAGACCTGTCCCACGAGCAGGCTACCAAGCAAGCCTTAAGTTCTGCAACAGATCAGATGCGACGCATCCTCGCTTCAAGCTCGGACATCGTCTTTATTATTAATCAAAAGTTCAACATCACTTTTGGCAACGACACTGCATTCAAGATGTTGGACACCACTAACGTGATTGTAAGCGGCCAACCATTTTATAAACTCATCCAACTTGATGATCGCAAACCTTTTATGCGTGCTTTGGAGTTGTTGTCGATACAAAATCGTAACGAAATTAGTCTGGGCTCCATCGTTTTGTTGGGAAACAAAGAGGTCAGGGTGTCCGCAAGATTGATCAAACTGGCAGCGTCGAGCTATGCCGTTATTTGCCAACCCGAACAGAGTCTGGCAGCCATCGAACAGGAACACTCAGCCTACAACCGGTTTTCAGAAGTTTTTCACGGCAGTCCCGACGCAATCTTAATTTTACGCGCAGAGGATTCGGTCATCGTCGACTTTAACGATGGCTTTACCCGCCTGCTCGGTTACGTTCGTGAGGATGCCATTGGCGAGTCAGGCATAGAAGCCAACTTTTGGACCAGCAATTCAGAACGCGACGAAGTTATTAATCAGCTCCGCCAGAACCAGGAGGTTATTGACTACGAGACCACATTACGCGCCTCGGACGGCTACCTAGTACATGTCGAGATCTCTCTGCGTTACGTAGAAATTGATGACGCCCTATGCATCTTGTGTATTGGAAGAGACATTACCAAACGTATTTCAGCCGAAGCGGCGTTGGTAGAGACGGAAGAAAAATTCGAAAAAGTATTCACCCAAAGCCCCGACGGAATCATCATTATCCGTCAATCTGACGGCATCGTTACAGACTTAAACGATGCATTTCTTTCTCGCAGCGGCCACGCCAGGGATGATTTCATTGGGCACAACTTTATGGAACACCTGGCCCAGAATGAGCCCAAAGAACTTGCAGCCATTGCTAAACAAATTTCTTCTGATGGTGTCTTAGTTAATCACTCGATAAGTTTTCGCACCAAGAGTGGAGAAGAAGTGCCTTCACTGATTTCAGCGACCGTGTTGGAACTGAGCGGCGAGGCCCACCTGATGGTGATTGCCAAAGATATAAGCAAACAACGTGCCACTGAGGAGCGATTGCGCCGCAGTGAGGAACGCTTTCGCGGTATTTTCGAGAATGCTCCTATCGGTATTCTTTTGGTCGACATGGACGGTCGGATTTTTCAGTCCAATCACACTGCCGCAGAAATGCTCGCCTACGATACCCAGCACATGTATGGCATTCACATATCGCGGTTAGTGCCAGACCAGGACCGATCACCTCTAAAAGATGCATTAGGGAGCCTCCAAAATACCGACATCGTCACTCACAAGTCCGAGCGTAGGCTGGTTTGTCAAAACGGTCTTGAGCTGTGGTCCAACGTCAATATCGTGCTTCAGAAAGGCGGTGACGACGAACCGCTATATTACATTGTGCAGCTCGCTGACATCTCTGACATCAAACGCGGTCAAGCTCAAATGGAGCGGCTCGCGTTCTACGATACTCTCACCAATCTTGCTAACCGGCGACTCTTCCAGGACCGCTTAGAGCAGACAATTGAGCGCTGCCAACGCTACGGCAGCAACGCAGCACTGCTCTACTTGGACCTAGATAATTTCAAGCGGGTCAACGATACACTCGGTCACCAGGCTGGCGACAATCTACTGTGCGAAGTCGCCGCCCGTCTCTCCGGCTGCGTCCGCAAGGAAGACACCGTAGGCCGACCAGGTGGGGATGAGTTCGCCATCGTCCTCAATCGTATTTCAACGCCCGCAGACGCTGGAGCGGTGGCTCAGAAAATAATCAACAAACTACGTGAACCCATCACCATCGGTAAACACCCAATAATTGTGACCACTAGCATTGGCATTACCGTTTTCCCAATCGACGGCACCGACGCTAACGTGCTCATGCAAAACGCCGACCTTGCGATGTACAAAGCCAAGGAGCGCGGTCGCAACAATTGCCAATTCTATTCAGAAGATCTGAACGCTAACAAGGAAAATCGCCTGCGCACAGAATATGACATTCGCCAAGCCATTACAGGCCAAGAATTCGAGCTCTACTACCAACCAAAAGTGAGTCTAAAGACCCACCAGATAGTAGGGGTAGAATCACTCATTCGTTGGAATCACCCTACACGCGGACTACTCGCACCAGACGAATTCATCCCCATCGCTGAAGACAACGGCAGCATTATCGATATTGGCACCTGGGTTATTGAGGAAGCGTGTCGCGCGTGCAATACCATTACTCAGTCCACTGGCGCGCCGCTTGATGTGGCAATCAACATCTCACCTCGTCAGTTTCGTGATCCCGACTTAGTCACCACTATGCGCCGTAGTATTCGCGAGCAAAATCTACAACCCAACAATATCGAAGTCGAAATCACTGAAACCATGTTGATGCAAGACGTCGATGCCGCCAGAGCCACACTCGTAAAACTGTCAGAACTCGGTGTAAAACTCGCCATTGATGATTTTGGTACTGGCTATTCTTCGCTGAACTACTTACGCCGGTTTCCTATCAACACGGTGAAGATCGACCGTAGTTTCGTTATGGACCTGCCCAGCAACACTGACGATTTGGCCATTACTCGCGCGGTCATCGCGATGGCTCACCAGCTGAAAATGGAAGTCGTCGCAGAAGGGGTAGAAACCAAGGATCAGATGAACTTTCTAGCAGCAGAAGAGTGCGAATACGCACAAGGCTATTTGTTCAGCAAAGCAATTCCATTACCAGATCTCATTACCCTACTGCAGAACAAAACAGCCGTGATTCACAACGGTTAAGCTTTGCCGCGCGACAAGAACGATAGAAGTACCGGCAGTATAAAAACCGTAAACACTAGAAGAAATCCAACACTGACGCTAAGCAACAGTCCTATCGAGGCCGTTCCCTGATGAGGTGAAATGGCGAGTGCTGCAAAGGCGCCAATAGTCGTTAATGCTGACAACACAACCGCACGTGGCGTACTGGAATGAATCAAATGGTCAACGTCCTTGGCGCCATCCCCTTCTGAGTCCCCTTCTGAGTCCCCTGCTGAGTCAATGAGGTAGCGATCTACCACATGAATGCCATTGTCGACGCCTAACCCAAAAACCAGCGGTAACACCAGTACGCTTGCCATATTGACGCTCTCGCCGAGTAAAAATCCCAATGCGAACGTGCAGACGCTGGCCAATACCAGTGGCGCCAATACCAACAAAGTAGGTCCAATCCTGCGTAGTGTAACAAGCAGCACAGTAACGATACCTACCAGTGCAAATAACATCGCTTGCTGAAAGGCAGTCACGACGATATTGCCTACTCCCCACTCTATAACAGGCCGACCGGTCGCATGCGGGTGAATGCTCTTCACTTCATCAATGAAGGTAGACAGTTCAGATACTTCGGCGATGTCGCGTGCAGGCGTTACCGTGTAGAGTCGCGCCCCTTCCGAACTGACAAATCGAGAGGCGTCTGGAATGTCCTCAGCACTTACATCAAAGGTGTTTATGGCCCTCCGCAGCCATTGAAGCTCTTGCAAAAGATTCTCAAGGAAACCAACCTCCCATCGTGCCAACACTTCATCGGGCTCAGACAACAGAGCATCAAGGTTCTCTACCATTCCCATGTCAGCACCCCCTCGCCTAGCTGCGTCTACAATTTCCTTAAGTGCCTGACGTGGCGATGTTTCGATTGAGTCTTCAGTTGATTCGTCGTTGTTGAGCTCCCAGAACATAATCGACAGATCTTCTACAGCTTGTGCTTTCTCATCTATGTCGTGAGGCAATAGATCCTGGTATCCGCCTACACTGGCCACACTGGGCAGCGTTTGAAGATCACTCGCGGCGATTGCTGTCTTGTCTAGCACAACCAATTGATAGTCAGTAGCTAGCTGGTTGCGTTGCAATTCACGTAACGCCAACATCGACTCGCTGGATGGGTCTTTCAACGCCAACACGCTGTAGTCAAATTGGGACCGTATGGCCAAACTTGAAGCCAGCACTCCGATACCGACCACGCCCAATACCACCAACATACGATGTCTTAACAGGCCGCGCACAATGCCTTGGCTTGTCGGCAAGTCCATTTGATGCGCACGCGGCGCGCCTACCACGCTAAAAAAGGCAGGCAAGAAAGTGAAAGTCAGGAACCAAGCAATCACCATGCCGCCGGCAGAAATAACTCCTAAATCTGCAAGGCCCTGATAAGCCGTTGGCCAAAATCCTAAAAACCCTATGGCCGTTGTGAGTGAGCAAAGCGAAATCGCTCGACCAACGCTGGCGGTGCTTTCTAGCAAACCTTGTTGCACCTCGGTCTTGCCTTGGTTAATAGCTTCTTGGAAACGCAGACAAAAGTGCAGGGAAAAATCTACACCCAAGCCAAAAAACATAACGATAAACACAAGCGATAAGGTATTGAAGGCACCAACCGTTGCCATCGCATAAGCCGTGGTCCAGAGAATCCCAATAAATAGCATGAGAAACGTCGCTGCGATAATTTTTCCGGATCGCACACCGGCTATAAGTACCAACAGCAAAAGCCCTAAGGCTAACCAGCCTGCAACACTGACGCCACTTACTGCGGCTTCGATCTCTTCGTGTTGAAGCGTGATCTCACCAGTAAGTTGTATTTCGACGTCTCCGGGCTTCTCAATAATCGCTACCATTTCGCGCAAACCAGCAACGACCGCTGCGTCCGGCAGGGACTGGGCGAAATTTGATTGAGGCTTTAAGTAAACAAGCTGATAACGTCTTTCAGACAGCGGAAAGAACTCATCAGTCCAATTGACCGGTGTAAAATTCTGCGCGACAGCATTGGCGGCTGAGTCAGATAGTCGAGCGAGAATGACTTCTAGGGACTCCTCTTTGTCAAAAACAGTGTCATAGCCTCTGACAAGTAAGTCCGCAACGCCTTGCATTGTTGGGTCTCGATGGATGGCATTAATAAGAGGTTGTGCCTGGGCTAGACGATCCGTGACCTTATCAAGCTGGTCGATATCCATATAAAGAAAGGCATGGTCTCGATAAAAAGCTTCACTGCCGGGTGCAGCAACTGCGGTAAAAAGCTCATCGTGGCGACGAAGATAGGTGACAATTTCAGCGGTTACGGTTTCAAGGTTTTTCTGCGAAGTTGCTGAGACAACGACAACCGCTGTATGCACTAGGTCCGGAAATTGCCTCTCAAAGGCGTCAAAGTCCACTCGCCAATCAGACGTTTGATCGATGAGCTTGTTAAGATCAGAGTTAATTTTAAAGTTGGCAGCCCCGTACCAAGCCATCCCGACAGTGACGAATAGCAGCGCAGACAGGGTTACACGAGGCCAACAACAAACCAACCGAACCCAACGGGTTAACACGCTAAGGTCCGTCACTTTCCTCGACTAGTTCCTCAACCGGGTTCTCATCAAACTCGTCGTCAAAATCATCGAAGTCGTCAAATAGATCATCCATTGGCAATTCCCCGTCGAAGATCAGAAATTTTCGACGTTGGATGTAACCGTCTCTGGTAAATGCGTACGGGTCAATAGCGCTGGCATCACGTGTATCACTGAGTGCCAGCAGATTAGCGCGCGTCGAAATAAAATCAGCACCGGTCATACTCCAATGAAAGGCGGAACCGAGAACCAACCTTGGGATGTATCCTCGAATCAGCGTGGAAGGCAAATCTCGCCAGGTACTGGGGCCCATAAACGGCACGTACAAATAGGTACTGTCCTTCCAGCCCCATACCGCCAAGGTCTGGCCAAAGTCTTCATTATTAAAATCCAAGCCCACTTGACTTGCCACATCAAAAATACCAGCGACACCAAGTGTAGAGTTAACAATAAAACGACCAAAATCTTCAGCACCGGCGCCAGGTTTACCTTGAAGAAAGCCATTGGCGGAACTTGCAACTGACCGTAAGTTTAGAAAAATATTGGTTATGCCTTGCTCGACAGCATCTGGCACAACTTTCTTGTAGCCTCTCGCTACCGGTACGGCAAAAGTTCTGTCGACACTATCGGAAAAGTCGTAGCTGGCTCTATTGAATCCTTCATACCGTTCTTGCACGGTAAAATCTGTACCTTGGGTTGCTGCACATGCTGAAAACAACAAGGAAATGACCACAATATGGGCATGTTTCAGATAGTCAGTTTTTGTATAGGCATGTTTCATGGTGTTTGTGCCTCCTCTACTTTAGTCAACAGCTCTAGCGTTAAAGCTTCATAGCCTTGCGACTTAATAATGTTTGCATAGTCTGCGCGTCGCAACGACAAATCGCTGACCCCATCAGCGGCAATGTTGAAAACTTTGCCATTTCTCAAAAAATAGTCCAATCGTACACTTTGATCCTTGCCATGTAAGTGAGTGCGAACAACTTGGCCCTTTCTCGATTGCTTAACCTCATCGGTCTCAAATTTCTGCCCGGTAAAACCATCAAAGCGATCCGCGTAGGTGGCTACAATTACACGCTCTAAGAGTTTGGTAAATTCACCTTGAGAATTCTCATCAAGAGTTCGCCAAGTCCGTCCTAGGCTTACTTGGGCGATGCGCTGCACATCAAAGAGCGTGCTTACCACGGGTTGAATGAGTTGCGCTCGAGCTTCATAGCCATCGGTTTTCATCATCGCCAGTAGACTGTTATGGAAGGACTCAACTAGAAGTCGAGCGTCCTGACTACGTTTAGCATCCGCCTGAGCCGCCTCTTCACCAGAGAAAGCCGAATTACTGAATACCATGACAACGATAACTGCCAAGGTGTGCGTTGCTCGCCATCTCATTCGATGTACCACAGACTCAACATCGGAATGTAAGTAATCATCATCAGGGCAACCAAAAGCACCAGCATAAATGGCCAAGTTGCCGCATAGAGCTCAAGCAGCGGCTTCTTAAATCGGTAGCTGGCAATAAACAAGTTCATACCCACCGGTGGTGTGAAATAACCAATCTGCATGTTCGCTAGAAAGATTATTCCAAGATGAACCGGATGAATGCCATACCCTGCAGCAACCGGCAATAACAACGGCACCATAATAACTATCGCTGAATAAATATCGAGAATAGCACCCAGCGCTAACAACAAAACATTCAGTAACAACAAAAAACCTAGCGGACTCTGAATGTAGGTTTGCATGTATTGAAAAAGTACTTGTGGTATCTGTGCATCAACCAAGAAGTTTGTAAACGCCAAGGCAACGCCAAGAATCAGCAGTATGCCGCCGACCATAACCATGGATTCAATCATGATCCTAGGAAGCGCGCGGAACTTAACCTCTCTATAAAATAAGACTTCAGCCAAAATCACGTATAAGGCAGTGACCGCTGCCGCTTCTGAGATCGCAAACTTGCCACTGAAAACCCCACCTAAAACCACAAACGGCAACGGTAGTTCCCATCGAGCTGCAACTAGGGCTTTGCGCACTCTGGTCCAGCTAAATGGCGTAGTCGGAATTTTGCCGCCTCTATGGCGCCACAAGGTCCAGCCTGTTAACAAGCCGAGCATGAGCAACATTGGCAATACGCCAGCAACAAACAAGTCAACAATGCTGAAAGGCTCGCCAACGCCCATTTGCTGGGCAATAACGCCGTAGAGAATGAGTGGTACCGAAGGCACCAATAACAAACCCAAACTGCCAGAGGTCGTCACTAGGCCGATGCTGTACTTTTCCTCAAAACCCGCTGACTTTAAGGCCGGCAGTAGCAATGCGCCTAATGCAACAATGGTGACACCCGATGCACCAGTTAGCGCCGTAAAGATCGCGCAAGCTACAAACCCAACGACGGCCAAACCGCTGGGTAGAAAACCAAATAAGCTTTGCACCAGATTAACCAGGCGAGTTGAGGTATTCGCTTCGGTGAGCACGTAACCTGCGAAGGTAAAGAGCGGCAACGCCACCAGCAACGGCGTATCGGTGAGTCGGTACAATTCGATTGCGATGATCGCCAATTCAATATCGCTGCTATAAAAGCCCAACATAGCCGCACCAAGCAGGACGGAAAATAGCGGCGCACCAGCAAATGCCACCACCATCAGCAGAATAATCATGACAATTATCACGTCTTAGGCCACACGGTCTGAAGCGCATACCGCAACGCCATTATCGACGTACCAATTGGGATTATAGCGGCGCACATCCAGGAAGGCACCATGCCAAAGGCGATGGTCTGATCTTCGAACTCAAACTGCACAAAGGTCAGGCTGGTCCAGGCAAATGTCGCTAAGATCGCACAGGTAAATAGATTGATGCCACGCTTTACCCAGAGTTTGGCCGCGTCATTTAGAAAGTGGTTCACGAGGTCGATGCGAATGTGCTCATCGCTGCGAGAGGCAACCATGGCACCCATAATCGCAACCCAAAGCACCATGACGCGTACTGCGCTGTCTCCCCAAAACAATCCAGAATCAAAGAAATTTCTGAGAATAACTTGGGCTGCGGCGACACTGATCATGCCAGTCAGCAGCAACGCCAATAAACCGTCTTCGACAAGTCGCACCCAATTGAGTAGGCGGCTAACGATCTCCGGCACGATAACGCTTCACCAGTGCTAGTACTTTTTGATACAAATCTCTGCTGATATAACCTTCATCTACCAACCTCAGGGAAGCAGCGTCGGCCATTGTTTGCCACTCACTCATTTCGGCTTCGTTTGGCGTCGCCCATTGCACGCCTTGACTCGTCAACGCAGATTTAGCCTTGTTGTGGTCATTGCGCGCTGAAACATCAGCGGCCTTTACGGCCGCACGTAGCTCTTCTTCCACAACTTGCTGTTGAGCCGCTGTAAGGCGACTGAAAGGCTTCTCACTCATCACCGTCGAGCCATAAACGTACATTAGCGGTAGTTCCATGGCGTATTCGACCTGAGTGTGCCACTGCAACGCAATGGCGCCAATCGGTGGTGAGGCAATGCTATCGACCAGTCCTGTTTGCAGACCGGCCAGTACGTCTGCAATGGGTAACGGTATGGGTGTAATGTCGAAAGCGGCGAACGCCCGCACGGCGGAAGGATCATTGTCCGGCACCCACACTTTTCGCGTCCGTACTTCTGCCACAGTAGTCGCTGGCTGTTGCATCATCGGATAGGCAAAACCTACTTCAGCAAAGCCAAAGCCAACGAATTTTTTGAGGCGCAACCCCGCTAATAATTGTTCATCCAACGCTGTTCGCACAAAATCCACTTCTGCTTCTGAGCGAAACAACATAGGCAAGTTATACAAGGTGATGTCTTTGTAGACTTGGACCAAGCCACCTGCAGTGATGACGGCACCGTGGAGTTGACCCAAGCGCATTTTACGCAAAACTGTTTTGTCATCACCCATGACACCGCCAGGGTAAAACTTCAGTTTCACAGCGCCATCGGTGCGCTGCTGAATGTTAGCGGCGTGCTTGCGCAAAACCTTCATCCACACAGACCCTTCAGGTGAAAGGGTAGCGATTTTAAGGGTCGCGGCAGTGCTGGTCTGACTCAGCAAAGCGATGCTAACTACAATTATGGCTCTTAGCGTGTTCATATTAAAAATACTCATCTGCTGATTCTAGCAGTTCTCTCGCTTGGCTTTGAGCCAAGGTATTCATCAAGGTTAAACCATCTGCTTTTACGGGTGCTTCTAACACTTCCTTTAGCAAGCGATCGTGTAATGGCCGATCAAACATGAGCCGACCGTATCCGTCCGCGAACATCACTTTGGCGAGTAAGTTACGATCTTCAGAAATTTCGATTGCGCGCTCAAAGTGTTGTCTACCAAGCTCGGGTTTACCACCCATGCCAGGTGGTAGCAGAGTTTCCAACACACCCAAGTACAGGAAAACATTGCCGTTTTCGTATTCCGGTTCCAACTCAGCAACTTTTGCCATGGCGGTTTTTACACGCGCCAGCTCAGCAAGCGCCATAAAATCGTCGCTGTGCGCTTGAATCCAACCGGCCCAGGCAGTTGCCAAGCCGTACAACTCTGGAACGCTCTTTCGACCTTGACGGTCGATCCATTGGCTGTAGTCCTTAAAACGTCGGGTGTCTAGATCGCAGCCATTTTTCAACGAATAACATACCGCTGCCAAAGCCAGCCGCTTGGCCTTTGTGGCAAGCAACTTTGCGCGTGCCGGGTCTGTTACGAAAACACCCGCGTAGGCGGAATGAAGTGCCGCAGACTGTCGCAGCATTGGTCCATTTTCCGGGCTACCGGCAATTAGGCTGTCTACCAAAATCAAGTAGGCAGGGGCGCCATCTCGCACCATCGCCAAATCGTCGCTATTGAGAATGGCGGCGCTAATATTGTCCGCAAACCCGCTGGTCAACGAGCCAATCAAATTGCTACAGCCAACCGTAAGAATAAACAGGCAGCCGAAAAAGCATCTGCGATGAAAGTTGATGATTCTTCCCTAAGTCAGTTCAACGAAACGCTTATTCTGTGACAAGCCCGGTAATGTGAGTCAGTAGCGCATCAAAAGGTGGTCGTTGGCGATATCCAGCAACCGCGTATTTCGCGGCAATCGCACCCTGCGCATCAACAAAAATCACGCCTGGGTGGGGAATGCCATACATGTTGGAATCCTCGCCGAAAGCTTCATTACGGATACCTAATGCATTCACATGTTTTAGATCTTGATCCTGAAGCAAAGGATACTGCAACGCCTCTTTTTCGGAAAATGCCTTAAGCACTTCCTGACTGTCATAAGTCATACCGGCTACTGCAACACCAATTGCAGCGAACTGTTCTCGATAACTTTCCAACTGGACCAGCTGGTGTTTACAGAAAGGTCACCAATCTGCTGAGCGGTTAAACAAGATGAGGACACCATTCTCTCCCTGAATGTCCGCCAACGCACGTTGCACGCCATCTTGATCTGGCGCTGCAATGGCTGGCATTGCTGTTCCCACTTGGGGACCCCATTCTTGGGCGTAATCATCCGCCCATGCGGCCGGAACCGCAATCATTCCGAGCATCAACAGAACTGCTCTAAGTTGGAAGGTTCTCATCATCTTGGTCTCCATTTAAACGTTACGCGTCGGATCATCCGAGCCGTCTGAATCTGTCCCCATAAGCGTCCCGATATCTGTCCCCCTATTTGTCCCCAAACCTGTAAATGCAGCCGGCTTGGGTGTGATCTCAGCCTGAGGTGAACTTTGTAGTGTCAGGACCGCTTCAAGCCCTAATCCTGACAATCCTTGCTGTATGGCATTTTGGAAGCGTTTCGGGCGCACATTGTAAGCCCGCGGCGCCAACCTTTCGATACGTTTATAGATTTTATCACTTTGAGTTATGACATATTTCTTAACGCTTTTCGCTACAGGCTTCCTAAGCGCAGTTTTAGGGATCAAAGACTGCAATTGAAGCAAGCCATGCAACATTCGATGTGCATCTGCCAATTTGTCCAAATACCAAAGCTGCCGCTTGCCTTTATCAGACAATCCTGGCCGCAATAGTTCCAATTGGTGGGTGCTGAATTGGCAGTACTCTTTCTGTCGAGATAGATTTTTCTCGACCTTTTGATCTGAAAGCAATGTTGGCCAGCCACTGGGTAGCTTCTGGTTTACCTTGTAGCCCTTTCGATAGCTAAATAACAGCTTGGCCAATAGCTCCTCATCGGCAAGCGACTCAAAATAGGCATCGTTGCGCCAGAGATCGCTGTCGGTCGTGAATAGCTCATTCAAGCGCATCCAGGAAACATCTTGATGCGTTGGAAGTGACCGTGCCAAGAGCAGCAGGTTAGTAGCGTCCTCTTCACCAGCAGCTTGACTCGCAAGCCGCAGGGCTAGACGGGTGGGTGCGGCATTGTCATTTAACCGCTCTAAAACTTCGGACAATTCTTGGCGATGGGCGTTAACGCGGGCATCTTCACTGGCTACCCAGCGCCATAAGCTTCCGAGCCGTCGGCTATCACGAAGCAGCATACTCTCTGCATAAACAGGTTGTACTTCAAGCAACGAGTCATCGCCTTCAACAAGCCCGCCATCTGCTGACAAATTGCCCTTTGCATGGCTATCTGCCAAGAATCGCAAACAGCGATTATTGATCTGCAAACTATAACTTACGATGTAATCGGCGAGTCGCACGGGAAACCTCAAATATGGGTTTAGGATGCTAGCGTTTATTCGATCTAGAAGCGAGCCAAGTGTACACTGCAAATCAAACTCAACGAGACAACGTAGCTATGACAGAGCTGGTAGAGGTAGAGAAAAACGCGGGTGTAGCAACCGTTACGCTGAACCGGCCGGAGGCGCTCAACGCCCTCTCAAACGGGCTACGCAACGCGATTGCCGAGACATTCCAAACCTTGCAGACAGATCAAGATGTGCGCGTGGTCATCCTCACGGGTAGAGGTCGCGCCTTTACGGTGGGACTCGACCTCAAAGAGTTGGGGGGCGAAATTACCGCCGATCAAACAACAACCTTGGACATCAGCGCCGCCATGGCGGCTTTCGACAGACCCATAATTGGTGCCATAAACGGCTTTGCGATCACTGGTGGATTCGAACTCGCACTGATGTGCGACTTTCTCATAGCCTCCCAAGAGGCAAGTTTTGCGGACACCCATGCCCGAGTCGGTGTCGTCCCAGGGTGGGGGTTATCGCAACGGCTGCCTCGGCTCATAGGTATAAACCGAGCAAAAGAGTTAAGCCTTACAGGTAACTATCTAGACGCTGACACCGCCCTGGCGTGGGGATTGGTGAACAGAGTCGTGGCACCCGACGAGCTACTACCCACCTGCCTAAGTCTCGCCACGGACATTACTTCCACGGAGCCGGTCACAAGCGCTGAGATCAAACGTATAATGGACGAGGGCTGGCATGCCACGCTCGACGAGGGTCTTCAAATAGAACTGACAGCCAGCCACCACCATTCGAAAAACCAAAAGCCCAATGACCACGTCGCCGAACGTCGCGCGAGCATTCAATCTCGAGGCCGCGACCAAGCCAGCAACAACTAATCGCTGCCTCAATTATTGGAGAACGCAAACGCTCGAGCACCGATCAAGCCGGGTGCTTCTTCGGTGACAATAAGCAATGGGATTTCCGCAACGTATTCTGACATCTTGCCTTTCTCCTCGAATCTGCGTCTTAACGGCGCGGTTTTCAGGAAATCGATCATGCGCGGTGCGATACCACCACCAATATAGACCCCACCTACGGCACCCACCGTTAACGCCAAATTACCCGCTGCTGCACCTAAGATGCCTGCAAACGTCTCGAGCGTCTGATGACAGACCAGATCAGTCATCTCTTGCCCGTTGTGACTAATTTCAGCTGCCGTTAAAGGCTCTGGCTTGTTACCCCAGGTCGCACACATAGCCCGATACAAATTAACGATGCCGTTTCCCGACAGCACAGTTTCCCAACTGACATGACCAAACTCAGCCGTCATCAGACTCCAAAGTTCCGCTTCCAAGTGGTTGCCGGGGGCCAGATCTGCATGGCCACCTTCTCCCGACAGCACAACCCATCCGTGATCGGTAGGTTCAAGTGATGCCATACCTAAGCCACTGCCAGGACCAAGAATGGCCTTCGTATTACGGCTGGGACTACCACCCCCAAGTTGATGAAGGGCACTAAAGTGTGGCACGCCATAAGCCAAGGCAAAGAAATCGTTGACGATGGCGACTGGCACTTTGAAGACACCACAACACTCAGCTTCGCTAAGTACCAGCCCGGTATTAGTGATCGTCACCACTCCGTCCACACAGGGTCCCGCGACAGCCAAAGTTGCGCCTTCCAGTTCTACATCATCAAGCTCAAGTGCCTCTTGCGCAGCACTTAACAGCGCATTGGCCGATGTAAAACGAGAGGTTTCGGTGAGCCAAGCCTCACCACCCCACCCCTGGTCGCCACAAAGGCGGAAGCGCGCGTTTGTGGCGCCAATATCTGCCACTAAGTGCATAAATATGTTCCTCGAATCCGACTTTGTACTGGGAAGGCGCTTTTTAGTATGGTGCGCCTTCGTTGTACAGCGGTATTGTTCTTTTGCGTATCTTGAATACCTTACTCACCCTTGTTCTGCTGGGCTTAAGCCTGGCGACCCTTGCTGATGACTCGGTGCTGATTATAGCCAATGCTGGCGAACCCGAAACGCTCGATCCTCACCGTTATAATTTACGACTAGAAGAGACCTTGCTGAATGATCTATTCCTCGGCCTAACCACCTTCGACGCCGAGGGCAACATTGTTCCAGGTGTAGCTCGCCACTGGCAAACGTCGTCAGATGGACTTACTTGGACTTTTTATCTAGACGCCACCGCCAAGTGGTCCGACGGCACTCGCTTGGTTGCACAAGACTTCGTTTATTCCTTGCAGCGATTACAGGATCCGAAAACGGCAGCGAGCCTTGCCTATTTTATGGGCATGATAGAAAACGCTACGGCAATCAATGCGGGTTCGCTACCAATAACCGACCTGGGCGTGGTTGCCATCGACGATCGAACCCTGCAAATCAGCTTAGAAAAACCCTACCCGTATTTGCTCGAACGTCTGCTTTACCCAACAGCTTTCCCGGTGCCTCGCCATGTTATCGCGACGGTTGGAGACGCTTGGATAAAGCCAGAACATTGGGTTTCTAACGGCGCCTATACGCTCAAATCCTGGGTGCCTCAGGCGAGTATCGAGCTAGAGGCAAACCCACATTTCGTGGAGCCCGCTGCCATTTCGCGCGTCCGCTATGTGCCAGTCATCAACGAGCAAGCCGCATACAACCGCTATCGCAGCGACGAACTCCATGTTATTCCCAGCTTTCCAGTGGGCAATCTTGAACGACTAAAAAGGCAGTCTTCTGAGGACCTGCGACTGTCTCCACTGCTTTCAATGTTCTATCTGGTCTTCAATACGCAATCTGCACCCTTGGACAACGTCATCGTACGCCAAGCACTCTCATTAGCCGTAGACCAAGACATACTCGTGGACAAAGTCTTGCGTAACGGCGCTCGTGCAGAAGTAAGCTTCGCACCAAGTATGCTCACCGGCTATTCCGGGCCACCGCTGCCTCACCACGAGGTCGCATTCAGTAAACGCATCGCCCAAGCAAAAGCGCTGCTCAAATCTCAGGGGTACGGTGCCGACAATCCGCTCAGGCTCGAACTTCGCCACCTAAACTCACTTGAGAACAAAAAAATAAGCCTAGCGGTGAGTGGTATGTGGAAAAATATCGGTGTTTTCACCGAACTCAGACAGGGCGATGTGCGCAGTCATTTCTCTGATTTACGCCAAGGAAAATTTCAAGTCGGGTGGGCTGGTTGGGTAGGTGAAAACAATGCCGAGCACTATTTGAGTTTATTAAAGTCCGACATAGGCCTAGTCAACTATGGCCGGTTTTCCAATAGCACGTTCGATGCGTTAATGAACCAAGCCCAGCGCCAAGCAACAACTGCAGACCGTAATAATCTACTGCTAAGTGCAGAACAGGTGGCACTGCACTTCTATGCGGTTGTGCCACTGTATAGTGGCGCCGTGAGACGGCTAGTGCATGCAGACCTCTCAGGTTGGCACGAAAATCCTAGAGACATGCATCCGTCTCGATACCTTTCCTGGAAGCCTTGAGTGTCACGCTATTTATTTCGGCGTATTGGCTTCGTTGCCATTACCTTCTTCACCGTCGTCTCGTTGGTATTTTTTATGCTGCGCGCGGCTCCCGGAGGACCCTTCGATGGAGAACGGCAACTACCGCCCGAAATCGAAGCCAACCTGCGCGCTGCCTATAATCTAGATGCGCCGCTACCCAGCCAATATCTAACTTACTGGCTGAATCTCTCTCAGGGAAATTTAGGACCTTCCTTTCGCCATAAAGACTTTACGGTGAATGACCTCATCGCCAGTGGATTGCCGGTAAGCGCAAAACTGGGCGGGCTCGCGCTTCTTTTAGGGACGCTGCTAGGGTTGTCCGTTGGCACCCTGGCTGGATTGAACCAACAGCGCTTTCTAGACCGCTTTCTAATGACGATTAGTAACATTAACTTAGCAATACCTACCATTGTCAGCGCACCATTGCTGGTCCTTGTGTTCAGCGTCATGTTGAGATGGCTACCCGGCGGCGGCGCCGATACAGGACTTCACTTCTTGCTTCCTTCAATCGCGCTAGCGTTACCCCTGAGCGCAGAGATTGCGCGACTTACTCGCGGCAGTGTCGCCGAAGCAAAGCTGGAGCCGCACGTGGTTACCGCCCTAAGCAAAGGTCTCTCACGTACGCGGATCACGCTACGCCACATTATGCCCATCGCAATTATCCCGGTTCTCTCGTTTCTAGGTCCGGCTGCCGCAGGCTTACTTACTGGTACTGTGGTAGCAGAACAGATTTTCGATCTACCCGGCATTGGTCGCTACTACGTTCAAGCTGCGCTCAATCGCGACTACACCTTAGTGATGGGCGTCACCATTGTTTATGCTGCCGCCATTCTGACGTTTAACTTAATAGTCGACTTGCTCTACGGATATTTCGATCCACGCATCCGTGCGGTGGGCTCATGAAGATATCCAAATTATCGCTAGTGCTTTTAGGCTCAATCATATTGGCGGCGTTGCTCGGACCGCAGCTAAGCCAGTGGGACTACGAGGAAATCGACTGGGATGCCATCGAAACCCCACCCTCAAGCCAACATTGGTTTGGCACCGATGTAGTTGGCCGAGATCTATTTGCGCGCACCATGGAGGGCGCGCAGGTCTCGCTCACCGTGGCTGTTATTGCGGTAACCGTGTCTCTAGCCATTGGCATACCCTGGGGCGCATTCGCGGGGTTGATGGGGGGGCGAATTGATGAGTTTATGATGCGTATCGTGGACGGCATTTATTGCCTGCCCGGTATTCTCATCCTTATTTTGCTGTTGGTAGTATTCGATCGTAATACCTATCTTCTTTTCGCAGCCCTAGGCGCCATATCTTGGCTCAACATTGCTCGCATCGTGCGCGGCCAGACGCTACGCCTCAAGCACGCACCTTTCATAGATGCCGCGCGCGCAATGGGTGCTCGCCCAGGGCATATCCTTGCAAAGCATGTGATCCCCAACGTACTCGGACCTATTGTGGTCTACACAACGTTAGCAGTGCCATACATTATCCTCGCTGAGAGCTTCATTAGTTTTTTAGGACTCGGCATTCAAGAACCTCAAACAAGCTGGGGGGTGCTGGTTGCGGATGGCGCCCAAACTATCGAAACCTCTCCCTGGCAAATCATCTTCCCAGGTTTTTTTCTAGCAGCCACCATTTGGTCTTGCAACACGCTGGGCGATACAATGCGCGATGGCTTAGATAGTCGTGATCAAGTTTTTTAGAAGTGCAGCTATTTTTCGGAGAACACTATGAGTATAGGCGCGGGTATTGGCATTGCCAATTTTGGTTTCGATGATGCAAGGGGCTTCTGGAAGTGGGTCGATATATGCGACAACGGTGGCGTAGATTCTATCTGGCAGAGCGATCGAATCATCGATCAGGTACCCAACTTGGAAGCGATGAGCGTTATGGCAGCCCTGGCTGGTGGCAGTAAGAACGTTAAGTTCGGTATGAACGTCGCCTCACTGGGTTTACGGAATCCTATTCTCACCGCCAAACAATGCGCCACTATTGACGTGCTCAGCGAAGGTCGCCTGCTGCCTGCTTTCGGTGTCGGCAGCGCATTTTCAAAAGACTTCATTGCCACTGGCACGCCAACCAAGGGGCGAGGCAGACGCACAGATGAAGGTTTGGAAATAATGGCTCGCCTTTGGCGCGAGGACAACGTCAGCTTCGAAGGCGAGTATTATCACCTGGACGATGCCACCATAGCCCCTAAGCCTATTCAACAACCCCTACCCCTCTGGCTTGGAGGCTCCGCAAAACAGGCCATCGAACGAACTGCAACATGGGGCACAGGCTGGCAGGCAGGGATTGAAACCGCCACAGACGTGGCACCCGTAATTTCTGCCATTAAAACCCGCACAGCAGAATTGGGCCGCAAAATCTCAGACGATCACTTCGGTGCTGGATTCGGTTTTCGTTTTGGCAATGCTGACGAAGCCATTGTTAGCAAATATCACAGTGGCCTGAAAAAACGTCTAGGCCGCGACCCCGACGGTTTCACAGCCGTCGGTGGGGTTGAGCAAATGATGGCCCTGGTGCACGACTTCCACGCGGCGGGCGTACACAAGTTTATTCTGCGCCCTATTGCCCAAGGCACTGAAGACATGATCAATCAAACACGCCAGATGGTAGAAAAATTAATTCCAGAAATCGAGGCGCTCAACCACTAAGGCGGCGTGCTGCAAGGCAGCCCTATTTGGGGTGCAAATTCTGAGCTTGAGCGACATAGCCGCGATTCCAGGTCGGACTGATGGTCAGCTCGTTTATGCATACATGCTCAGGCAATTCGGCTAGAAATCTAATCACCTCACCACAGTCATCTGCCTGCACCATTTGCGCACGATCTTCTGCAGTGACAGGGATAGGTCGGTTATCCAAAATCGGCGTCGCAACTTCACCAGGACAAATGGCTGTTGCTCTGACGCCGAAGATGCAAGCCTCCATATTGAGGCTTTCTGTCATCGCGTTCATTGCATGTTTTGCCGCCGTATAGGCAGGGCCCGTGACCACACTCACATGCTTACCCGCCCAGGACGAGATGTTTATTATTAGTCCCTCACCTTGTTCCTTCATGGTGGGCAGAACCGCTTTACAGCAATAGAAGGCACCGTCTAAATCGACACGTATGACCTGGTCCCAATCGTCCAGGCTTACGTTGTGCCAATTACGTTTTTTGGGGTTCAGCCCGGCGCTTGCGACCAACACATCTATGCGTCCATGGTCGGCAATGATCTGTTGTGCCGTTGCCTGGACCGCGGATTTGTCGGCAACATCAAGGACAGCAACCGTCGCGCGGCCGTCGCCACACTTTTCTTTTACTTCAGCTAATTTGTCTTCACGGCGTCCAGACAAAATGACATGCATACCCGCCTCAGCCAGCGCGATAGCACCTGCTTCACCAATCCCGGTACCCGCCCCAGTGACCCACGCAACTTTTCCGTTTAGATCTCGCATAATTGACCCTCTATTTGAATGCCGAACGCTTTGTATATTGATCGTCGACTTGAGTTTGACTTAACCCCTACTAAAGCGTACCAATATTACCAATGCAACCTCAGAAGCCCGCGATGCACTCATCTCACCTAGAAGCGCTCACTGTCGATGGATTTACAGTCATCGAAGACGCCATGGATGACACGCTCATGTCACAGATTCGAACTGAGTTAGCGCCATTTTTACAAGGCGAAAAAATGGGCCGCAACGACTTTGAAGGAGAGCATTCAGAGCGTGTCTATGCACTGTTAGCAAAGTGCCCAAGCCTGGCTAACCTCATTGAACACCCATCGATCATCGCCTTACTCGACCAACTTCTACCGCCAAATTATCTGTTGTCGGCAGCCTTAGCCATCAACGTTCACCCGGGCGAAACACCCCAACCATTCCACATAGACGACGGCGCTGGCGGCCTAAACCTGCCTCGTCCACGGCGGGCGTTTGGGATCAGCACCATCTGGGCATTTGACGATTTCACGACTACCAATGGAGCGACGCAAGTTGTGCCCGGCAGTCACAATTGGCCGGACGGACGCCAACCGCTGGCAACAGAGGTGCACAAAGTGTTGATGCCTAAAGGCTCAGTGGTGGTTTTTCAAGGGACGCTACTCCACCGCGGCGGCCCGAATGAGTCCAATACAACCAGGCTCGCGATAACCCCACAGTACTGCGCCCCTGGCTTACGACAGATAGAAAATATGGTTCTAAGCGTGCCACCCGCTCATGCCTCACAATATAGCGATCGAATTCAGAGCATGCTGGGGTACAGTATTATCGACCCCGGTTTCATGGGCTATGTGGACGGTCAGCATCCGAAAAAACTCATTGATGCCGGTTATCGAGGACGCAAACATCGCAGCGACCTTCCTGTATCGTGATGGCAGCATCCCAAACACGCACTCTCCTGATCTGACGGCGTTCGATTCTCACAATTAGCGCTTGCACCGCTTTAAAACCCCGGGTTATGACTCGTTCCACTGCAATTCTCCTCATTGATTAAGAACAAGATTAACTGACACCTCCTGACAGGGTTGTGTCAGGAGACTTCAAGAAAGCCCTAATAAATCAGAGAAATTCCAGCATATTACTGACAACGGTATGTCAGTAGAGAGTGGAAAAGCTAACCGTAAAGGTCTTCAACGTTGCTATGATCGCTTCATGAGACCGGCAGATAGACTTTTTCAAATTGTATTGCAGCTGGGCCGCGGACGCGTCCTGACAGCAAGTATCTTAGCTGAGCGCCTAGAAGTCAGTGAACGGACTATTTACCGAGACATTCAAAACCTGCTGACATCAGGCGTACCCATAGATGGCGAAGCCGGTGTCGGTTACCGATTGCATCGTGGCTATCAAGTGCCACCTATGATGTTTGATCAGGACGAAATTCAAGCGCTGATCTTTGGTGCCCAGGTAGCCAAGCGGTGGGGCGATCAACACATGGCCGATGCGGCTGAACGCATTCTGGATAAGGTGGATGCAGTACTGCCGGAAAAACTACGCCCTGCGCTGAATTCGAAAGCCGTCATTGTGCCGGAAATGGCCAGTTACCAATCTGCCGAAACTACCGAGAAATTGGGCGCAGTACGCGACGCTATTAACAATCGCAATCGGCTCTACCTCTCCTATTCAGACGCACAGGGCTCGCCCACCGAGCGCATAGTCTGGCCACTGACACTGGTTTACTGGGGCTATAGCTGGGCGGTCGGTGCTTGGTGCGAACTACGCCAGGACTTTCGTAACTTCCGCGTCGACCGGATCGAAGAAGCACGCAGTCTTACCACGCAATTTCCGGATCAAGAAGGCAGACGGGTACAGGACTATTTCGACAAGGTGGGCGATCTCGGCTAGTGGTTGTCTCGATAGGGCATGATTTATGTGGGATCACCGATGGTATTTGATCTGAGCTTAAACATTGCGCCCACCCTTCGCCGCTCCGCGGTGCCCGCACTTCGAAAACAAGCCCAGGCGAGGACGCCAGGTCTTTTTTCTGCATGCGGCTTGGGTCAAGGCGCAATGTTTAAGCTCAGATCAAATACCTTATGCAATCCCTCTTTGATCATGCCTTTTCAAGACAGAAACTAGTTAGCTTCGTCACCATCAGGCCGGAAAGGCGATATTGGTGCTGCGGGTTCTCGCGTCTGTCGACCCATTTGGTCTTTCCACTTTACGTCTAGAAAGCCGCGTTCAAACTCTGGCGAGGCTTGTTCAATAGTCAATGTGGTACCCACGCCAATGACTACCGATGCGACGGCGATTAACCAATAAACTCGTTCATAGGGGTCGAAGTCGCGCTCCGCCCTTCTCGCCTTGGTGGCTTCCCAGCTCCCTGGTTCTAGGGGTGCTGGGGGGACCGGCTTAACCGGTAGATCGAGACCAGTTACCAATATGAAAGGTTCTAGGGCGGGGGCTGCTTCATTAAGCGTCGCGTAACGATCTTTGAGCTTAACGTAATCTCTCAACCACCCTTCCGAATCGCGATAAGCCGCTTCGGCAAGTGGCAGGCCACCTTTCACCAGTAGCCCTTTATAAGTTGCCAACAAGGAGGCTACCCAGGGTAAGGGCCAATAAATTGCGCGAGCGACATGCCCGAGCACCAGCCAAATCCAACTTTTTTGTTTTCGCTGCGCCAAATGCTGGAGCAAACAGACATCCAGGTGGCCCACAGGCCAGTGACGTGCTGCTTGGGGTAGCACAATTCTGCCCCCTGCCTGCCACGGGATCGCGCTTCCGCCCAGTACCAACTCAGGCTGTGGTTTTATGTTGAGACGCGTAGACCAGTGCTTAAGCCTGCGTTGCATCTTTTCATCAGCAGGATCAACTACCTGGAGGTGCGCGCGGAGTGCTTGGCGATAGCGCCGAACCGATCGACCTAACACGACTATCACGCCGATAAGCCACGATCCAAAAAGCCCGTAACTGATCCACGCGGGAATCTCCGTATGAAAAGCTTGTGCCTCAACAACATAGACAGGCATCTGAACGCCAAACAACCCAACCCCACAGGGCACCGCGACTAACGCAAAAATACAGGCCTTACGGTAGTAGAGTTGCATCGCTTGGCTGGGATGTCTTTGCAAAGCTCGAGCCACACCATAAAGCGCGCACGACAGTAAAAAAGCCAACAACAAAAGCCTGCCAACCCCAGGTAGGGTATCTAAAGCCATGGCGATGGTTTCAAAAACAGTGGTCTGCATTTTGCTCTCTATGGTCTAGCCTAGCATCATCCCATAGAGGTAACGGAACACACCGTTGACCAGCCAAACAGCGAGCACATAGCCACCTACTTGCAGCCAAGCTGGATTGAACAACCCACGCAGTCGCAATGCCCATGCGATGACATTGACTGCGCCATAGAATATGGCCCCGCTCCAGAGGTAGGCGGCAGAATCAGCGATAGCCCCGATGGGTGAAAACAAAGCGCCCACTAGCACGAAAACTGCATCCATGAGCACGCTCGCCCATACCAATATCAACATGGCATTGGCGAGGCGTAGGCGCGCAACCTTGGCGGTGAGGAATGCGATCCATAGCATGAACATCGTAACTTCGGCGAACACACGCAAGATCACAAACACCAGGTGGTCTTGGAAGAAAATAGATTGTGCGGCCGCACTCAAACAAACCGCAACAGCCAGCCCGCCGATTGCCATAGAGCGTGTATATAGAATTCGCTCAGGCGACCCTCTAAGAAAGAGGATACGCAACAAGTCGAGAAGCCGGCTCATCGCTGGGACTAACTGCTTCCGGTAATACTACCTAGGAACTCTAAAGTTCGCTCATACGCCCCCTCTTCGGTGTTCATGATCGCTGCGTTAAAATCGGTTACACCGATGTCTTCAAAGCGCTTAATTGCACCCCGCAACTGATTCTCATCACCAACAATCGCAATATCGGCAGGTCCGGCAACACCCTCTCGGTCGAGCATGGCTCGATAGCTGGGTAACTGTCCGTAGATGGTGAGATCTTCTGCTATTTTCGCCTTAGCGGCATCGACATTAGTGGTCAGAACAATAGGCAGTCCAGCCACAACTTTGGCATCTGTGCCGCCTGCAGCATGAAGTGACGCGATAATATGATTCTCCATGGTGTTGGGTCCAACCATCCAAGTGTTGGTGCCATCTGCCATCTCGGCGGCCAGCTTCAACATAACCGGTCCCAAAGCGGCAACAACGACTGGCATGGTATCTGCGCCAGGAATGTTCAGCTCCACGCCAGCTACCCGATACTGATCGCCTTGGAAGTTTGCCTGCTCTCCACGTACCAATGGCATGAGAACGCTTAAATACTCGCGCATGTGTTTGGCTGGTTTGTCATACGACATACCCAACATGCTCTCGATGACAACCTGATGCGAAAGACCTATGCCTAAAGTGAATCTATTGTTTGAAGCAGCCGCGGTGGTTAGCGCTTGCTGGGCAATGGCTGTCGGGTGGCGCGGATATGTAGGCGTGACCGCAGTACCCAAACCAATACGCTGGGTCTCTCGACCAATTAAAGCGAGTGTGGAAATCGCGTCAAACGAAAAAATATTCGCCAGCCAGACATTGTCTAGCCCCGCTGTTTCAGCATTTTTTGCAATGTCTATAATGTCGTCTAACGTACTGCTGGTCCCATCTGCGCCAATCATTGCACCAATTTTCATTTGCTTTCCCTCAAGTTCGATTATATTTGTTGGAAGTAGCCTCACTCACCGCCTATTTTTATTCAAGCGCTAAAACGGCATAATCCCGCGCCTTGAATTAAAGGACTTCGACTAATGTCAGATAAAGAAACAATCGCCATACTTGGCGGCACCGGTGATTTAGGTACAGGCTTGGCTATTCGCTGGTCCAAAGCAGGTTACAAGATCGTCATTGGCTCACGTACTTTAGAAAAGGCGCAAGCCGCGGTTACTGCTTTGCAAGAGGTTAGCCCAGGCACTCCGGCTGAGGCGATGGAAAACCTAGACGCCGCCAACGCCGGTGACATTGTGGTGCTTACCGTGCCCGCCGAGCATCAGATCTCAACGCTGGACTATGTGAAAGCTAACCTACAGGGCAAAATTCTGATTGATGTCACGGTGCCATTGGTGCCACCCAAAGTGGGCACCGTACAACTGCCGGTAGAAGGAAGCGCTGGAAAGCGTGCACAAGAATTTCTCGGTGAAGAAGTACAAGTCGTCACCGCCTACCAAAATATTGCGGCGCATCTTCTGCAGCAAGACGTCAAAATCGAATGTGATGTCCTCGTCTGTGGCAATAAGAAGGCGGCAAGAGAAAAAGTGATTCAGCTCACCGAAGAAGCCGGCATGACCGGCTGGCACGCAGGTCCCGTGGCAAATTCTGCGGCTGCTGAAGCCTTAACTTCAATTTTGATTCAGATCAATCGAAGCGGCATCATTTCTCACTCCGGTATCAAGATTATTGGTCAGGAACACTGATCTGATGCCTAAGACTAAGTGTTTAAGACTATCCTGGGGGTGGCATCATGAGTGATCCAAGTTTTACCATAATCCCAATCCCTGGTATGCCCATGGTGGAAGCTGGCGACAACCTGGCTATGCAAATTTTGGACGCGATGGCGGCGCAAAATTTATCACCACAAGCAGGCGATATTCTTTGCCTCGCGCAAAAAATAGTCTCCAAGGCAGAAGGGCAGTTAATTGATCTGGCAACCATCGAGCCTTCTCCGGAAGCGGTGAAACTTGCACAAGAAACGGATAAAGATCCGCGCCTGGTTGAACTGATTCTGGCGGAATCTACAGAAGTACTTCGGCAACGCAAAGGCGTGCTGATCGTCAGACACAATCTCGGTTTGGTGGGTGCCCACGCGGGCATCGATCAATCCAACGTTGATCACGGCAGCGGCGAGAAAGCCCTGCTGTTACCCAAGGACCCGGATGCCAGCGCAAGCGCCATAAGAGCCGCCGTTAAAGAAGAGACCGGACTAGCCGTGGGTGTCATCATCACCGACTCTCACAATCGACCTTGGCGCATGGGCACCATCGGCGCCGCCATTGGCAGTGCAGGTATCACCGTACTTGATGACCACAGAGGCGGATCTGATGTCTATGGACGCGAGCTGAAAGTCACCCTAATCAACCGAGCGGATGCCCTGGCGGCGGCCGCGACTTTAGGAATGGGCGAGACCACGGAAAAAATTCCGCTGGTTTTGATTCGCGGCTTGCCAGCAGAAGAATCGGATCAAAACGCGCAAATGATCAATCGGCCATTAGAAGAAGATCTCTTCCGCTAAGCTTCAATATAATCAACACATGATCAAGCAATGACCAAGATTTTAGCCATAACAGGAGGCGTCGGCGGTGCCAAGCTGGCGCTAGGACTGAGTCAGGTCCTGGGTCCTGACGAAGTGCTCTTCGCTGTCAACACAGGCGATGATTTCGAACATCTCGGTCTTAACATCTCTCCAGACATCGATAGCCTCACCTACGCCCTCGCTCAAGTAAACAACGACGAACTTGGCTGGGGTCGTGCAGGCGAGACTTGGCAGTTTATCGATACCTTGGGAAGCCTAGGAGGCGAAGACTGGTTCCGATTGGGAGACCAAGATCTTGCGTTGCATATTCACCGCACAGAGCTCTTGAAGTCTGGCATGAATCTCACTGAAGCAACGGCTAACATTTGCGCTGCTTTAGGCATACGCCACGCACTTGCACCTATGTCCGATCAAAAAGTGTCAACCATTGTTCACAGCGACAAAGGCGATCTGGCTTTCCAACACTACTTCGTCCGTGACCGATGCCAACCCAAGGTCCGTGGCTTCACTTTCAAAGGCATCGAAAGCGCTCAATTGAACCCTAAGATCACGGCGTGGTTGGCAGACTGCGATGGCGTCATCATCTGCCCGAGCAATCCCTACGTTTCAGTCGACCCGTTGCTCAAGCTAGACTCACTTCGTGAGGCACTGAGCTCAATACCAACGATTGCGGTGTCCCCTATTGTCGGCGGTTTAGCAGTTAAGGGACCCGCGGCAAAAATGATGTCAGAATTACAAGTTCCGAGCACCGCATTAGCGGTCGCCGAGCACTACGGCGACCTGCTCGACGGCTACATTATCGATAATACCGATGCAGATGATCATTCACACATACTCAACGCATTAGGAATTCCAACTATCGTGACGAATACCATCATGGTAACGTTGGCAGATCGTGTGGCTTTGGCAAAAGACGCACTTAGGTTGTTGCAACAGATTGCAGCCGTTTGACACCACTCAGTCGCATTGTCTAAAAGGGCGCGAATAGGGGTTGTAGACGTATCTTTTAACTGATTTGGGAGAGGCCAATGTGGGCGATCGTTCCCGTAAAGACGTTTGATCGAGCAAAACAGCGTCTAGCGAACGTCTTGAGCGAATCAGAACGCCGCTCGTTAATGCTGGCCATGGCACGTGATGTGCTTACTTGCCTGTCTAAATGCACAAAACTCACCGGTACATTGATCGTTTCCCGTGCAACTGAAGCAGATGCGCTGGCTCAGGCGTTCAACACTGAACGATTCACCGAAAGTCCTGACGCCAACCTTGCCGAGTCTTTGTACCAAGCAACACGCTACTTAGTAGATCATTTCCAAGCCCAAGGCGTAATGGTCATACCCGCCGACGTACCTGGTATTCAACCTGACGAATTAGATCGTCTAATTACCGAGCACGATCAAGTAACCGTGTTGCCGGATGCTGAAAATATTGGCACAAACGGGCTTATCGTCAGTCCGCCTCTAATAATTCCGTATGTATTCGATGGACAAAGTTTCAAACCCCATGTCGATGCAGCGTTTGCGGCTGGTGTGACACCCCGCATTGTGCCGGCCACAGCTTTTGCGCTAGACATCGACTTACCCCAGGATTTGCTCGAGGTATGCGACAGAGCACCGAACTCACAGACAGCAAACTACTTACTAAAAAGCGGCATAACTGACCGTATCAGCCTTTCCCAAAGCATCCACTCTGGATAGATTAATGATTGAAGATATTTTAAACCGCGCCTTAGTGGGTGACTTGCCCACCGATCAAGAAGCGCTTACGTTGGCTGAGTTCGAGGACACCCGCGCCTTGGCAGATACGGCTGAAACCATACGGGACCAAGGCTTCCACAATGTGGTGACCTACTCCAGGAAGGTATTTATTCCGCTTACCCACTTGTGTAGAGACGTTTGTCACTACTGCACATTCGCGCAGGTGCCACGCAAAGTAAAAGCCCCCTACATGACCATCGATGAGGTTTTGGAAGTTGCCCGAGAAGGTCAAAAGATGGGCTGTAAAGAGGCGCTTTTTACGCTTGGCGAAAAACCTGAGCTGCGTTACAAGGCAGCGCGTGAAGCATTGGCTGAAATGGGTTACGAATCGACAACCGATTATTTGTTCGCAGCGGCGGAAGCTGTATTCAAAGAAACCGGCCTTTTACCGCACCTTAATCCTGGCAATCTAGAGCCAGAAGAACTCGCTCGCTTACGCAGTGTTTCTCCTAGCATGGGTATTATGTTGGAATCGGTCTCCGAACGACTTTGCGAAAAAGGCATGCCGCATTACGGGTCGCCTGACAAAATCCCTGCTGTTCGCCTGCAGACCTTACGCAACGCTGGCATTGCTAAAGTACCTTTCACCACGGGAATACTTATAGGCATTGGCGAAACACGCCTTGAGCGGATTGAGAGCCTCTTAGCGATTCGCGAGATTCATCAGGAATACGGACATATTCAAGAAATCATCGTGCAGAACTTCCGCGCGAAAGCAGAAACCAAAATGGTCAACGCGCCAGAGCCTGACCTGAACGAACTGCTATGGACTATTGCCATTACCCGAATTTTGTTCGGCAGTGGCATGAGCGTACAAGCGCCTCCGAATCTAAGTCCAGGCGTCTTACCTCAAATCGTTCACGCTGGCATAAACGATTGGGGCGGCGTTTCGCCAGTGACCCCTGATTTTGTTAACCCAGAAGCCCCGTGGCCACATCTGGAAGACTTGCGTAACGAATCTGCCACTGCAGGCAAATTTTTAACAGAACGTCTTACCATATATTCTGACTACGCCCGAGACTTAGACACCTGGGTTCACCCAGACCTACATGTCCGTGTACTAGAAATGATCGACGGCGAAGGCATGCCCAGAATTGATGACTGGTGTCCTGGCGATGTTCACACCCCACCGCCAAGCGATTTGATGACCGCCATCATGGATGCGCCTAAGCACATCTCTGCGGACATAACCGACATATTGTCTAAGGTTGGCGGTGCCGACATCAATGAAGCCGACATCGAACGTCTATTCTCTGCCCGAGGAGACGATTTTACAGCCGTTGTCCAACACGCAGATCAACTTCGCCGCACGACCAATGGCGACGCCGTTAGCTTTGTTGTTAACCGCAACATCAACTACACCAACATCTGTTATTTCAAGTGTCAGTTCTGTGCATTTTCGAAAGGCAAACTGTCAGAAAACTTACGCGGCCGGCCATACGATTTATCTGATGAAGAAATTACTCGTCGAGTTCAAGAAGCTTGGCAGCGAGGTGGCACCGAAGTTTGCATGCAGGGTGGCATTCACCCAGAGTACACCGGTGAAACCTATGTACACATTCTAAAGACAGTAAAAAAGGCTGTGCCTGAGATGCACATCCATGCTTTTTCACCGCTGGAGGTTTGGCAAGGTGCGGCAACCATGGATATGGAACTGAAGCCATATTTGGAGATGCTGAAGGACGCCGGTCTGGGCACTTTACCTGGCACCGCCGCTGAGATCTTAGACGATGAAGTGCGAGCGATTATCTGCGCCGACAAAGTTAACACCGAACAGTGGCTCGAGGTAATGCGTACCGCCCATAATGTCGGCTTCAATACCACAGCCACGATTATGTACGGTCACGTTGAACGCTACATTCACTGGGCACGACATATTATCCGAGTGCGAGACCTGCAGAAAGAAACCGGCGGCTTCACCGAGTTCGTACCACTGCCCTTTGTCCACATGGAAGCGCCTATGTATCTCAAGGGTAAGGCACGCAAAGGACCCACTTTTCGTGAAAATGTACTCATGCACTCAGTCGCTCGCATCGCCTTGCATGGCTACATCGACAACATCCAAGCAAGCTGGGTAAAAATGGGCCACCTGGGTGTGAAAGCCTGTCTTAATGCAGGCTGCAATGATCTAGGCGGTACCCTAATGAATGAATCCATTAGCCGCGCCGCAGGCACCGAACACGGGCAAGAGACTTCATCTGAGGAAATGCGTCAGATCGTGCGTTCACTGAACCGCAATCCGCGTCAGCGCTCAACGGCATACGGCACCATTAGCCAAGAACGAGAACGCGCCGGGTTAAACGCTGGAGAACTGACTGACATTGTGAATACGCCTGCGAAAAAATATGAGCGTAAGCGACCTTCTCAATCTTTGATCAAAAATGATCTGATAAACGCCGTTAATATATCTGGCGGCTAGGGTCTCGTGTTCGGGCCGAGACTGATTGAGCAACCGCTCTCGGAACTTCGCGAAAAGTACATGGCAGCGGCGACCCACTCAGTGGGATACGCCGACTTCGGTCCGCTAGATTTTGTTGAACCGTTTGAGCTAATGCTGCACGACTTGGTCGCGGAGTCACGACTGAGCGCTCTCGGACACCTCATTGCACCCTATTACTTAAAACAAATTTTGAAGATGCGGCTGCGTGTTCAAAGGGCGAGCAGCCAAGAATCCCCAGTGTCCATCGACAAGCCGATTTTTATACTTGGGCTACCACGGACAGGCTCATCGCTGCTGCATGAACTACTAGACTCACACTCAGATTTACAAGCCCCTACCTTTTGGGCATCCCACCACTGGCCAGCAACGCGAAGTAAGAACTTACTCACCCAAAACATTACCCGAGCCCAAGTCGCAGCCGTAGATGTCTTAGCGCCCACGTTTCGTCGCACCCATTCGCTTGCTGCGCTCAAACCCCACGAGTGTGTATCAATTCAAGGTTACAGTTTTCGCAGCATGCAATTTCACGTCGCATTCCGGTTGCCCAGCTACAATCGATGGATGGTCGATGGTTGTAATTGGGCACCTGCCTACGACTGGCATAAGAAATATCTCGGGCTTTTACCTGATACCGGTAAGCGTTGGATACTTAAAGCCCCCGGTCACATGCTGGGCTTAAAGGCACTGATTACGGCTTATCCCGATGCCCGGTTTATACAAACACACCGCAACCCGCTAGAGGTTATCCCTTCTATGGCGAGTCTGACTCAGAGCCTCCGCGGCCTCGCCTCACGACACTTGGACAGGCAGGAGATAGGTCGCGATGTGCATGAACTCTGGCATCACGGATTAAACAACGTCATGTTAGCAAGGGCCGCCGACCCATCTCTCAACGAGCGGTTCTTCGACATTGGCTATCGCCGCTTGATTGATGATCCCCACCAATCCCTCCGTGACATTTCAAGTTTCATTGACCTTAAATGGACCGAAGTTTTCGATGAGAAAATCAGTGCTCATCTCAATAAAAATTCCAAACACCGCCACGGCAAACACACTTACAGCGCCGAACAGTTCGGCCTCGATCCAACACAACTCAACCTCGACTACGCCGACTACACCGACGAATACCTAAAGTAGGTTCAGACCCTCCGCTAGATAAAGAGGGTCTGACCCCATGTTGCTTTTTTAGCACTCTGAGACTAGATCCAAGGCTACTCTAAATACCCCAGCCGGTGAGTTGCATGATGCGAGAACATTCAACAAACCAATGTTCGGGAGGTTCTACCTCCACGAGTTCTAGCTTGCCCCCAGAGTCTTTAATGACTCGAAGTTTGTACTCGACACCCTGTTTGCGTCGTCGATGTGATCGCCCATTGCTTTCAACAAGAGTACTTTCACCCGGATAGGATTCGTTTTTGCTTTCCATACTCATCTCCTTGGCAAGTTTAATTACCCTTCCACAACTTCTAATTTCATCTGCTGTTGTTGGTTTCTAACCGCCACTGCCAACGGCACAATCAACCCGACGAAAATCAACAAGGTCACTCCGACCAACATGGCGAGCGTCACGCTCATGCCCCAGAGGTCGAATGCATAACCGACGAATGGCCCGGTAAGGACAAAGGCGCCACGAAATCCGAAGCTGGCTAACGAGTTCGCTGTCGCCCGAAATTCACTAGGCACTCGTTTGTTGAATGCATCTTTCAAAATGACAAGCCCTACACCTCGGGCGACGAAGAAAGAAGAGCTGGCCAACACACCACCAACAATTCCCCAGGCGTCGATACCTAAATAACCGATCACCGGTGCTAGTCCGATAAAACAAAGCACCCTCGGTGCCCCAAATCGGGCCTCTAATCGATGAGCCCAACGACCAGACAAGGCGGCGATCAATGTGAGTCCACCCCACAGCCAGCCAAAGTGAGCAATCGCTATTTCCTGTTCCTGCCACACTTGTTGCAACAGCCAAACGGCATAGAACGTGGTGAGACTCCAGACACTCAAGGCAAGAAATATCAGTCTGAGGACAGATGAATGAGTCGCCAAGTACCTAAAAATTAGGGCCATGTTTTGCGAATGGCTTTCTACATTGAGCCGCTCACCCGGCGGTTCAATGATCCGCAGCACTAGCCAGACTGGTATCCAGCCGATCAAGACTTGGACATAAATCAGCTCATCAAACCCGGCATAGAGAATCACCAAGCTGCAAACAACGGATGCTGACGCTTCAGAAAATGTCCGCGCGCTGTAGAGCTTGCCCACGACTTTTCGCTGTTCTTCTTCCGACCGACCCAGCGCAAGTTCCGTGTCGTAGAGCAGCGCAAGGTCCGCGCCGGATATCAGCGAGTGGCTAATACCCAACAAGAGCTCGAACACAGCAAGCGTCCAGAAACCCTCTGCAAACAACAGGCAGCTGTGACCCAAGGCCGCCACGATGGCGCCGACCACCAGCGTATTTTTACGGCCGAGCACGTCTGCAAGATATCCACTAGGCACCTCAGTCAGGAGCACGACCAAGCCGAACAAAGCCTGCAGACTAAATACCTCCTGCATGGATAAGCCTTTGCCCTGAAAGAACGGCACAGCGACAGGCATGATGACCAGGAAAACCTGGAAATAGCCCAGCAATAGCGTGCGATACACGTTGCGTTCCAATCTGTCCTTGTTGCTAACTTCGATCCTCATTTCCCTTCCTAACAATTCAGGCTGTTAACCCTGCGAGCATTTTTTGTGCTCTAAAACGAAAAAACCCTGAAGGCTTGTGGCTCTTCAGGGTTTTTTCAAACTTGAGGTTATTTGAAATTTAACCGCTGGAGCCTCGGTCTGTATGCGAAATAAAATCCACCTTCGGCATACAACCACGCAGGCACGATTTGCCGAGCAAGCGGGTCGCTTGCGCAAAGGTGGTTAAATTTTTGGATAGGTGATTCATGTTTGTAATATTCGTGTGACCGAATTCGCTCCGTTCGTACCCTGCGGCCATGCCGAAAGGGTGCTTATTTTGGGGTGCGAATACTGCGCCTAAGTAAAAACGTTGTCAATACAGATCGCAACAGCGGCAACGGTG
>JBNMMV010000009.1:0-33197 GCA_051270205.1 Limisphaerales bacterium
GCAACCTGACAAGGGTCTTATGGGTGAACAGCTTGAACGCATGAGCTCGACGGTGACCCACCAACTCTCGAAAGCTTCCGCACGTGGCCCGGTTGTTGTCGGCAAGCCGGTGGATATTTCGAAGCAGATCAACCGGCTCGTTCCCGCCTTGAAAACTGCCTACGTGGACAAAGGTATTCAGATAGAGCTTGCACTTGCTGAGACCGCCTTTGTTCGTGGAGATGAAAGTGATTTCCTAGAAATATTCGGCAACCTATTGGAAAATGCCTTTAAATACACGGCCACTGAGGTGGCCGTTTGCCTGAATGTTGTTGAGCTTGAGTCGGGCGGAGCTGCCATCGAGGTCTTTGTTGAGGACAACGGTCGTGGTATTCCTCTAGAGCGACGTAAAGAAGTGCTAAATCGTGGTAAGCGTTTAGATGAAATTGAGCCAGGCCAGGGAATTGGTTTGGCGGTAGTCGCGGATTTGGTCGAACTATATGGCGGCCGGTTAACGATAAGCGACAGCGACCTAGGCGGCGCCCGAATTAGGGTCCAGTTGCCCTATTAGCTAGGGCGAACCCAGTTGCCCTATTAGCTAGGGCGAACCCAGTTGCCCTGCTAGGCGAGTCGCTTACTGATAGCGTTAAAGAATCTTTTGCGAAGCTCAGCTTCAGCAGGCGTTTTAGGCCCTAGTTCCTGCCAACGAGACACCAACTCACGGTAGTCTCGAGCGGTTAGGTCACGAATGCCCGCATTCATAAATTCTATTTGCAAAGCCATGCGCTGAGCTTGGTCAGATGATGGGCTCGGTTGATCTGCGGACAGTTCTGATTCCAAAGCCAGGCGAAGACTCAAATCGTACAAATTTGGGTTTTTAGATTCTGCCTGCTCAAGGCTGGCATCCTGTTCTTCGAGTTGATTGACCTCGTTTAAAGTCTTCTCGTGAGCGGCAACTGCGAGTGCCTTTTCGTAGACAAGTCTTGCTTTGCGCCACCGATCGTTGATGGGCGACGCAGCTCGGTTTCCTTGCAGGCTCGGCAGCAGTGTTTCGATTGCTTGATTTAGGGTTCGCAGCTCTTGGTTGGTTGCAATCGTTTGCTCTAGAGCTACTTGCGCTGCTTTTTCAAGTTCTTCTACCGCAGCGTTAAGGCCAGCTAAATTTTTGGATTGTTCTTCTTTTTCCTGCACGAAGGCGTCGTTGCGGTTCGTGAATACCGCGTCGCATGCGGTTCGAAATTCTTTCCACAGGCGTTGATCTACTGAGCGAGGCGTGGCGCCAATGTTCTTCCATTCTTGTTGCAATCGTTTGGCTTGTTCTACTTGCTGTCGCACATCTTCGCCATCAGTGAGCGCCCTTGCTGTGTCAACAATAGACTGCTTGGCCGCAACGTTTGCATCCCAATGTGATTTTAGGTGTTCGTGCAGGCGGTTTTGAAGGGCTTCGAAATTCTGCTCCACTGGCTTTAGCAGTTTGCGTTCACAAGGATGGTTACGACGCCACTCTTCACGTGCTGCGCGCATGATCTGATCGGCCGCTTTGTAGTCTGCATGGCGCCAATCTGTTTCTGCGAGATAAGTTTCTAACTGACCACATAGGTTTATGCGATTTGTAAGGTTCGATTGTCGAATTTGTTCTTGTTCTTGGAAGTAGGCCTTGCAGGGCTCGAATGCTTGTTTGGCCAGCTGGTCGAATTGTTCCTGTTGCTCATGGGCAACACGGCTAGACGGTCGGCCGAGCTGTTGCCATTCCGTGCGTAGAGATTTCAAGCGCGCAGCTTGTGTAGGTGGTGCTTGAGGCTGATCGGCCAGTGCTTTAAGTTCAGTCAGCAAACTTTCGCGTTTCGGATCGGTTGCGTATTTTTGCCAGTCTCGGAGTTCTGTTAGCTGTGCACTGAGCGCGGCGATCTTCCGTTCGCCATCCTTTGCCTTATCGCTGTTTGAGCCGGTTTCAAGCAGAAGGTCCCGAGCGATTTTCATACGTCCGCCCACTTCAAGCGTTTTACCATCCCCTAAATCAGCTTCGAGTGCTTCGAGTAGTGTCTCAAGCCGATCCTCAATTCCCTTCAATTCCTTTGTTTTACCAGCCAGGGTGTCATTGAGTTGCAATACAGACTGACGCGTATGGCTCAGTTTTTCAGGTTCGGGCTGATCTGATGGCCAAGCAAGCTGGTCTATCTCTTTGTTCAGTTTACTGATCAGCTTCTTGTGTTGGTTTATTTGTCGGTGCAACGGTTGGTCTTGGTTTATTTCCGAGATTTTGGCCGTGGATTGCCAAAAACTTGTTTCGAGTCTTGCTTCGGCTGTTGGCCCTCTGGCGATGGAGGCAATCGACGCGATGGGGACTTCGGGTTCGACTGGCCCAAGTTCAGGTTCAGGCTGTTTTGCGGGTAGAGGTTCAGGCGCGAGCAGATGCGCTTCTCGGTCTTCAATGTCTTGGAGTGTGATTGGAGGCGCCGGGAGTTCGAACACAAGACCAAGCTCAAACTGGTTGCTGCTTAAACTAGCCAGCTCAGCTGCAAGATTCGTGCGCAGTGCGATCAGTTTCTTTTGCTTGACGAACTCATCGCTGCTGCCTCGCAGGGCTGTGTCAATTTCAGCACAACGAGTATTGATTTGATGGGTAGAAGTTTGCAGGGATTTACATTGCTCAAGGTGTTGACGGGCGTGGCGGTTGACGTTTTTGTCGCGTTCACGTGAGGCGCGTTCCAATACCTGAAGCCCTGATTCGGTTTGCAAAAGATCATTGCTAAGCAATTGCTCGCGTGCTGACAGCGGGGATTGCAGAATAAGCTCCGCAATTTGATTTGGGGTTTGTACAGACTTGGCGACATTAAGCATGTCGGCTTGGTCGATGGTTTTGCTGTGACCTCCCGACAGGAATTGGTCGAGGACCATGGGGCTCCCAAGCCAATCCCATTGCTTGTTCGCCAAGACAAGGCTCGCCATATAATCGGCGGTGCTTGAAGCGACCGCATCATCGTCTAGCAACGGTGAGAAATCAGATGAGGCGGGCAGGGTTCGAATAGCTGCACAACGAACCCGTAGCTCTGGATCGTTTGCAGCAAGTTCTGCCAGGCATGCCGCTATTTCAGGGTCATTGTTGTCTGCGCCCACTATGGCTTCTAGCCGCACCTCTGGATCAACATCGGTGAGCTTGTCGCTCGTACTGTTTTTCTTCTTAAGCCAGCGCCCTAACACAATAAAACTATCCTAGACCGTTATGAGAGCCGTCGCACAGGGGTACGCCCTTGGTGTGCTTACATCCGCAAAAATAGAGAGTTTTCGAATCCTCAGCGCTGTAGGCCAGTGGTGTGTACTCGGTGCCCTCGTGAGAGCCGTCGCAAAAAGGCTGACGGGCACTTTTGCCACAGGCGCACCAAAAGTACTTCTTGCCAGCCTCCACTTCGACTGGATACGGTGCTTTTTGCGCGATTACGGGATCTGCCATGGTTTGTTCCTTTTTGTAGTTCTGATAACGGCGTTAGGAGAATTTTTCATCTTCCCACCACGGGAAGTATTCTGGCATACCCGAGCTCACACTTTCTGTAAATGTTGCCGGTCGTTTCTCTAAAAATGACGCGACACCTTCTTTTGCGTCCGCCCCGCGGCCGCGATGGTAAATACCGCGCGAGTCAATTTTGTGTGCTTCCATCGGGTGATCAGCACCCAGCATGCGCCACATCATGTGACGAATCAGCGTCACCGAAACAGGCGCTGTATTGTCAGCGATTTCGCGTGCGATGCCATAGGCTGTGGCGAGCAGTTCATCTTTCGGATGAAGACTCTTGACCAGCCGGCCCTCTAACGCTTCTTGCGCTGGGAACACCTTGCCCGAGTAGCACCATTCCAATGCTTGGGAAATACCTACCGCTCGAGGAAGGAAATAGCTTGAGCACGCTTCAGGCACGATGCCGCGGCGGGCAAAGACGAAGCCAAACTTGGCCACATCAGCGGCGATTCGAATGTCCATGGCTAACGTCATGGTGACCCCAACGCCCACGGCGGCGCCGTTGATGGCGGCAATAATGGGTTTGTTGAGCTCGTACAGGCGTAGCGTGAGTACGCCGCCACCATCAGGGTTTAGACCACTTTTACGGTCGTCACGGCCGTCTGCATCGAAGGTTTTGGCACCACCCGAAAGATCGGCACCGGCGCAGAATGCGCGGCCGGCTCCCGTCACCACTACAACTTTAACCGCATCGTCTGCATCTGCTCTGTCACATGCGTCTATCAACTCGCTCTGCATCTCGCGATTATAGGCGTTGAGCACTTCTGGGCGATTCAGGGTTATTGTGAGGATGCCTTCTTGCACCTCATACAGAATGGTTTTGTAATCCATGATTTTCCCTAGTTATTGGCGTCACATGTTACAAGTTGGTAACAGGAATGAATAGCCAGGTCTGCACTGATAAACTAGCCCATCTGGGGAAAAAGAGCACCGTAATGGATCGAGGGTTAGCAAGCCGCTACAAAGTATTTCAAGCTGAGGTAGTTGCGTTCTTAGAACAGCGTGAGCGTTATCCGGCAAATGCCGAGCTGTGGCAAGACCCAGACTGGTTGGCAGACTTAGCTGAACGAGGTTGGCAAGCGCCAAGCTGGCCAAGGAGTTTTGGTGGCAGTGGTTTTGACGCCACCGAGAAATTTATCTGGTATCAGTCTTGTAGGGCCGCCATAAACGGTTATCAAGAGCCGCCAGCACTGGCCTGGGTTGGTCCCATGATTGCTCAACATGGATCAGATCAAGATCGTGCACGATATCTGCCCGCTATTCTCGATGGCACAATGCAGTTTTGCACGGCTCTCAATAATAGCGAGCTTCCGCAAATACAGTGTGAAAACGGGCGTTGGTACGTTGACGGGCGGACGTCGTGGGTTGAGCATGTTGATGCAGCGGGTCACCTATTCGGACTCGCAGGCGAGAATAAGACGGATTTGCACCTATTTAGTTTGAATCTTGATCGGGTCACAATCGAGAAAACCAACCTTTTGTCCGGTTCCGAAGCGTGGCATATAAAGTTTGATCATACGCTCTTGGGGGACGATGACTTTCGAGTGAGCGTGCTGGCACAGGAAATAGAAACGCTGCCAGCCACTGTTTTAGGGCGCAGCGGGGTTGTTGCTGCACAATTTGAAGCCCTGGAGCGCGGCTTGGCAGCTATGTCACCAGAAGCCGATATCGGGTCGCCCGATTCAGATATCGGGTCGCCCAATGAGGATATTGGGCGGCGAAAAATAGAAGCTGCAGTTGAGCAACGTGGTCTGCAAGCTTTGGAGTTGCGCTATGTCGATGCACTGCAGCGCCACGAGACGCCACCGTTCCCAATCGAACTGCTTGCGGTCAAGGCGTTTGAGTTGGAGCGCGTTATGGGTGCATTGCTCATGGACAGTTTCGGTTATTATGCGTTGCCCTATCCAGACATGTGGTTACAGCACAACGAAGGGCGGGTCGGACCCCAGGGGGCAAGGGAAGCGACAGGGTCCTGGCTTGAAATAACACAGCTCGAAAAATTCGCGAGCGCGGGCCAGGATTTATACGGTAAACTAGCCCAAGAAATACAAGAACGTGGAGAGCACTAGGTTATGGATTTTTCCTTCACCGATGAACAGACGATGCTGGAAGAGAGCATTGGACGGTTTATTCAAAATGATTACGCCTTCGAAGATCGGCAAAAAGTCATTAAATCTGAATTAGGTTTTAACGCAGACCATTGGTCGACCTTTGCTGAGCTGGGCTGGTTAGGTGTGCCATTCTCGGAAGCTGACGGTGGTTTTGGCGGTGGAGCCGTTGAAAACATGCTGATGCTCGAGAATTTTGGCAAAGGTCTGGTGGTAGAACCTTATCTTGCAACAGTAGTGCTGGCTGGCGGTGCCATAAAGCACGCTGGAACTGCTGAACAGAAGACTCAGCATCTGACCGGCATTGTCGATGGTTCCACTCAGGCCGCTTTGGCTTATGTAGAACCCCAGGGTCGATTTAACCTTGCTGACATAACTACCGCCGCTGTGGCTGATGGTGACGACTTCGTACTCAACGGTTATAAGGCCGTTGTCCTCAACGGTCCTTCTGCACAAATCATTGTTGTCAGCGCTCGTACGAGTGGTGACCAGCGAGATACTGACGGTGTTTCACTCTTTATCGTCCCAGGTGATGCAGAAGGGTTAACAAAGCGAGACTATCCTACAGTTGATGGTTTGCGAGCTTCTGAAGTCACCTTGGAAAATGTCAAAGTCGGCTCAGATGCGCTATTGGGTGGGCTTGGCCAGGGCTATGCAGTGTTAGAACAGGCGATCGACGATGGCATTATGGCGGTTGGCGCCGAAGCGGTTGGTTGCATGGAAGTGTTGTACAAAGACACAGTGGAATATTGCAAAACCCGAGAGCAGTTTGGACAACCCATCGGTAAATTTCAGGTACTCCAGCACCGCATGGTCGACATGTTCATGGAACATGAACAAAGTAAGTCGCTCATGTACATGGCAGCGATGCGCTTAGATGAAGGTTATGGTCCTTCTGCTCAGAAAGCCGTGAGTGCTTTTAAGGTACAAGTTGGAAAATCAGGTACGTTCGTCGGCCAGAGTGCGGTGCAGCTGCACGGCGGCATGGGCATGACAGATGAGCTGAACATTGGTCACTACTTCAAGCGTTTGACCATTATCGACACCTTGTTTGGTAACGTTGATTACCATCTCAAGCGGTTCGGGCGGCTCTAGTGGCTCGCTGGGATAGAGAAGATGGTTCGTCTATTCCAGATTGGTTCTGGGAGGCAGTCGAGACACCTGCTGAGACGCGAACGGTTGAGGTCGATGAGTGCGATGTAGCCTATCGGTTTTATCCCTCACCTGGAAAGCCAGGCATGCTGTTGATTCATGGCATGAATGCGCATTCGCGATGGTGGGATTTTATCGCGCCAAAACTTTTGGACCAGTACCAGATCGCCGCAATGGACCTCACCGGTATGGGCGATTCTGACTATCGCTACGAATACCATCCAGACACCTACGCTGCAGAGATTGTAGCGGTTCTGGAGCATGCTGGATTCGATACCGATGCTACTGTGGTTGCTCATAGCTTTGGTGGTTACCAGGCTGTTCGAGCCGCGAATTTATATCCCGATAAATTCGCCAAATTGGTTTTAGTCGACTCTGGCATTCGTCATCCAGATGATCCGATGCCTGAACACATCATGATGATGATGGGTGGCAAGACCAAGGTTTACCCGGACAAAGACAATGCGGTTAACCGGTTCCGGCTACAACCCCCACAACCGTGTGAGAATGCTTATATTCTTGAGTACATAGCTCGAAACTCGCTTATGCAAGTCGACGGTGGTGGCTGGACTTGGAAGTTTGATGAGGATCTGCCCTCGGCAATGAAAGATGGTGAGCGCAAGCCCGAAGAGTATGCATCGCTAACGGTGCCCGTGGGCCTCATATATGGGTGTGAGAGTGAATTGTTTTCTCAGCGCACCTTGGAATATATGCAAACATTGATACCGCAAGAATTTGCAGCCATTGGTGTGGAAAATGCCCAACACCATGTTTTTCTAGACCAGCCTCTAGCGTTTATTGAATCGCTTCGAAGCGTTTGTGACCAAATAGGTTAGCGCGGCTCGATTCTAATTGCCGTTCTTCGGTTCGTTCGTTTGCCCGCGTCTGCTAACGCTCGCAATAGCTTGAGAGAACGATCGGTATGTTGTCGGTATGGCCGGCTACAACTACTGCAAAATCTTCCAGCGATTGAAGGTGGGATGCGACTTGTTGGATTACACGAATACCCAATTCTGAGATCTTGGCCGAACCAGACTTGAACAGTATCTCGTTGGTAAAGGTGAGCGTGACGTGTTCCGGAGATTGGCTCACTTCCACATCGGGTACGTCGGCAACTTGTTCCTTTAGCGCCGCGTATACGGCTTGTCCGCGTGGGCTATAACGAATTTACAAAGGTTGCACCGTCGTTGGCTATGAAGGTAACCGTTTCATAGTTCGCTGCTGCCCAAGTCGAAGTGCCCCAAGTCGAAGTACATAGACAGAGCGTAACCAAACCGATGACTTTCTTCATTTCACTTTTGGCCTTTTATCACTTCTGCTTTTGCTTCTATTATTGTTTCTACCGTTGGTTGGAGTGTGATCGTGAACGCTTTATGTTTGACCACTTCGCTGCGTGAGTAAACTAACGGAAACTGACCGTCGGTTGCCCAATTTTCCAACAAGTTTTGATAGAAGGGACTATGTGGATTGCCAGATTGACCAGGCGCATTGGTAGCCAATGCCGCGTCCCAGTTGCCAACGTCCAATACCATGCGGAACGAAGCACCTGCCACAACGTCGAAGCTATTGCTGCGATAACCGGTGTTGTTAGTAGTGTTACCGCTGCCACCGCGCGGGTAGTGGGGCATCAACATTTTTGCTTGAAGTTGGGCCGGGGCTTGTTGGTATAGTGGGTGTTCGAAACGAATGCGGTGTAAATCGCCCCAGCGCCAAAGGTCTGTGACTTCACCGAGTAAGTTCCGAGTTTCGGCCGATGCGTTTGCAAGGCTTGAGTAAGCGAGTTTCTTTCCCTCGGCTGTGGCAAGTAGTTCGAGCACAGTGAGACTGTCGAGTTGGGGTGATGGCACTTCGGTTTGCATGACCGGCGAGCCAAGCGTTGGTGTCAGATGTCGTGAATACCACACGTTCCAAAGCGCTGCTGCTGGAGAGTCTGCGGTAAGGTTGGCATCCCACTTCGCCAATATTTCGCCATCGGGTTGCTGTGCAATGTCTGGAAGAAGTGATAGGACTTTGCGTGCCAGCACCGAATGATAATCGCGTTGCAGCGCTAGTGAGGCGTCCACGCTATGCTGGTCGTCCTCGGCCAAGACTTCCCATAGGCGGCTATAGCGCCACGGGGCTGACCACTCAAAACCAATTCGATATTCATCTATTGGATAGTCGTCTGGCAAATTCATTGAGTTCGCGGTTCCGCTGAAGCCTCGCTGCGGATTGTATTCTTCTGGCAGGACGTCCATATCGAAATATCCGTCCCACTCATAACGGCCATCGCCAGGGACCGGCAGTAACCCATCCCAGTTCTTTCGAATGGGAAATCTTCCCGCGGGTTTATAGCCGATGTTACCGTCGATGTCTGCGTAGACTTGGTTCTCTGAGGGTGCGCCCCAGCGATTAAGTGCGCCTGAGAATTCTCGGAAATTCTGCGCCCGCATATACTCGATGCTGCCGAAATAGGGCGACATACCGGGCTCGAGCCATGCTGCGCGAACTGCAAAAAGGTGTGTGTCGGTTGCCGCCACGACAGGTCCGTGACGAGTAAACTGTAGCGTCAATTCGCGATCAGGTTCGCCTTCGATAGACAATGCTTCTTTGATCGACGTTAGCGGTTCTTCGCGGCCTTGGTATAAGTAACCATCGCCTTTGCGCTCGTAGATGTAGAGGTCTTCCTGGTCAATTGGGAAAATCGTTAGGCCGAAGGCGATTTGCTGATTGTGACCAATAGAGATACCGGGTAACGCAGGTTCCCCCGCGCCGATGACATCGATGCCAGGCCCGACTAGGTGGGTAATGTAGCGCAGTGACGGGGTCGCGTGGCCACGGTGCGGATCGTCAGCCAATATTGGTCTGCCGGTTGTGCTTCGGGCACCTGCCACCACCCAGTTGTTACTGCCTAAGGTGTGGTTGAATTCGTCCTGTAGTGCGAGCTTCAGCCCGGAAAAACTGACGGGTGATTTGGCTAGGCTATATTTGCGCAACACGTTAGCGGGTATGTCACAGGGGTCCAAACCACTGGGTACTTGAGTCTGCCAACTCGGTTGCAGCACCCGCCAATCTGCACTCTTTTGCAGATTCCCTTCACAGGCGAGCCGCGCTCGCCACACTTCGTCGATAACGTTGCGCCACAGACCATTGCTGCGTATTCGAACAGCGTCTTCCGGCTGCCATAGGCTTGGGGTGTAACCCAGTAAGGTAAATTCTGGTGGCAGCAATTCAGGGTGCTTAACTGTCAATTCTACAAACGCGTTGATACCCTGAGTAAATGCTTCGGTAATGCGTTTTGCGTCGTTGCCGTAGGCTAACCATTCGCTGTACATGTCGCTGCGGTAGAGAAACAAACGCGCGGCTTCATCTTGTTCAGAAAATTCCGCACCAAATGTGGCAGACAGTTCGCCTAATCCACGTTTGCGCCAAAGGTCAATTTGCCAGAGTCGATCTCGAGCAGCGTTAAATCCTTGGCCAAAAAAAACATCGTAGTGATCTTGTGCGTAGATATGCGGTACGCCCCATTCATCGACAATGATCTCTATTTCATCGGTCGGGCCGGCTACCTTGTACTGTGCATCTGTCGCCAAGGGGTTTGCCGAGGTGGTGGCCGTTGTGCTCAACAACACCAGTGTTGCGCAATGCCTCCAAAAAGACCTCCAAAAAGGCCTTAAAAAAAGCCTCCAAAAAAGCCTCCCGGAGGAGGCTTTTAGAGGTGGGCTTACGTCGTTCATACCCAGCTTAGTCATTACTATTTAGTCCCAGGAAAGTGCGCCACCGGTTTGATACTCCGTAACCCGCGTTTCAAAAAAGTTCTTCTCTTTCTTTAAGTCCATGATTTCAGACATCCAAGGGAAGGGATTCTTTATGCCAGGGTATTGCTCGCTCAAGCCTATTTGGGCGAGGCGTCGGTTGGCGATGAACTGCAAATACTCTTCCATCATGTTGGCGTTCATACCCAATACACCACGTGGCATTGTGTCACGCGCGTAGTCTATTTCCAGATTAGTGCCTTCTAAGATCATGGCACGAGCACTTTGCTGCATTGGCTCGTCCCACAAGGACGGGTTTTCGAGCTTGATCTGGTTAATCACGTCAATACCGAAATTCACATGCATCGACTCATCGCGCAAAATATATTGGAACTGCTCCGATGTGCCTGTCATTTTGTTGCGTCGACCCATGGATAGGATTTGGGTAAACCCGCAGTAAAAGAAGATGCCTTCTAAAACGCAGTAGTACGCGATGAGGTTAGTCAGCAGTGCGCGATCAGTCTCCGGCGTGCCTGTATTGAAGGTGGGTTCCGCGATTTCTCTGGTGTATTTCAAAGCCCAACTGGCTTTCGCAGCCACTGCAGGAACCTCGTGGTACATGTTGAAGATTTCGCCTTCATCCATGGCTAAGGATTCGATGCAGTACTGATAAGCATGTGTGTGAATCGCTTCTTCGAATGCTTGGCGCAACAAGTACTGACGACACTCGGGGTTGGTAATCAATCGATATAACGCCAGCACGAGGTTGTTGGCAACGAGCGAGTCAGCGGTAGAAAAGAATCCTAAGTTTCGTTTCACAATGGTGCGCTCGTCTGCGCTGAGGCCGCCTTCTGACTTCCACAGAAAGATATCCGCGGTCATGTTTACTTCCTGAGGCATCCAGTGGTTCGCGCAACCGTCTAGGTATTTTTGCCAAGCCCATTCATATTTAAATGGCACTAACTGATTCAAATCAGCTCGACAGTTAATCATCGCTTTTTGGTCGACTGTTACTCGTTCAGAGCTTACGGGCTCTGATGGAGTAGCTACTGTTTGAACTTGTGGTGCTGGAGTCGCTTGTACCGGTTCAACGACTACTGATTCAGCAACTATCGGTTCAGCAACTAGCGGTTCAGGCATTACTACCGGCGCTGCGACTTCCACTTTTGGTATGGCGGTGATTTGCTCTGTTACTGGCTTGCTGGCCAGTGACGGAGGCATTTCATCTTCGTTGTATTCGTCCCAACTTAACATTCTGTATCTCCTTTCCTATTCTTTACCGCGTATTGGGCTTATTGGGCCTACTGGCATGCTTCACATTCTGGATCATCTAGTGAACAGGCGAGCGGTACGTCCGCTGCTGCCCCTAATTCGATGTCCTGTGCGGGCGCCATTGTCGGTGCGGCCACTGCTGGTGCGGTTGTTGTTGGTGCAGCTGTTGTAGAGGCGCTTTGGGAAGAAACCGCATTCAACGTGCCACGATCCAGGGTGGATTTTTCTGTGCTTGTGGCACTTAATGCTCGCAGATAGTAGGTGGTCTTCAATCCGCGTAGCCACGCCATGCGGTAAGTGATGTCGAGTTTTTTACCGTTCGCTCCGGCAATGTACAGATTCAACGACTGTGCTTGGTCGATCCATTTCTGGCGTCGACTTGCTGCATCTACCAACCACCGAGGTTCGACTTCAAAAGCGGTGGCATAGCGTTGTTTGATTTCTGCGGGAATGCGCTCAATGGCTTGCAAACTACCGTCATAGTATTTCAAGTCATTAACCATGACTTTGTCCCATAGGCCGATGGCTTTTAAATCGCGCACCATGTACGAGTTAACTACCGTAAATTCTCCCGACAGGTTCGATTTCACGTATAGGTTCTGATAGGTCGGCTCAATAGACTGGGAGACACCGGTAATGTTTGCGATGGTGGCAGTTGGTGCAATGGCCATAACGTTGGAGTTACGCATGCCGTTGGTTTGTACTTTGCCGCGCAGTTTTTCCCAATCAAGTGTTTGATCGGTATTCACTTCGAGATAATCCGCTCCGCGCTCCTCGCGCAACATCTCCAGAGAATCGATGGGTAAAATTCCGCGACTCCAAAGTGAGCCGTTGAAGCTTGCATAAGAGCCACGCTCTTTGGCTAGCTTGCTTGAAGCGTCTATGGCGTAGTAACTGATGGCTTCCATGGAACGATCGGCAAAGCTAACTGCGTCGTCTGATGCGTAGGAAATACCAAGCTTGTATAGCGCGTCCTGGAATCCCATGACGCCTAAACCTACCGGACGATGCTTCAAATTAGAATTACGTGCTTGGGGCACCGAGTAGTAGTTAATGTCGATCACGTTATCGAGCATTCGTACTGCTGTGCGAATGGTCTTTTTCAGCTTCTTCATATCAAGCTGACCGTTTTTAACGTGCTTTACTAGATTTACCGAACCGAGGTTACAGACGGCAACTTCATCAGCAGAAGTATTCAGTGTTATTTCAGTACACAGGTTCGATGAATGCACGACACCGATATGTTGTTGCGGCGAGCGGACGTTGCAGGTGTCTTTAAAAGTGATCCAAGGGTGACCTGTCTCAAACAGCATAGAAATCATTTTGCGCCAGAGCTCTTGTGCCTTGATGCGTCGGAACAGTTTCATCTGCCCATTTTGCGTCTGTTCTTCATAAGCGTTATATCGTTCTTCGAATGCACGGCCGTAAAGATCATGCAAGTCAGGTACATCGCTTGGAGAAAACAGTGTCCAATCACCATCTTCACTGACGCGCTTCATGAACAAATCCGGTACCCAGTTGGCAGTGTTCATGTCATGGGTGCGACGTCGGTCGTCGCCAGTGTTTTTCCGTAACTCGAGAAATTCTTCAATATCCATATGCCAGGTTTCAAGGTAAGCACATACTGCGCCCTTACGCTTGCCACCTTGATTTACAGCAACTGCGGTATCGTTTACAACCTTGAGAAATGGCACGACGCCTTGAGATTTGCCGTTGGTGCCCTTTATATAGGCGCCAAGTGAACGTACCGGTGTCCAGTCATTACCTAATCCGCCAGCCCATTTTGACAACATGGCGTTGTCATGAATAGCACCGTAAATACCACTTAAATCGTCTGGTACTGTTGTTAGGAAACAAGAGGACAGTTGTGGTCGCAGCGTACCGGCGTTAAACAAAGTCGGTGTTGAGCTCATGTAGTCGAATGACGATAACAAGTTGTAGAACTCAATAGCTCGTTCGTTAGGATTGTCCTCTTCTTGGGCAAGACCCATAGCGATGCGCATGAAAAATACTTGAGGCAACTCAATGCGTACTTCGTTCCAGTGAATGAAGTAGCGGTCGTAGAGCGTTTGCAAACCAAGATAGGTGAATTGTAAATCGCGTTCAGGTTTGATCGCCTGGCCTAGCAAGTCAAAGTCGTAGGACAGTAAATTGGGGTCTATTAGTTCCAGTTCTACACCACGCTGAATAAACCCTTTCAACGCCAGAGGGTAGGCTTGGGTCATTTGCGATTGTGTGGCACGTTGCTCGCCACCTATGCCGTAAACGTCGAGAAATGTCAGTGCTTCGTGACGCAACTCATCCATTAACAAGCGAGAGCTTACAAAAGTATAATTAGGCTCTTCTTCTACGAGCGTGCGAGCTGTAATAAGGACTGAAATTGCTACGTCTTTTGCAGAGATGCCGTCGTACATGTTCTGGATGGCTTCTTCAAATATTCGATCAGCATCAACATCGCTAAGCGACTCGCATGCTTCATCAATGATGGTTCGGATGCGTGCGACGTCTAGGGGCGCACTTGAGCCGTCGGCTTGCAGTACTTGAATAGAAGCGCTGGTCTGCGGCACAACCGTGTTTCCAGCGTGGGATTCGGCGCGAGCGCGAGATCGATCTTCACGGTACAAAACGTAAGAGCGAGCGGTTTTATGTTCGCCAGATCGCATCAAAGCTAATTCGACTTGGTCTTGAATATCTTCAATATGAATCGTGCCACCTGATGGCAGGCGGCGAGAAAAAATATTGTCTATTTGATCTGTTTGAATGTTCACCAGCTCACGTATGCGAGGTGACGCTGCTGCGGTGCCGCCTTCAACTGCGAGAAACGCTTTGGTTATTGCTACGGATATTTTGTCGCTCGTATAAGGTACGACCGTGCCATTGCGCTTTATAACCTTGATTTTGCCGGGTGCCGTGGCCGTGAGCGAAGGCGAAAGCGGTGGTGCTAATTCGGCTTGCTCTAATGGGTTTGGTTGTGAGTTTTGTTGTGCTTCTGCCTGCCTGTCTGTGTGCATGAGACTTTGTATAGCTCCTGATTGTCCTGTGCGAAAAAAATACGGTGCGAAAAAGTTTCGCCGAATGCCTATTAAATAGAGCAGCGATTTGTTCGTATGACCAAGAAACACACCATGCTGCGGCAGTGCACACCATCAATTGATGTCAACACGGCGTATCTTGAATTTTCGAAACGAGTTTGCGGCTCGAACCCCCCTCTGTGCACTCTCTGCGCACTAAATATTTGACTCAGTCAATTATTTAATTTTCCTGATTACCCCTACATGTAGGGTTTTCGGCGACGGGATACACAAGATAATGGGTATTTATAGCCAATGCAAGGAAATCCCTGTGGATAACCTGTGGATCGTTGGGTATGACCTGTGGTTGATACTTTTCGTGACAAATCGCATGCTTAGCGGCGTGATTTTCACCCCCAGGAGGCGTTTCAGTGCGACATATTCTAGCCCTTGATCAAGGCACCTCTAGCAGTCGAGCCGTGGTCTATGACGAGCATGGAGAAGTGGTCGCTCAGGCACAGCAAACTTTCGACCTTATTTTTCCAGCGCAAGGCTGGGTGGAGCTGGATCCCGAGGTGATTTGGCAAACCACGGTAGCGTGTGCAAAGGAAGTTCTCTCGAGTTTGCCAGATGCGAGTCTAGTCACCGGCCTAGGCATTACCAATCAGCGAGAGACGACCATAGTCTGGGATCGTCAAACAGGCGCTTGTATATATAACGCCATTGTATGGCAAGACAGCCGAACCGAGCCGGACTGTGAGGTGTTTCGAAAACTAAAGTTTGCCGGTCAGCCCCTTGCCACTTTGGTATCCGAACAAACCGGGCTGGTCATTGATCCTTACTTTTCCAGCACCAAGTTGAAATGGATTTTGGACAACGTTGGCGGTGCCAGAGACAGAGCTGAACGAGGCGAACTCTGCTTTGGAACGGTAGACAGCTTCCTCATCTGGCGCTTAACGGGTGGCGCTGTGCATGCCACTGATGCCACCAACGCCAGTCGCACACAGCTCTTTGACATCCAACGCCAGGAGTGGAGTTCTGAGCTAATTGCTGCATTTGAAATTCCGTTTTCCGTACTGCCTGAAGTCAAGGATTGTGTTGCCGATTATGGCAGTACTACGTCAGAGGTGTTGGGCGTGACCATTCCCATTCTTGGTGTTGCTGGCGATCAGCAAGCGGCGCTGATAGGGCAGGGGTGTTTTGAATCGGGCCAAACCAAGAGTACCTATGGAACGGGGTGTTTCGTGATCGTCAATACCGGCTCAGAACTTGTGCGCTCAACCCATAAGCTGCTTTCCACGGTGGGCTATCGCCTAAACGGCGAAACCACTTACGCTTTGGAAGGCAGTATTTTTATTGCTGGGGCAGGTGTTAAATGGCTGCAGGATGGCTTGGGTCTTATCAGTGATGTGCAAGACACGGAGCGAGCGTTTGTTGAAACTGGCGGTGATTCGGGTGGTGTCTATTTCGTGCCAGCGCTGGTTGGGCTTGGGGCGCCGTATTGGCAGCCAAACGCGACTGGGCTAATAACTGGACTGACCTTGGACAGCACCAAGGCTCAGGTGGTGACCGCTCTGTTGCAGGCTATCGTGTTTCAGACCGAGGAGCTGCTCAGGGCGATGGCGCACGATGGCGCCAGAATTGGTGAGTTGCGGATCGACGGTGGCATGGTTGTAAACGATTCCCTTTGTCAGTTTTTGGCAGACATTCTAAATATCGATGTGTTGCGACCTTCCCGTGTTGAAACGACGGTATTCGGCGCTGCAGTGCTTGCCGGTATCGGCGCTGGACTCTATGCCGACCTTCCGCAGGCAGCGCAGGCGTGGCGGTTGGAACGAAAATTTAGCCCAAAATTTGACGATCAAAAACGCAAAACACTCACTGAAGGCTATCAATTGGCTGTTAGGCAAGTACTCACAACCGTTACACAATAGTTACACAGAGCTACGAACCTAGGGGATTCTCGGCGTCCCAATGCCGTAAAATTCGTCTCGTGGAAACGATAGACACAATTTACCCGCGCTTTTTGCGTCCGCTAGTGTTGCTGCTGGGATTGGCCGTCTATGTCGGTTTTACGTATGTGTTGTGGCAGAACGGTTTCTTGCCCACGGCAGGTGAGGCCTACTATTTATTAACGATTGTTTGGGCATTTGGACTTGGGGTCTTGCTGGTGCTCCCGCAACGGCTGACGTCGCTATCGACCCCCGCGATCATTTTAATGCGCGCGTTGTGGTGCAACCTTGGCATAGTTGGAACCGCCATCTTGGTGCCGCACAGCGTTCGCGTCTTGCTCTTAGTGATTCCTATATTCGCAGTGTTCTATACCGCCCTGCACCTGAGTCGTAAGTACGTAGTGATCGTGACGGTAACGACACTTGCGTTCTATGTCCTGTGTGGATCGCTCTTAGCCGGCTATGCCAATACAGATGTCGAATTTGAAACCTTAGTGGGTATCGCATTTGCGCTGATGATGTCCGGTGGTTTGATGCTTGCCTGGGAGGCGCTGCGCCTACAGGATCGTTTGCTCGATAATCGCCGCGAACTTGAAACCGTTCTTGAACGCGCACAAGAAATGGCTTTGCGGGATGAGTTAACGGGTGTCCATAACCGCCGCTATCTCATGGAAGTGTTGGAACGACAGAAAGCCTTGGCCGATAGAAACGATGAAACATTTACGATCTGCTATTGCGACTTGGATCACTTCAAGCGCTTGAACGATGAGTACGGTCATGCGGTAGGAGATATAGCGCTGCGTAAATTTGCGCAACTGGCCAGTGCAGCAGTTCGCAATGTCGATTATGTGGCTCGGTTTGGAGGCGAAGAGTTTGTCTTGGTACTGGTGGGTGCGCAGGCGTCCGTTGCTACGAAGGTAGCAGAGCGGCTCGTGGCAAAAACCAAACAGCTAGAGATTCGCGATACGCCTGAAGATTATGCATTGAGTGTATCCATCGGCATTGCCACGTATCGTGCAGATGAAGCTATTGACGTTGTTCTTGGTCGTGCCGATCAAGCACTCTATGACGCCAAAAGTGCAGGTAGAGATCGCGTTTTGGTCGCGGTCTAGAGGCAACGCTCGCCGATAGTGATCCTGGTTCAGGTTGGGAGCGTGGAAATGTGCGCAATGTCACCTATGGTGTGCCAACACGGGCTTGCCAGAGCCTTGAGTGTATTTCGTTGATGTGAGATATAGGTTAAGGTCGTTCTTTGTTTTTTGCCACTAGTTGTGTAATCGGATGACACAGAGCCGCCGCAAATTCTCTCGCCAGCCCATTCAAATTTCGGCCTTAGTACATCCAGCACAAGGGCGCTCGTGGCTGTGTGCAATAAAGGATTTTTGTGAAGAAGGTATGTTGCTTTCAGGCGCAGGCGGAGGCCGTTCGCTTGCGGCGACTGGTGCCGAAGCTGCAGTAGGCGACAACGTTGCAGTGCACTTTTCTGTGGCGACCCCAACGGGTCAGGAGCACTATCGAACTCAAGCAACCATTGCTCGAATCATGGAAAGTGGCAATGCCTTGGGTGTTTGTTTCGAAGAAGGGCTAGAGCAACGCGCGTTCAAGTCTTTACTCGATTTCGCTGTTGCAGCCGGCACGGCCGTTCCAGATGAGTTACCCGAAGTAGAGGACGATCTTAGCGATATAGAACGCTTGGTCGCGCAAGAGAATGCAGCCTCAGCTGGGACGCCTTCAGTCGATCAGCTCGCCAACGTCGGGTCGGCCACAAAATCAGGATCTGGGAAAACGGCGAAACAACCTGGGAGAGGTCTGCGAGATAGTCGTATCGGCAAAGAAGATGCCGACCGACTAAAGGCCAGAATCAAGACAGTTACACAACGGTCAGCGTCGCGCATTGCTGCGGGATATGTTCAAAAAGCCTGCGCAGATCTTTTAGTGAGCGCTCGCGATGCAGGCACCAATGCGGTTCAAACACGCTACTTAGAAGCTTTGACTGTGTTTGAAAAAAATCAACAATCTTTCGTTGAGTCTTTTGTAAATAGTGTGGTCAGCGGTGTTGACGAAATCTCCGATTTACAAGAAGTGCTCAGCCGACGACGAAAACGAGATTCAGGCAACAATCAAAAACTTGAGCTTGTGGACACAGCGCAATTCGAAAAGTGGTTACTGGTAGCTGAGCTTATTTCTAAGCTTGAGGGTAGGCTCAGAGAACCGCTCATCGACATGCGTGCGCAGTTCGGATTGCTTGCTAAGCCTTGGAGTCACAAAGATGTGATTCCAGTTGGACCGGCAGCATTCTGTTGGGCCTTTGACGATTCGCAGAAGTCGCTCGTCATGCACGAAGACGTTCGCAAAGAGATGTATAGCCTGTTTTCTGAAGCGCTCAACACAGGCTTGCAGAATCTCTATAAAGCGCTGGGTACGCTGTTTGACGACAGCGGTGCCATGCCGGCGCTTGAAGAATTACGCGAAGCGATTCAACCTAAATACACGATTCGTAACCGTGCTGGCGTGACGGTTACACCACAAGATTATCAGCAAATGGATGCGGCGACCCGCGATGCAGTAATGGCTGCCGAAGGTCTAGGTCCGAGTCGCATCGATGAAAACCCGTTTATTGCATCAGTCGGCGGAGGCGCACCGGCCTTTAATACGGCACGTTCCATTTTGGACATTTCTCGTCGATCTCAGGAGCGTCTTGGCCGACCTCGGCCTACAGAGCTCGCAGACGGTCAAGGAAAGGCGTTTGAAGCCACGCAAATCACTGAGGCGCTTACCACCATTCAGCAAGAACTGGGTGATGAGCCGTTAACCGACGAAGCCCTGAAAGGCCGTGTGGTTGACCTATTGCGGAAGCAGTACGGTGCTGACAAAGGTCTAACCGAGCAGGACTTCGATACGTTACAGGTGATGGAAGGCCTAGTGAGCTCGCTCTCTACAGACCAGCTCATCACCGATGGGGTGCGTGAGTGGGTACGTCGATTGGAAGTGACGCTAAATAAAGTCGCTACCCAAGACCAAGGTTTCTTAGCCAGTGATCCCGAAAATCCGCACAGTGCAGTTCAGCTGCTAAATCAGCTGGCACGGCTGGGAAACACTAAAGATACGCGCGTAGGTATTGACCGAGAGGTCGGTAGGCGGGTCGATGAGTTGCTGGCCAAGGTCATTGAAGATTTCGATGACAATCCGCAAGTGCTCAACGAAGTCGTTGAGGAAATGCACCCCTTAGTAGATCGTCAATCTAAAACCTACAGAGGTAATGTCGAGCGAACGGTTAAGGCCAGCGAGGGCCAGCAGAAGTTGGCGCGAGCGCGTAGCCAGGTGGTAGAGGAAATAACGCAACGGGTTGGAGGCCGTGAGGTACCTGACCTGTTGGTAGAGATGTTGAATCCCGGGTGGCGAAACTTGTTGGTGCATACCCACTTGCGCAATGGTGCCCAAAGCAGTCAATGGCGCGATCAACTTGCTATAGTCGACCAGGTATTCTCACAGTTGTCAGGTGACGTGGTTGAGGACTCGCCCGAGTGGGTTGATCCTGAAAGACTTCTTCGTCGGGTAGTCGACGGGTTAAATAGCATTTCTTTTGATCCGGCGAAGCGCACACCGCTGATCATGAAAATGTCCAGTGCCCTGGTTGGTGATACGACCGGAGACAAAGCACAGACCAAAAGACGGTTTGTTGCCGCGGACGAAGTTGAGCAGCTGTTGGGGCTGGAAGGCATGCTTCCGGACATGGATCCGACCATAGAGTCCAGCGACGAAGGAGTGCGTGCAACCTTCAGCCGTGCTGTAGACCGTGCAAAACGTATACAAGTTGGCGAATGGCTTGCTACTTCAGATAGCCAAGGTCGCCCGCTAATCTTGACTGTCGCATTTGTTGGCGACGGTGGTTCGTCATTCGTGTTGGTTAACCGCAAAGGGGTTAAGACACTAGAGCGAAACTTAAAGGAAATAGCTGAAGAGTTGCATCAGGGCCGTATGACCTTGCTTGAAGACTATGATCTTCCGCTCATGGAACGTGCATCCCAACGCATGCTTGAAGACATGCACAACCAGCTGGCGTTCCAATCGACTCATGATGATTTAACCCAGCTGATGAATCGGCGAGAGTTCGAACGCATGGCCGACATTGCACTGAAGAGGGTAAAAAGCGGGGGTGGTCAGCATGGCTTGATATACCTTGACCTTGATCAATTCAAAATAATCAACAATACCAGCGGTCACCATGCGGGCGATGAGCTGCTGAAAGTTCTTGCTGAATCGCTTTCTAATCTCTTTAACGCCGAAAACCATACTGTAGCGCGATTGGGCGGAGACGAATTTGGCGTGTTGCTAGAAGACGTAGAGTCTATAGAAGCACGCGAGTTAGCAGAACAAGGGCTGCAGACCATTCGATCGCTTAAGTTCGCATGGGAAGGTAAGGCCTATCCTGCTACCTGCAGTATGGGGCTCGTGTTTGTTGATCCGAGCACAAACAGTGTTGAAGAATTAATGCAACATGCTGACGAAGCTTGTTTCTCAGCGAAAGATGCAGGTCGCAACCGACTTCAGGAATACGAACTGGGCGACCAACGAATGATGCAGCGCCAAGGCGCAATGGAGTGGGTGACGCAACTTGATCAAGCCCTGGCAGATGACCGGTTTATTCTGAACTGCCAAAAAATTGTACCCATTGTTCCGGGCGACGGTTCCGACTATCACTATGAAATTCTACTCACCATGATCGATGAGTTAGGTGACGTCGTGGCACCCACAGAGCTCATTTACGCCGCTGAAACGTATAACCGTATGACCACAATTGATCGTTGGGTGATCGAGAACACGTTGCAGTGGATGGCCGACAACCGGCGAATACTGGATGAGTTTGGTGGCTTTGCGATTAACGTATCGGGCCATTCAGTTAACGACACAACCTTTCCAGATTTCGTTTTGGAGCAATTCGCCAAAACTCAGGCACCCACCGCCAAAGTTACATTTGAAATCACCGAGACCGCGACGATCGCCAATTTGGACAACGCCGTGGATTTTATGAATCGGATGCGCATCATTGGTTGTCGCTTCTCCCTTGATGATTTTGGCACGGGATTGTCGTCTTATTCTTATTTGCGTAACTTGCCGGTCGACTACGTAAAAATAGATGGCGTGTTCGTAAAAGGCATCGTCGACAGCCCGGCTGATCACGCGGTGGTTCGATCGATCAATGAAATAGGCCACTACATGGGCAAGAAGACAATTGCTGAGTACGTGGAGAGCGCTGAGATTCTCACCAATTTGAAAGATATTGGTGTCGATTATGCGCAAGGCTTTGAAATTAGCCGACCGATGCTTTTGTCGACTTTAGCGAGCTAGGATCTGTCCCGAATGGGGCCGGTTTGATGTGTTCGTTATCGTGTCGGCATCTGACCTGGGGTTAAACTTTGCGCTAACCCTGCGCCGCTCCGCGGTACCCACACTACGAAAACAAGCCCAGGCGAGGACGCCGGGTCTTTTTTCTGCGTGTGGCTTGGCTGAAAGCGCAATGTTTAACCCCAGGTCAGATGCCTTATGCGATTCTAAAATCAAAAATTTCCCATTCGGGAAAGGCTGGACTCTGGGCGGGCCTGAGTTAACTCGGACCTCGCGTGTTGTAAGCCGCTAGGCGGTTACTTCGCCTAGAAGTAGGAATTCCATCAGAGCCTTTTGGCTATGGAGGCGATTGCCAGCTTCGTGAAATACAACAGACCGGGGATCTTGCAGCAGCGTTTCGCTAACTTCTTCGCCGCGGTGTGCAGGCAGACAATGCATGAACAGGGTGTCTTTGGCCGCTAGGTCGAGAAGTTTTTCGTTGACCTGGTACGGTGAAAAAGCCGCCTTGCGATTGGCTTCCTCTGCTTCGTGTCCCATGCTCGACCAAACGTCGGTGACAACTAAGTCAGCACCCTTTACCGCCTCTTGAGGCGTCTCTACCAATTCAGCGTTGTTTGTTGAGGCAAGAATTTCGGGGTTTGGCATATAGCCTTCAGGGCAAGCGATCTTAAGTTGGAAGCCCCATTGGCGGGCGGCATTAATGTAAGAATGGCACATGTTGTAGCCATCACCGATAAACGCCACTGTTCGATCTTTTATTGGCCCTCTTAATTCTTCGAAGGCTTGTATGTCTGCAAGCAGTTGGCATGGATGCAGCAATGAGCTCATGGCATTGATAACAGGTATTGTGCTGTTGTTCGCTAACGTCTCAATAATAGATTGCTCAAGCGTCCGCACCATAATGATATCGACCATCTCGGACAGCACTTTTGCCATGTCATCGACGGGTTCACCTCTGCCGAGTTGGCTGTTGGTGGTATTCAGCCAGATGGTATGTCCACCCATTTGGGACATGCCAGCCTCGAAGGCTACTCGCGTACGAGTTGAGTTCATCTGCAAGATAAGTGCGCCGGTTTTGCCGACTAAGGGCTGATAAATTTCGCCGGCTTCATGTTTGCGCCGTAATACCTTCGATCGCTCGATGACGTAGGTAAGTTCTTCAATAGAAAAATCAAGTAAGGACAGGAAATCCCGTTTCGACATAGTGGACTCCGTGGCGCCTAGGAACGTATGAGATTGACGACGGTATCGGTGAGCTTGTCAGCTTGATCGTCAGTTAAGGTAAGAGGCGGCAGTAGCCGCACAATGTTTCCCTGTGTCACGTTAAGAAGCAAGCCCTGCTCCAGCGCCTGGGTGACCAGTTCAGGGGCATCTTCATTGAGCTCGACTGCCAACATTAGACCCAGGCCACGAATGTCTTTAACCCGATTTGAGCCTGCTAGACCCTCAGTGAGTCCATCGAGAATGCGTTTGCCTAAGGTTGCCGCCCGATCTGCTAGGTTTTCTTTTTCGATGACATCTAGGACAGCATTGCCGGCCGCGCAGGCCAAAGGGTTTCCGCCAAATGTAGATCCGTGATTACCGGGGACGAATAGCTCTGCGGCCTCCCCCCGGGCCATGCAGACACCAATAGGCATGCCATTGCCTAAGCCTTTGGCGGTGGTGACGACGTCGGGCATGATAGTTGTGTGCTGATAAGCGAAGAATTTGCCAGTACGCGCGTTGCCGGTTTGAATTTCGTCAAGCATCATCAACCAGTTGTGTTGGTCGCAAATGTCGCGCAGTGCGGACAAATAATCTGAGTCGGGAATGATGATCCCTCCCTCACCAAGCACGGGTTCCACCAGTAAGGCGACAATGTTTGGGTTGTTTTCAGCAACACGTCGGACTGCATCGATGTCGTCGAAGGGGGCTCTTGCAAAGCCACTCAGTAGCGGCTCGAAGCCTGCGTGAACTTTTCGGTTGCCGGTGGCGGTGAGGGTCGCCATGGTACGGCCGTGGAAACTGCCGTCCATAACCAATACCGAGGCATCTCGAATACCCATTTTATTGCCTCGCAAACGAGCCAATTTGAGCGCTGCCTCGTTAGCTTCGGCACCAGAGTTTCCAAAAAATACCTTTTCCATGCCACTAACGGCACAGAGGCGCTCGGCGAGCCGGGTCTGAGAAGGAATCTCGTAGAGGTTAGAGGTATGCGTTAGCGTTTGAGCTTGTAGGCAAATCGCCTCTGCGACGTGTGGGTGCGCGTGGCCTAAACCGACTACAGCAAGGCCAGTCAGGCCATCTAAGTAATCTTTGCCGTCGCTGTCTGTCAGATAGGCGCCTTTGCCACTGACGAATGCAACGGGAAGCCGAGCGTAGGTGTTCATTAAATGAGCCACGACAATCAATACCTTTCTTTCTAAAATTCATCGATAAAACGACAACAGGCAGTGTTAGCTGCCTGTCGGGGAACCGGCGACTCTACTAAACAACAAAGGCTTGATCAACCGATGCTCGATCTTCTGTTATGGTGTGCAGATGGAACTGAATGAAAGATTTCGGGGTTACTTTCCCGTTGTAGTCGACTTGGAAACCGGTGGTTTCGATTCGCAGAATAATCCTTTACTGGAAATTGGCTGCCAATTCTTGCACTGGGAAGACGACCGCCTGGTCCCTGGAGAAAGCGGGTTATGGCAGGTTGAACCTTTTCCCGGCAGTGTTATCGACCCGGCCAGTACCAAGGTCACCGGTATCGATGTGAACGATCCGAATCGCGGTGGCATTGATGAGAAGAGTGCGATGGCCGAATTTTTTAGCGACGTGCGCAAGGCGATGAAGTCGGCGGGTTGTCATAGGGCCATTGTTGTGGCGCATAATGCCGCCTTTGATCTCGGCTTTTTAATGGCTACCTGTGCTCGATTGGGTGTTAAGAGAATCCCGTTCCACCCCTTCAGTACCATCGACACTGCTTCTCTTGGTGCGGTTGTATATGGCCATTCGGTGCTGGCTGAGGTGTGTCGGCGTGCAGGCATCCCATTTGATTCAAGCATGGCACACAGCGCCAGCTACGATACTGAGCGTACCGCGCTACTGTTCTGCAATATAGTTAACCGATGGCCCTATGATCCGAGTCCCTGGCTAGACAAAGAGGCTGTTACGCTTCCTGATGCTTAGCTGCAGTTTCTTCTAAGAGCGTATGCAGTTCGCCTGCCTCGAACATTTCAGTGACGATGTCACAACCGCCGACCAGTTCGCCGTCCACCCACAGTTGCGGGAAGGTTGGCCAATTGGCATGGCCCGGAAGTGTCGAGCGAATGTCAGGGTTAGATAGAATGTCGACGTAGGCAAAGCGCTGACCACAGCCAACCAAACACTCGATGGTTTTGGCTGAAAAGCCACATTGCGGCGCCTGGGGAGAGCCTTTCATGTACAAAATGATAGGGTTCTCACCAATTTGTTGCTTTATCGTGGCTATAGTTTCTTCTGACATTTTCATCTCGTCATGTTATCTACAATGTCCGAATTATAACCCAGCTCAACTTCTGATGCCCTACGACTTTGATATAGCCATAGATCGAACTGAATCAAGCAGCACCAAGTGGCAAAAATTTGGTGCTGACGTATTGCCAATGTGGGTGGCCGATATGGACTTTGCTGCGCCTGCCTTCATTTTCGAAAGTCTGCAAGATCGGCTTAACCATCCCATTTTGGGGTATACAGACCGTCCTGAGTCATTACTTGATGCCTTCTTAGACTGGCTCGGGTTTTACTATGGATGGCACATACCGCGTGATTGGGTGGTGTTTGTCCCAGGCGTTGTGCCAGGACTCAATTTGGCCTGTCAAATTTCCCAGCCAGGCGATGTGCTAATGCCGACCCCTGTGTACCACCCATTTTTGGATCTGGCGAGCAATGCTGGGCGTCAAGAAATCAGGGTGCCGATGATCCGTGAGCAGATCCTTGATGGCGCGGTGACGCGTAGTCGTTGGGCAATGGACTTTGACGCAATGTCCCAAGCGGTGACGCTACAAACGCGCTTTCTGGCAATTTCTAATCCGCAGAATCCTACCGGTAGGTGCTACGACTCTGCCGAATTGGCGCAGCTTGCGGCATTTGTAGAGGCGCATGATTTATTGGTGTTGAGCGATGACATCCACGGCAGCATCATCTTAAAAGAGACGGCAAGCCACACCCCAATTGCTCAAGCACACCCGGAAATTCTGGATCGAACGGTATCCCTGTTTGCACCTACCAAAGCTTATAACGTCCCGGGGCTGAGTTGTGCCGTTGCGGTTATCCCAGACGAGACAGTAAGAACACAATTTCTAGCGGCACGGCGCGGTCTACAGCCAGGCATCGGCCCCTTGGGCTTCATCGTCGCCGAAGTGGCATTTCGAGATCGTGGTTCGTGGTTGCCTGAACTCAATGCTTACTTACGCCAGAATCTAGCGCTAATCAATTCCACCCTAGGCGGCCGCGTTGCTTATCTAGAAGCCACCTATCTGGCTTGGATTGATGTCGCTGATCTAGGCGACATAGACATGGAGCAGCACTTTGCCAATTTCGGACTTGGGATTTCACCCGGAGCCCAGTTTGGAGAGCCGAGCCACATCCGTCTAAATTTTGGTTGCCCGCGTTCAACTCTAGTTGAGGGACTCACTCGATTAAAGGCTGCCCTTTGAGCTCAAGTTTTCGCCAAAGAAGCCGACAAACGTAAGGTCGAGTAGTACGTTTCCGTAAACTGCCTCACTAGGATTGCATAATCCTCTGGTTTGCCTAATATGCACCGCCCAGATTGAACGCTTAAGAGAAGCAAAATGGCCGAAAAAATGAAGATTGTTCTCGCATACTCCGGTGGGTTGGATACTTCGGTCATTTGTCGCTGGTTAACCGAAACCTACGATGCCGAGGTGGTCACCTTTACTGCCGACATTGGACAGGGTGAAGAGGTGGAGCCCGCGCGAGCAAAAGCTCAGGCGATGGGTGTCAAAGAGATCTATATAGAAGATCTGGTTGAAGAATTTGTCGCTGATTATGTCTTCCCCATGTTCCGTGCCAACACTGTTTACGAAGGCGAATACCTATTAGGTACCAGTATTGCTAGGCCACTTATTGCACGCAGAATGGTAGAAATCGCTAAGCAAACCGGTGCGACTGCAGTTGCACATGGGGCGACCGGCAAAGGCAACGATCAGGTGCGCTTCGAATTAGGCGCCTACGCACTGGACCCTGACATAAAAGTTATAGCACCGTGGCGTGAGTGGGATTTGAACTCGCGGGAAGCGCTTATGGAATTTTGTGAGCAGCATCAGATTCCGGTCGATTACAAGCGCGGCGACAAATCGCCGTACTCGATGGATGCCAACCTGCTGCACATTTCCTATGAGGGGGGTGGCTTAGAGGATCCCGCGAAGGAGGCTGACGACGACATGTGGCGCTGGACAGTGGCACCTGAGGCGGCACCTGATAAAGCTGAAATTATTGAAATCACCTACGCCTGTGGCGATCCTGTAGCGCTGAACGGTGAGACTTTAACGCCAGGAAAAATGCTCGCCGAGCTTAACCGCATTGGTGGCGCTCATGGCGTGGGACGCAGCGACATCGTTGAGAATCGGTTAGTAGGGATGAAGTCCAGAGGGTGTTATGAAACGCCCGGAGGCACAATCATGCTCAAAGGTCATCGAGCCATAGAATCCATCACTTTGGATCGTGAAGTCGGTCACCTGAAAGACGAACTTATGCCCCGCTATGCCAAGTTGATTTACAACGGCTACTGGTGGGCTCCTGAGCGCCATGTCATGCAAGCTTTGATTGATGAGTCACAGAAACCCGTAAACGGCTCGGTTAAGCTCAAGTTGTATAAAGGCTCTGTCTCGGTTGTGGGACGTAGTTCACAGAGTGACAGCTTGTACGATGCCGATGTGGTCACATTTGAAGATGACCAAGGTGCCTATGATCAACGGGACGCCGGTGGTTTTATCAAGCTGAATGCCTTGCGCCTTAGACTTGGTGCGAAAAAAGGGCGAGATTACTCCTGATAAAATAGAGCCTCAAAGTGTAGAGACCAAAGTTTAGAGACACGGAACGTATGGCGAACTATCAGGTTTTGTTTAATGGTGACGTACTGGAAGATTCCAGCGCTGATTCCGTGCGCGAGAACCTAGCCCGCGAATTAGGTTTAGATGAACGAAAAGCCAAGCAACTATTCAGTGGCCGCACCGTCGTTATTCGTAGCCAACTCGAACAACATGAAGCACAAGCTTGGCAGGATCGATTCGCTGAGCTTGGCGCCATTGCCCGAATAAAAAATCTTGTCCCAAACGAACAGCCCCTTGGTATTCGTGATAACGCTGGCAAAGAACCCCACGATCGAACGCTGCGTGACATCACAGCGGCTCACCTTGAATGTCCTCGCTGTGGCCACCTGCAACTAGATGCGAGCCATTGCACGCGATGTGGCGTAGATCTAGAAGCTGCCTTTCGCCAAAAGCGAAAAGAAGACATCATGATCGAGAAAAAAATCCGCGAGCTAAAGCAACGCCGCGAGGCCGATGCGAAACCAGCGCTTAGATCAGTGAAGTCAGATGATCGTCGTGAGGCGATGCCGGAAGGCGAAGCATCTAATAAAAAAAGCGGCGTGCTGCACTGGCTAAAACGCAGTTAAGACCGCTAAACTAAAGTAGAATTCAGCACACTCCGTGCTACCACGATTACACAATGGCGACCCAAACAGCCCCAATCGGCGTATTTGACTCAGGCATGGGCGGGCTCACTGTGTTGAAAGCCCTCCGCGAAGCACTACCCAACGAAGATTTCATCTATCTGGGCGATACTGCTCGACTGCCCTACGGCACCAAGGCACCTTCAACAGTGGTGAACTATGCGCTGCAAGCGGCACGCACTTTGGTCTCTCGCGAAGTTAAAGCCATTGTGGTCGCCTGCAATACTGCATCGGGGCTTGCGTTGCCTGAGCTATCGAAAGCCTTCGATCCATTGCCAGTTTACGGGGTGGTCTTACCGGGTGCCGTGGCCGCCATTCAATCGAGCCAGGCGCAATCGAGGCAAAATGGTGGCGTCTTGGTACTCGCCACAGAAAGCACGGTTGCCGGAGGTGCCTATCAACGTGCTTTGTTAGATATTTCTCCAGGACTCTCGGTGCGGGCACACGCCTGTCCGCTTTGGGTCACCCTCGCTGAAATGGGTGAACAAAGTAACCGTCTAACCGACGAAATCTTATGCCATGAACTGCGCGGTGATCTGCCTTCGACGGTGCTGCTAGGATGCACCCATTTCCCGGTATTTAACGCAAAGCTTAAAGACTTGTTTCCTACTGTACGGTTTGTCGATTCGGCCGATACGACCGCAGAATGGGTCGCAAAGGACTTAGCTGAGCAAGGTCTTTTGCAACCTAAGGCCCGTTCTGGCCAGAGTGAATTTTTGGCCACAGATGGTGTGGCTCGGTTTATCCGAGTGGGTAGCTATTTCCTACACGCTGATATAGAGCACGTTGAACTGGTGGATTTATAAACGCGGCTCAGTTATCACTCGTCAGTTTTGTCCTTAAATTCGCACAGGTCTTCGATCATGCAGGCGCCACAACGAGGTTTGCGTGCAACGCAAACGTAGCGGCCGTGAAGGATCATCCAATGGTGAGCGTCTTGCTTGTATTCCTCCGGTACCACCTTGATCAGCTTATCTTCTACTTGTCGGACATTTTTGCCCGGTGCAAGTTTCGTTCTATTCGAAACGCGAAAAATGTGTGTGTCGACTGCAATGGTAGGGTGGCCGAAAGCTGTGTTTAGAATGACGTTCGCAGTTTTGCGTCCGACCCCTGGCAGTTTTTCCAGCGCTTCGCGGTCTTCAGGAACCTTGGATTGGTGATCTTCTACGAGTGCTTTGCACGTTTTGATGACGTTTTCCGCCTTGGTATTAAACAGTCCAATGGTCTTTATGTAAGTCTTTAGTTTCTTAACGCCGAGTGCGTGGATTGCCTCGGGGGTGTTGGCGTGGGCGAACAATGGTCCGGTCGCTTTATTAACGCCGACATCGGTCGCTTGGGCTGAGAGTATGACAGCGATTAACAGTTCAAACGGGGTATCGTAGTTGAGCTCAGTGGTTGGGCTAGGGTTTTCGGATCTAAGCCGAGTGAATATCTGATGTCTTTTTTCTGCGTTCATTCAGCCATGTTAACAGGGCAAGAAGTAAGCCTGCGACTAAAAAGGCACCTGGTGGGAACTGTGCGAGCGGAAACCATGCCACCTCACCGAGCTGTACCGTCCAATCGGCAGCGCTCGTTCCGAACAATGCATCTGCTCCGCTGAGAAGTGTCGCCTGACCAATGGCTTCTCGCATCGTGCCAAGCACTAGAAGGGCGATGGCGAATCCGCAAGCGGTGCCCGTGGCGTCTAATATGGATGGCCAAACTGGCTGCCGACTGGCGAACTGTTCGGCACGGCCCAAAATCATGCAGTTGGTGACGATGATCTGCACGAAAAGGGCGATTTTTAGATAAAGACCATAGGCAAAGGCTTCCAGCAGCAATACCGCCACGGTGGTAAAGGTTGCGATGATTAGTACAAATACCGGGAGCCGGGCGACGTCGGGAATCCACGCACGTATGCAAGAGATTATGGTGTTGCTGCCAATCACAACAAAGGCGCTGGCCAATGCCAAGCCAAGTCCACTAATTAGCGTATTACTAACCGCCAACAATGGGCAGAGTCCTAACAATTGGACTGAGGCGGGGTTTTGAGTAAAGGCTGCGTGCAATAGCCTATTTTTCACGGCAGTGATCCTCGCTTTGCTTTGTGGCTTGGTGAACGAGTGTTTGGATTGCGTTAAACGTAATCGTTGCGCCACTCACCCGGTCTAGAGATTGCCATTCTGAAATCGGTGCCAAATCGAGGTTGGTGAGCCATTGCCCAGTGATGAAGTCACCGAAGCCAGGCGTTTCGCGGTGCCGGACGATACGCATGCTGAACCGGTTGTTTGGGTACCACACATAAATTGCTTCAATAATACCGGCATAGCCAGTCGTTTGGGACGCCGCTGAGATCCATTTGTGGCATGCGCCCAAAGGCATGGTGTCTAAATCAACCTGGGAAAAATTACCGTCGGGTAATAAGTCTTGCAGCACGGCCAAGCGTTCGTGGGCGCGGTTCTGTTCTATTTTTGGACCGGTCCATTGGTGGGTTAGATGCAGCAGCCCGCCGCAGACCAGTCCAAGAACGATGAGGAAAGTCGTGGATCTAACCATTCTTAGCCGTCTTATCTGTCTTACTAAGCTTCGCCGCTTTGTCTCGGCTTGTGCGAGCGTAGCGATCGAGCAATGGCGTTGTACAGTTGGCCAGCAAAATTGCGAATGCAATACCATCTGGGTAGGCACCGTACGCCCTGATCACGTAGATAAGTAACCCCACTAAAATACCAAACAACCATTGCTGGGCTCGATTTTCGGGATGAGTGACAGGGTCGCTTGCAACGAAAAAGGCAGCAATTACAGTGCCGCCCGTGGTGATGTGGAACCAGACGCTACCGTGGCTTTCTGATGAGCCTTGGTCCCAACCAAAGAGGGCGCCGAGAGCCGTGCCGATGAATAGCGCAGCTGGGATACGCCACTGTACAAGGCGTTGCCAAACTAAAGCCACGCCGCCAAACGCAAAAGCCAAGGTAATGAGGCTGTGTTGGTCGATTGCTGCTTCGAAAGCTTGGCGAAACTCACTGCTCGTTAAGCCCTCGCGGTAACGAAATTCGGTAAGCAGTGTGGCCCCGCTTAAACCGTCCGGCCCGGTAAGGCTTGGCCAAGTGCTTAAAGCCACAGGGAACGAGACCAACATGGCGGCATAGCCGGCCATCGCCGGATTGAAAATGTTACGCCCCAAGCCTCCGTAAGTGTGTTTTGCTAGGCCAATGGCGACCGCTGCGCCAACGAATAACGGTCCTGGCGAAACAAACGGTGGAATACAAACCGCGATTAAAATTGCCGTAACGACGGCGCTACCATCGACAATGAGATTGGTTGACGGCTGGCCCTTTACCGCGGTGATGGCCATCTCAATCGCCGCGCAAAAAATGAGCAACAGTGCAATGTTCCACAGCACGCCCAGACCTTGGTAATAAGTCATCGCCGCAATACCGGGCAGTAGAGCGGCGGCAACGATGAACATTATATTTTGAGTGTTTGTTTTCAACGCTACCAATCCCGATTTTTGGTGAGCCGGGCTTGGCGCTTATCGGCTTGGCGACTAGATTGTGCCTCTAAGCGGTCTTGGTGGGCACTATAGCGGTCTTTAAGCTCGATCCTGGTGACTTCTTCGGCACGGTTTTGAGCCTGGCGTTGTTTGCCATAAGCGAAATGGGCGGTTAGCGGAATCAAGCTGGGACACACCTCATCACACAGGCCACATTCAATGCACTTGTCGACGTGCAGCTGATCAGCTGCTGGCCAATTGGCACGGTCGACCATTTCTAAGAGTGATTGCACGGGTAAGCTGACCGGACATACTGGAATGCACGCTCCGCATCGGATGCAGGCCGGAGAATTTTCAACCGGGCGTAGTTCGGGCGTACTTGTCGCTGCTAGCGTTACCATGTCAATGCAGTCTACCGGACAGGCCGCTACGCATAGTTCACAGCCGGTGCATTGGTTTGTTATTATGGTGTGAGTGTAACCTTGTGCACCTACAATGGCGTCGACTGGACAAGGCTCAAGACAGAGCGTGCAGCCGATGCAGTCTGCTTCGCGAATATAAGCCATGTCGGTGTGGGATTGAGTGGGGGGGGAGAGCTCACTCTCGCCGAGAAGTGCCGTTAGCTGGGCTAGTATCTCTGTACCACCTGGAGCGCATAAGTTAGGAGCCACTTCTCTTTTTACCAGCGCCTGCGCATAGGGGCGACAGCCAGGATATCCGCATTGGGCGCATTGCGTCTGAGGAAGAAGTCGATCGACCGCCTCAATAAGCGCGTCATCACTTACCGGTTTAGTGCGCCTCAGCTGCCAGTTGGCAGCCCCGAGAACGAGCAGAATGGCTGCCACGGTGATTGCGGCGATCATCCAGGAAAGCCTTGGAAGCCCATAAATGCAAGACTCATGAGCCCAGCACTTATTAGTGCGATTGGCGGACCTCTGAATGCAACAGGCACGGCTTCGT
>JBNMMV010000010.1:0-32893 GCA_051270205.1 Limisphaerales bacterium
GCTACTGGGGATTCACCTCCACCACGCCGACGTTGCACGTCGTAGAACGTTTCACCCGCACCGACGCCGATTCGCTCCATTATGAGTTCACGGCAAATGACCCTGGGATGTGGACGCCTTGGATTAGCGTGCGCCTCGAGGCGCGAAGACGCTGAACATTAACCCAGGTGATGCGGTGTTCTGGCAGGGTAATCTTTATCATGGGGGTTTTGGCGTCGAGAGGATCCGGTGTGCGCATGAATCTGGCCAACTATTTTTGCCAAGCGCACCTATCTACGCAAGAGCATGGTGGCGACGACCGTTATCCTGAAGTATTCGAGCGCTAGGGCAAACCTACCGGGTTATGTGACTAGGCACCAGCGCGGCTCGCAAGCCTTCGATCTCTGCGTCTCGTTGCCTGCCGCGCAGAAAGTCCGCGTAGCTGTCGACTATCAGCGCTGCCCAGCCCAGGGAGCCACCCGCGGTAGCATGATCCAGGGCTTCGCGCCAAAGCTGTTCCGCCAGTTTCGGCTCACTTTCCATCAGCGTGATTGCGCGTAGATTCAATAACGGGGCGAGATTAGTACCCCCACCAAACTCGCCGAGTACAGCGATAGTGCGTTCAACGACGGTACGCGCTTCCGCTTGCCGTCCGGCTCTGATCAGCAGTGTACCAATGTCGACCTGGAACCAACTGAAGTAGATATCCATCCCTTCGAAGCGAACTTGCTCGTTCAGGTCGAGCAGAAGCTGCAGGTTGTCTCGACCCGCCGCCGCAACCTTCTCTGCATAGCCCAGTGCAATGCCCTCCAGGTAGGTTCCCGTCAGCGTATGCTGGTGGTGCCCGTGGTTTTCAGCGAGGAGTTTATATTCGCGACCCAGTTCTGCGGCCTTGTCAAACTGTTCACACAGTGTGTAAACCTGCGCACCGCAATTGAGCACGTTCACGTGCAGTAGTGTTATTCCGGATGCGGATGCGCGTGCGCGGGCCAGGGCAGCCTCGCTTTGGCTAAGCGCAGGGTCCGGCTGCCCGGCCATCCAGTAGGCAGGACCGAGATAGGCATCAGCGAGGTCGGCGATAGGCGTAACTGCCGCATGTTGATCACCCGCTTGCAGAAGTTGCGTGATGGGTAGAAACCACTCGATTGCGCCCTGCATATTGCCCGCAGCGTATTCCGTCATACCCGAAAGTACGTTGGCGGTAGACGTGAATTTTTGTCCGGGTAATTCCGCCGCCACTTCACGCAGTTGGCTGGCCAGTTCCCGCGAGTGCTCTATGCGTTCACGTGCCACAGATGCACCTTGCAAAGTGGCCAGCGATTCGAACAGCGTAGCCTGGTCTTCAATCTCAGCACTGATATCACGCGCTCTCTGATACGCTGCGGCCACGCCGTCGTCATAGTAACTGTGCAGCGAGGAGAGGGTCTGCCCCAGGCTCAGCTGCAAGCGAAGTTCCCAACGATTACGAAAAGGCGCCTCGGCGATTTTCTCGATCTCGGCCAGCCCGCGCTGCAGGTGGCGCAGCGCTTCTTCGTGGGCAAAAGCAGACGAGGCCTGCCTGGCCGCCTTGTGCCAGAGAGGTGCTGCAGTTTCTGCATTTGCAGCCTCGGACCAATGATGGGCGAGCACGTGTGGCGGAGTGTCCGCAAACTCTGCAGTAAGAATCTCTGCGGCTTCGTTGTGAGAACGCCGCCGATCCCGCCGCAGGATTGATGAGTATGCTTCCTCTTGTATAAGCGCGTGACGGAATTGCAAATTCCCCGGTTCAGACTCAACAAGTATCTTTTGCGACAGCAGCTGGTCGATATGTTGTGCCGCTGCGGAACCATCGATGTTCATGACCCGCAGCAGTAGTTCGCGGCTGAAGTCCTGACCAAGTAATGCGGCAGCCTGCGCGGTCTCCCTGACGCGCCCCAGGCCGTCAAGTTGGGCACGCAACAAATCCCGCAAAGCGGGCGGGACGGCATCTGGTGTTGCCTCGCTGTTCCGGTCAAACGATTTGGCCAACTCCTCAGCGAACAGAGGTATGCCGTTACAGCGTTTCGCGAGAGCGGCCACCTCGTCGGGGTCGACGTCTCCCAGCAGTTCAGAAATAAGCGCAGCGATGTCCTCTGCGGGCAGCGCACCAAGCGTGATACGGTGGATCGGGCTAACAGGGTGTTCGGGTTCACTGCGTGCTGTTAGAAGTACCAGGATGGCAGATTCTCTCGTCTGTTGTGTCAGGTGGTACAGCAATTCCAGTGTGGAAGGGTCCACCCAATGGATGTCTTCCATGCAGAGGACTAGCGGTCGTTCCTCTGCGGCTAATTTCAACAGTTCAATAACTCCCTGAATAAACAACTCCCGCTTTTCGATCTGACTGCCGATTACGGGAAGCTCGGCGTTTGGCGGGAGCACGAGGAAATCGTGCATGGATGATCGCTCTCGCTCATCCAGCGCACCCAGGTGGGCCCTGCCCATAGAATCGGCTAACGCAAGATACCGTTGCAAACCCGCAATGAGCGATGCAAATGGCGCACCTGATTCAAAGGCGGAACATCTTATCGCCAACCAGTTATGCTCAGACTCACCGAGAGTTGTACGAAACGCGCGGGTGAAACTTGATTTGCCAATGCCAGGTTCACCGACAATCACGGCGGCCTGGGCCGATCGGGCTACCACCTGCAGCCACAATTCCTGCATTTGCGCCAATTGGGTTTTGCGACCGAAGAAAAACGTCGGTGCAAGTGTTTCTGTTGCCGTGTTGTAATCTTCAAGCAAACTGGTTTCGAGGGGTTTTTCTAGTCCTTTCAGGTTTTGTGCGCCGAGCGCCTTGCCACTAAAACCACCACCAGCCAGGTCCAGGGTCAGCTGGCTGACCGCAATACCATCAGGTGGCGCGAGCCCCTGGAGACGCGCGGCAACGTTGGGCGTGTTACCCAGCGCAAGTGTTTCGGATTGCGCACCCCTACCTACTTTGCCCACCACAACCGGACCAGTGTGAACCCCAATCCTCATCTGCAATTCAATACCCAGGTCCACGGACAGTTCAGGATTAATGGCGTCCAGGCCTTTGCGCATAGCAAGTGCACAATGGAGTGCACGCGCGGCACTATCCTCATACGTAACCGGATACCCGAAGTACACCAACACGCCATCGCCCAGATATTGGGCAATGTGACCGTCGTACCGCGCAACGCAAGTCTGGCAGACAGATTGATAGCGCTTTACCGCATCAGACCAATCCTCGGGATCCAGGCGCGCCGCTAGCCGTGTAGAGTCCACAAGATCGGCAAACACTACGGTCAGTTGCTTTCTTTCATCCGCCTGTTTGTCTCTTACCAGGCGATTACCGCAGTCGTTACAAAAACGCGCAGCGTCTGGATTTTCATGTCCGCATTCATGGCAGTTCATTTTTTGCCTGTCAGTCGCCACTCCGCATGCAAATCGAGTGGGATTTCGAAGGTGGCGCGGCGTTCATCACCGCGACCCATCTGCAGCAGCATATGGATCAGGCGCCGTGAAAACCAGCGTGAAAAGTGTCGTGTTACGCCGAAATGTAGCAGAAGATGGTCAAGTAAAGCGAGGCAGCGAAACAGTATCCGGGTGACAAAATCCAATACGGGTCGGCGGGGCACACGAAGTTCATCCGCCGCTTCGCGCAACATAAAGATACGCACGATACTGGGTGGCAGCTGCCTGGCAATTGCAAACGGCATGTTTTCCTTCATCGTTGACAGCAACGAGGTCATGAGCTGACAGCCAACCGTGGATCCTCCCATCTGCGAATCGTAGATCATCCATGTCAGTTCGCGGGCTTGATCTTGTGAATCGGGTAAAAGCTCTGGCACCAGCCCCATCACCTGACCAACATATCGCCACAATTGAATATAGGAATCCCCGGTCTGTTTGTCGATGTCGATGCCGAGCTTGTCAAACCCATCCAGAACTACCGCAGAAAAAACCATGAGAGTACCCGCCAGATCCTCCTGATTGATCGGTTTGCCGAGTTTTTCGGGGTCCCAGCTACCTTTCTTATCTATGAGGTAGCGAATGGCTGCATGCAGTAGGCGCACCTCTCTTGCTGAACGTATGCCGTTGCCCGACGGCTCCAGACCGCCTGGCTGCAGAACATCAATCACCAGTTGCGCGGTTTCAACAAGCCGTCGCATCACTCGTTTTTCAAGATAACCAGTCTGGGCGAGTACCGCTGCGCCGTTTGCTGCGCTGTATGCCATCGGCAGGGAATAACCACCAAGCATCATCATGATCTCGGGGCCCTGATCCCGAAGTAGAGCCTGGGCTGGTGCAAAATCGACGTCTGGTAGGGGCGGGATCGGGTCTTTGTCCGCCAGACTCTGCAGAAGGTGTTGCGAGACCGGCGCCAGATCGCTGTCTGCCCCTGGAATTCTCTCGTCCAACAGGGCTGCGAACAAAGCGTGCGGTTCCGGTGCGTCTGCTTGTGCAAAAAATTCGGCGATCACCTCATCCGCCGGAGGGTCAGTGATCGTGCGCAGCTTTGCAAGCAGCTCCGGATTCCAACGACCAGATTCAGGGACATTGTCAAAATTGTGGAGACGTTTGTTTTGTTGCATGTTCCTGGCCTCACTCGCCATATTTGTGACAAGACTGTAGTATCACTATTGTCAAAGCATTTAACACTTCGATCCAATAAAGGTAAACTCTTTCCTATGGATGGGCCATGGCTTAACACGGAGCTTTATAGTTCCACTCAGCTGTTTTTCTATCTCGGGGGCTTTTTTCTCTGGGGAGCGGCATATGTGGTCATTATCCGCAACATCCTGCGCGACCGCTTCGTCGAAGTGCCTATCATTGCCGTGTGCGGTAACATCACATGGGAATTTCTCTGGGGCTTCTATTTTGAGAATGACATGGGGCGTTTGCTTACCCTGTTTTATATAGGCGGGGCGTTGCTGGATACGTTTATTCTCTATTCACTGTTCCGCTACGGCTATAAGCAGGTGTCGACCGAAGCCGTTCGCGCTGTTTTGAAACCGTTGATTGTTCTGTCACTATTTTCCTGGACGCTACTCTATCTCGGATTCAAAAACTCTGGTTATGACCTGCCGTTAGGGAGTAATTCGGCATACATTGTAAATGTGGTTATGTCGGTCCTGTATATGCTGTTTGCTCTTCACTTTGCGAAGATCGAGCTATTTTCAATTACCGCCGGCTGGTTGAAAGGCATCGGCACGGCGATGATTGCCGTGTTTGTCTACATTACCTATACGGACAACCCATTCGTTCAGAGTATCGCGATCGTATGCAGTGTGATCGATGCGATTTATATGGTTGTCCTGTATCGGCGGCAGCGCGCACTGAAGGCGACCGGCGGTGTATCCTATTTTGACCTGGATACTGGCCAGCCCCGCATGACCCAGAACGAAAGCGCCACGGACACCGCCAGCACCGAAGACATCGCGAACACAAAATCCTGACTTGCCACTGCTCGCAGCGAACCAAAATAGGCGAGCGTGCAGCACGTTAAGGTGCCAAGAAAGGCAGTCATTGACCAGACGTCAAACGAGCGATCTGTGCGGCGATTACCGCTCGCCAAGATGGCACCGAAACCCGTGGCAAGCAGCCCCGTCAGAAGAATCGCGCTGGATATCCCAAGCTTTTCAAGTTGCTCAAATATCCATAATGAGCCGAACTCAAGGAGGAGAGTCCCGACAACTACACCTATTCCAGCAAGCACTATGCGCGGCCAGGAAGCGTCGTGTCCGAGTTTTCGTTGAGCGATTAACGCACACAGGGTAAAGCCTGCCACCAGCAGGAACCAGCCAATGAAGTTACCCAGCGGCACGCCGAACCAATGGTGCGCGTTGGCAGGTGAAACGCACCAGACCCAGTAACTGAGTCCTATCGCCTCACCAGGTGGGAAATTTCCGGCGTGACAGTCCATGAAAGCATGTGGGACGAGTTTTGAGATCGATGCAACTGGATCGAGCACAAGGTCCAGGGGGACTGCCAGGGCGCCAAACACCAACGGCAGCAAGTACCATTTCACGTCAAGACGCGCACCAAGGCGCCAGACACAAAAAATGATCACGGCCCAATCGAGCGCAATACACAGTGGCAGACCGTCAGGTCGGCCGGCGATTTTGATTAGAAAATCGGTGTAGTAGTAACCATGCGACACTCGGATGCCAATCAGTTCAGCGCTGACGGTCGCGACAATTGCGGTCAGAAACAGGAATATCTGGAAACGGTCTTCCCGGGCTACCTTCGCAAAAATAACAATGGCGATCGCATAGCTGGAGAGTTCGAATGCGAGGTTTGCAATTGGGGGTATATCCATATCGCTTTGTCGCGCGGAGGGCGCGATCCTCTATAAGTTGTTATTATTTGTATAAATCTACTCGCGGAGCACGCTAATCACAAGTCACCCCACAGCCGTCATGCTCGCCACTGCCTGGGCAGAGGCAATCAGCGCTCGCGATGTCGACACAGAATGCGCGCTGTATGCGCCGGAGATTGTATTGATAGAAGGTTCCAGTCGGCTGGAGGGCATCGAGGCGGTGCGCGCGCAACGCGCGGTGTTTTATGACGTCGCTGAAGTTTTCCGCATCACGCCGATCGATTTCGTAACCGAACAATCAACGTGCGTGATGCGCTACGATTTCTATAGTCGGTTTGGCAAGGACCTCGCGGGGTTTCCTACCACCGGCAAGGAGAGCCGTGTCGGCGGGATGGCTCGCTTGAGTACCCAGGGCGGTCGAATCACTGAAGTCTACGATTTGTTTGACAGTCTTCGGTGGGCGCGCGATCTTGGCATTGGCTGATCTTCAAAAACGTTACTTAAGTGCACGACGAATGATAATGCGGCTCATTCTCTGAGGGCTGGGTCTTCCACTACGTCGGGTAAATCTGCCAAGGGTTCCCAGATGAGTCTTGCGGCATCGAGCTTTGTGGGCCAATAGTCGAGGCTCTGGGAGCCAAACTGCTGGATCACTAGGCCATTGAAGTACGCCAATTCTTCGATAGCTACTCTGATACACCTTAAGGCAGTTTATAGTTATTACTCGTATCACAACCGCGCTTTCGACTTCACGATCATAAAACACGTGATACGGATCCGAAACAGCATCTTAGTACTTCTTTGCTGATTGGATGAATCGGTGCTTGTGCTACCCGACAGATAGGTAACACTTAATACCGGACACACAGATTACACAATAGAGGTATTTGAGGAGAACTCAGATGCCCTGGATGAAGGCTTACAATGCCATCTACCGACACTATGACAAACCCACAACCGTCTTTTGGGTGAATCACAGTCGAGGAGGATAAATTCTCACCTGGACTACCGCGTCTGCAGACCTTCCTTCTTCAGTCGCCACAGCAACACATCGAGGCGGTCCTGACCGAAAAACGGCTCGCCTTCAAACACGCAGGTTGGCACACCCCAGTGGCCCGCATGATCATGGTCGACCTGGTTTTGTTCGATCACCGAATCCAGACGGTCTGCTTCGGCGACAATGCGCCCATCCATCTCCTTAAGATCAAGTCCAGCGCTCTGAGTCGCATTTGCTAGAAGATCGCCCTGATCCCATCCTTCAGAACCGCCCCAAATGAGCGATGACACTTCATCCGCAAACTCGATGCCTCGCCCCATTTCCTCAGCCAGCGCACCAAGTCTAGACAGGCGATAGATGTAAGGTTGCTCAGGTGCAGTTTGCCTCCCACCCTCTTTATCGATCAGCTGTATAACCGGATCAGGATTTGGCCAGACAAAGGGCAGTTCCAAAAACTCCGCGACACGATAAACATCGGTTCCGAAATAGGAAAACCATTGTGGTTGCACCTGTTGAAAGAACTCCGGTGTTCGTATTGCAATGGGATACACAACTCGGAAGTTAACCTGCAACTGATACTGTTCCTGCCAGTCATGCAACCGCCGGGTCGCAAGATAGGACCAGGGACTGCGAAAAGACCAAAAAACATCAATTTCCATTTTTCTCATCATCCGGCGTCTCTTTTAGCAGCGCTCTTAATAGAGTGGGGGCGCACCCAAATCGGAGAAGACCAGGCCCGTTCCTGTAAAACCAAATCAAGATTGTCGCGTGGTGCCACACCGGCACGAAGCGCATCCCAAGTGGACCATCGACAGGTTGGATTTTCCAGGACGCGAGCATAATAGAAGGCTTTTTGTTTTTCGTCGAATTCTGGGTCTTGCCAAAGTGTCTTCAGCTCAACCGCACCCCGATCTGCAGAAACAGCACAATCAGCTAGATTCACTTTGGCACCATTATCCGGACAGCGATGGGTTTTCGGGTCAACCGCCAATCCGTCCGAGCATGCAACATCAAATACTTGTTCGTGAGTTTCACCGCCATCTAGCCAACCCTTGATGATCTGCACACGTTGCAATGGCGCCGATTGCGCATCTCGGGTCGCCCAGACTATAAAGGAAGGTACATCTCCGAGATTCGTCATCAGGTCTCCTCCCATCGAAACACCTCGCCCCGCAGCGCGAAACATACCATCCGCTGTTTCAAGCATCGTGCCGTCGAGGTCATGTCCCGCAAAAAAGCGCACTTGTATTCGCGGTCCTGAGGTGGCGAAAGTTTCCTTGCGGCGGAAGGCATCATAAATGGACTCGCGGGTATTCTCTTCAGCCCACACAGCCGCCAGGCCAGATGCACCATAGACGGATGAACTGCGGTGCAGATAGCGTCTACCATCGGACGCGACATAGAACGACGATTCATCTGCATCACTTAAGCCGAGGGTCTCGACATCGTCGTCACTGATCGGCACCGAACCACGCAGGGCGGCTGTTGAGTCGAGCAGACCCACCTTCGCAAAGTAGTTCGATTCGTCGTACGAACCTGCACCGGTATGGGTGTCAGACGATCCGATAAAGCCATACTGAAAAGGGTTACCCAAGCCTTCCGCTTCCAGCAACAATCCATTTTTCATCGCGTCACGCACATAGCCCCCGGCAGGCTCGGCAATTCTCAAGCTACCACCACCCGCTACATAGGGGTCGATCTCGAAGCCCGCCCACTCATCATTCATGGAAAGCGCCGGGTGCGTTTCCGAGGTGCCTTTGACTTGGGTGATTTCAACCAATGGTTCGTTACGCATGCGCGTCTCAACGTGCTCAAGTGTCATCGGGTCGCCTGCCCAGGTGGCCAGTGCGAACATCTGTCCATTGGACTTGTTGGAATTGTGCGGGATCGCAAGGCTCTCAACGCCCTCTTCCCTTAAACCGTCCATCCAGTTCCAAAGGTCCTCGGGGTCTAGCGACATGAGCCGATTGAAAGGCACTGCTGGTAGTTCTTTCGTGCCGCGGAAGATGACATTCCGGTGCATGCTGCCACCGTCCTGCCTGGTCGTTGAGAACTCATAAGCGGCAAAGGTCGTGAACTTACCAGGCTCATAATGTTGGTCGGCAGCACGCACTTCATCCGCCCAAGTGTTGCTCATGATGCGTTGTACTTCTGCCTTGAGCAGGTCGGAGTTGGCCATGTCCTTTCTGAACGCGCCAATAAAAGCGCGGAAGTTGCGCGTAGGGATACTTTCAAGGGTGAGATTCTCCGGCGCGTTAAGATTGTGGATCCGCTGCATCGCCGGGTAGTTGGAGATTTCAGATGTGGTGTCGGCTCCGGCTCGGACCACGCCAAGATAAAAGCCGTGGTCCGTGACCGCGTAAAAGTCTAAGGGCCGGTCAAGTTGCATATTGAACCCGCCCGGATGCTTGATGGCCTCTCCCTGGGCATACCGGTACGCATCATCAGGTGTCGCCAGGGTGCCAAAGTTAAAGGCATCCATCGAATAAGTGGTGTGAACGTGCAGGTCACCAAAGTAGGCATAGCGTTCGCCTCCTGGCGCCGCCCCCTCAGAGACAGGTTGTGCCGACGGTTCCACCCGCTCTGTCGGCACATTTAACTCGGAGGCGGCTTGGTTATTCGCACCCCTCTCGCCGTCTGCACAAGCAACGACCGTCGCCAATAGCACGAAAATGAATACTGAATCCAACAACCCTCTACGCTTCATCCGATTCCCCTTCGCCTAAACAAAGACGTTATTCTAAACAGTTGGTATCGAGCTTACTTGGAAACCTTGATTTCAGTTACACCAGCAGGAAGCGCCAAAGGCACCGAACGACGTCGGCATGTTTGTTCTGATTACGTCCGTCATTGGTGTGGTTCGGAACACGGTGATCCATGCCCCGGAATTACTGGAGAACCCGGACCTTGAACACCACCTTGTCCGACTGGTTTGTCGATATCTCGATATAGATCAGACATAACTGGCCAAAGAACTTTTATACCGAAGCTGTAGATTATGTCTTCTATGGGAACTGTTCCTTGTGTCCAGAATGTACCCTTGAGATTTGGTCCGGACGGCAAGATTTATCCCATAGATTGCACAACTGCCATTACAAACCACCACCGCAGCCCTTGATCTAGCGGTCTCTCCGAACATAAGCACTTGATCGCAAATCAAGTGAGGAGGTAAAAGGGATAGCGTGGTGCCAGTTTGTTGCCAGATCCCTGACACCAAATCAATGCGGCCTAAAATCGACCTGACTAACTATATGTTTTTATCAAATATTTGGTCGGAACGGCAGGATTTAGCGGGCCGTCACACGGCTGCGACGACTTGACCCCCACTAATCCTAGCGCATGTACATAAATAGTATATTTTTCAATCAGTTATAATCTCCCCACCCTCCGAAATGTTGGCCAAAGTCATCATCTAATACGACCTTTCTGGGAGATCACTTTTAAATGTTTGCAATCGGCCAGCAACACGGGCTTCGACCCAACATTATGATGGAATCATGAAGTTTCATGATAATTCAGGAATGACATGACTACCGTAAAAGTGAGCTCTCAAGTCGAAGAACGCACTTGGGAGGACCTCAAGGCGCTGGCAACAGAATCACAACAGAGCATCTCGGGGGTATTGACTGAAGCCATCGCTGAATATGTGCAGCGTCGACGAGTCCGCCCGGAGGTCAGATCGGCGCTGGCAAAGTCGATTGATAACAACCGCAAGCTGGGAGAAATGCTTGCCAAGTGAGGGGCAATCCCTGCCTGGCTCAGTTGCATTCCTCACGCTAGAGGAGGTGCTGGAAATTCACAACACGCTCTTGCAAGAGTTTGGTGGGCCACCTGGTGTTCGGGATCTGGGACTTTTGGAGAGCGCCTTGTTTCGACCCCGTACCGGATACTACATGGACCTCATCGAAATGGCGGCAGCGCTCTTCGAGTCCCTACCAATGAACCACCCATTTGTGGATGGGAACAAGCGCGTCGCGTTCTTCGCTGTCGATGTCTTCCTGCGAATCAATGGTTTCCATATCGCAGTGGAGGCAGGCAACGCACACCGAAAGATCATTAAAATGATCGAGGAAGGTACTCGCGTAAAGGAGTCACTGGAGACCTTTCTCCGACAATACACGGTGGAAAGCTAGGCCGATCCAGCTTCCAAAACTGTAACCCATGACTCCGGTATTAAGTGTCACGGCACTGACACGCGATTAACTCGCAACTAGACACTTTGAACTTGAAAGAAATTCGCCATGTAGTCCTTGGTGCGACGGCAGCTTTCTTTCAGCGATCAGCTGAAAATCATTCTCCTACTGCGTTGACCAGGCAGCGCCTTTCTGTAAAGGTCTGAGCCACAGTTAAATCCAGGAACAACATCATGAGATGGATCGCGCTCATCATTCTATTTTCTTCTTCAGCCGCATTTGCACAAACAAAACTTTACGTTTTTGACTGTGGGTCTCTGTCTCTCGAAGACATCAGCATGTTTAATCTGACAGCAGAAGAAACTGATGTCCGTGAACTTTTTGTACCTTGTTACCTCGTTGAGCACGAAAAAGGCAGGTTGTTGTGGGATGGCGGCTTACCGAAGCCTTACGCCGATGCGGGTCAGATGAGCCTGGAAGGCGGGTCTGCGACCTACAAAAATTGGATAGTGGACCAGTTGGCTGCAATGGGCATTAAGCCGGGTGACATCAGCCACGCCGCGTACTCACATCTACACTATGATCATGCAGGTGCTGCCAACTACTTTCTAGAATCAAAGGTACTCATGCAAAAGGCTGAATGGGAAGCCGCTTTCAGTGGCGAAAGTGGCGCCTTCGTCGAAACCGAATGGTTTGACAAGCTTAAAACTGCAGACGTAGAAATACTGGAAGGCGACCATGACGTTTTCGGGGACGGCAGCGTAAAGCTAATTTTCACACCAGGTCACACACCCGGCCACCAGTCTCTTTATATAGACCTCGAAGCAACTGGACCACTCATACTGTCTGGCGACTTGTTCCACTTTCGCGCCAACAGAACATTGCGACGCCCACCAAACTTCAACGCGGACGCCGAGCAAACACTGGAATCAATGGACAAGATCGAACAGCTCATCAAAGAGACCGGCGCTACGTTATGGATAGAACATGACAAGGCATTGGCGGATAGCTTAAACAAGGCACCCGCATACTACGACTAGGTACTGACAAGTTAACGCTTTCGTCTTTCAGAAAGTAGGAATATGGAGTCAAATGCGGGTATGAATTTACATGCAAGTGGGGATATCCGTTCAAGAAAAGGCAAAAAACATGTGTTTTGTGTAACCCTGTCCCACGGCAAAAGTTAACTTGTCAGTACCGCGCCACTCGCTTAACGATGTAGATTTATTCTCTACGGTGATGGCATAGACTGCCGCACCCCCCACTGTTCGCCACAAACACAAGGAAGCCGTCGATGACATCACAAATGTCGAACGAATCTCGGGAGCACTGGCTCGCACGACTGCTGGGCACCGACTTTCTGCTGTGGTCTCCCAACATTCAGCCAGAGGGCTTTCTGCACTGGGATCGAATTTTCGCCACTCGACCGATTCGCCACAGCCAACAGCTGTTTGAATTGCCGCGAGCCGCACAAGAACTAGATGTGCGGTACGAAGATCAGGGGCAAGATTGCGACGTTGCAGACCTCATGCGCGATGAACATTTGAGCGGGCTCATTGTATTGAAAAATGGCGAGATCCTTATCGAACGATATGCGCTTGGTTTAACGCCGGAACTACGTTGGCAGTCATCGTCTATGGTCAAGTCGCTGACCTCGACCTTGATCGGCGCGGCAGTACATGACGGTCTCATCAGCAGTCTCGATGATGAAGTGACGCATTTTCTACCGGATTTCCTGGGAACTGGTTATGAAGGTGTGACTGTACGCCACCTCCTCACTATGACGTCGGGCATCGATTGGACGGAAGATTATGAGGACATGAATGCGGACGTGCAGAAGCATTACATCAAGCCAATCGCCGCACGCGAGCGGGGTCATATCGAGCGCCACCTGAAAACCCTGAAGCGGATTTACGAACCCGGCACGCAGTACTACTACAACTCAGGTGATACTTTCCTGCTGAGCCTGATTTTGAGCAAAGTTACCGGCAGAACAGTAGCGGATTACTGTGCAGAAAAGATCTGGGCGTCGTGTGGCATGGAGCAGGACGGCTATTTTATGCTGGATGCAGACGATGGGCAGGAGATTACAGGCAGCTGTTGTGGCGCGTCTTTACGCGATTATGCGAGATTCGGCTTATTGATGTTGAATGATGGTGTATCTCCAGGAGGCAACCGCATTCTGCCGCAGGGCTGGACACAGGCAGCAACTGCACCCTCTGCACCTAACTTCCACAACGACATAGGCGAACGACCAAGGCTTGATACATCGGCTTTTAGCGGGTACGGACATCTGTGGTGGGTACATCATCCTGGGTCGTTCATGGCACTCGGCGCCTACGGTCAATGGATCCACGTCGAACCTGAACAGGGATTGGTGTTTGTGATGGTTGGCGCTATGCCGCGAGAAGCTTATATGAACCCAGATGAGCCAGCCGCACAGGAAATAGGTTCACAACACGGTGGTCCTAGACGCTTCGCCTATATCGCGGCCATACAAAGAGCAATCGGTCTATAAGCGCCATCGATTCCCACCTTCAATCATCCAACATGCGGTTTGGCTCTACTATCGCTTCAATCTCAGTATTCGAGACGTTGAAGATTTACTAGCAGAGCGAAATATCAATGTAAGTTAAGAATCTATTCGACTCTGGGTGAACAAATTCGGTCCAGAGTTTGCGCGTCGGTTGAAAAGAAGGCATCAAGGTTTTGGCGACACCTATTTTCTGGACGAAGTGTTCGTCTAGATTGGCGGCAAACAACACTACCTTTGGCGCGCGGTTGATCAAGATGGCGAAGTCGTCGATGTGTATTTACAAGAGCGAAGAGACGCCACGGCAGCGAAACGCTTCTCCCAAAAAGTAGGTATCGCCGAAGCCAGAGTGTCTTCGACGAAGGCGTTTGTATAGGTTTTGCATCCTGGTATGTTGCCAGAGGAGCGACTAACTTGTCAGTACCGTTTATAGGAGAACTGCACAGGACTAAGCTTCCAACACAGGTAACGATAGACTCAGAGCTTCGATTGCGCCACCGTAAAACTTGTTGGCCTTCGAAATTCATAACCTGCCAATTCGTCAGAACGTTGAAGCGCTGATGCGTGGATCCTTGAATCTTCTGGAATAATTCTTGTACGAGAGCCACGGAATTTCCAGAAACCAGTATAAGAGTTGTTAATTTTTCCAAGGGCTTTTCGCTGCATGCGCCGCTTCTCCAATTCTGTCGAATCCAACGATAAACCAGCATCTTCTGCATGTTCCAACATCCAGATCAAGGCAATGCTGGATAAATCGCGTTCCTCGTACCAACCACCAACATCCGAATGGACGCCAGAGAACCAAACTTGCTCTACCGTTTGATTCGCTCCTACACTGCCCGGATCCCAAAGGGTAACCGGAAAGTCTTTGCGGCGTTCATCAATAGAAACAGCATGATATCCGTAAGTAACTTCCGGGCTAATCCGGGCATCCGCAAACCCCTCACCTTCGACTAAAACAGTCGACACAACAGTATCCCAAACCCCAACAAAGTGAACTGGACAATGTTGGGAAAATTTTTCCTTGAAGTAGGGAGCAAATTGTTTGAACTCTTTGTCCAAGTAATACTTCGATGCATACTCTAGTTGGTTTTCGTTGTGCTTCTCCAACAAGCCCACTTCGTACAACATGCCTGTTAAAGATCGCGCGGTAAACGCACCACGACTGAAACCAAACAAATATACATCATCACCAGGTTCATAGACCTCCATCAGAAAGCGGTAAGCCTGCTTGGTGTTTTCATGAACTCCAGCGCCGGTCGCCTTATCAAAGCCGGCAGTTAGGACACCCTTACCTTCATCGTAGTGAAAGCCACCAGTGCCCACACCAGGGTCATAGTAGACCAATTGATTTTCAGATTTGGTTGCAATCAAGTAGGTTTCGACAACGTTAGTCGCGTTCTTATCTGAGAACTCATTCCCTGTTCCGTCTGTACAAATTATGATGTTTTTGCTCACCTAACTACGTCCTTGCGTTGGGTTTCATGAACCAGGAACTGTGCGCTTGAGTACTATTTGTGTCAACTTTTACGTTGGGCGTTTGATTACATCAAGCGTTTACGTTTCCTGAAGGAGTTGATGTTTCGAACAAATAGTTGGCGGGCTAATACGGACCTCGCGGAAGCTGCGCCTTAGATTCAGAAATACGGTACTGACAGGTTAAAAATTTGCGTGGGTCAATCGCCGAATCAGGCTGGGTTGGTTGGCGGAGAATTATCCGGTGTAAGTGAGAACGTAAAAACGTGCAATTTCATCCACGTGATAAGTTGGCCTCAGGTCTGCGTTACCGTATTTGCAGACGGGCTATGGTGCAGGGCAATAGGCAGCTTACGGCCTCAAAGCCGACGTTCGCTCAATCCTGCCCGACCAGTTTGTCTACCTTCCCGTGCAGATGCTGAATTGCCAGTTCAATCTTCAAATTCACTTCAAAAGCATTCGACGACGATATCCGGTCTTTTTCGACCTGACGGTTTTGGGACATCATAATTATTGGTGCTTGAATAGAAGCAAGTGTAGAAAGCACTAGATTCAACAGAATGTACGGATATGCGTCAAATTCAGATTGACTCTGGGTCAAAATCAAGGAGTTAAGACCCATCCAGGCGATCAAGAATATAAAGAAAACACAGATGAAGGGCCATGACCCAACTACTTGAGCCAGCGAATCTGCAAGCCTCTGCCAAGAGGTTGTCTGGTCTCGGAATATTTGGTTAGTGTTTTCCGCGATAGGCTCTCCACTAGCAACCGACTCAATTACATGTTGCTCTCTCGAAGTAAGATCATCGAATGATTGGCCTAAGAGCGCCCGTGCTAAGTTTGTAAGATATTTCGTTGCCACTACCTATGGACTCCCAAATTGAAAAATTGCGAACGATCAAAAGATGAACCCTATCGATACTATTTACCAATGGGTAGCGGTTAACTCTACTTTGATCGGCATTACCGTTTTCATTGTTGTCGTGTACTTAGTTCTCGATAGATTCAGCACACCGAGGCTGGTGGAAGGCGCTGATCAAGGCAGGTACTGACAAGTGACTATGTTCTCTAGTCAAGGATTTAAGCCAGTTTTTCATCCCATGGAGTGTGCATTGCCGGGGTGCCAATATTCAATTTAGGTGGCCGTAATCGCATCCCAAGTCGCGAATGATCGAAGCCGAATCAACTTAAAGTGCCACCTGCAAAGCGAGTCTCACTCACAATAGATGAACGATATTCGAATCGGCGATCTCAAATTGGAAGCGAAGCCGGTAGAGCGCACCGCAGTGATAGATGATTACTTTCCGTTTGATGTTGAGTGATCGGCCTGGTTGTTAAGGCGAATACCGTCCGATTCGATGGTAATAAGGCGCTCTTTAAAGAGTCCGCCTATGGCTTTCTTGAAGGATTTTTTACTCATACCAAAAAGCTTCTGCATTATTGCAGGATCCGTTTTATCGTGCGCGGCGGCAAAGCCATCGTGCGCCTTAAGGTAATTGAGGATAGTCATGGAGTGTTGGTCTCGTGTTTCCTGTTCCTGCTTCAGTGCAAGGTCAATCTTGCCATCAGCTCTCACAAATTTGATGAAACCACGTTTCGATTGGCCAAAACTAAGCCGTTCATTTACCTCATCTTTGTACAGTAGGCCCCAATGGCTGTGATTGATGATGGCCTTAAACCCCAAGTCAGTACTGTTTGCGATGATGAGGTCAACCGGCTGGCCTGGTGCGAAGTCGTGAGTCGCTTCATCACCAAGGAATTTGTCGATTTTGGATGAAGCGGTAATTCTGCCATCAGCACTGTTTAAGTAGACGTACACGAGATAGGAATCGCCCACCTCCATTGGTCTGTGTTGCTCACCAAAAGGAGTCAGTAAATCTTTGTCCAAACCCCAGTCCATGAAAGTCCCGAAGTCTGTGTTCGCAACGGCTTTCAGGTAGGCGAACTCCCCTACCTGTACCTTAGGAATTTGCGTCGTGACGATGAGGCGAGTTTCAGAATCCTGATAAACGAAGACGGGTAGGTGACTGTCTACCGCCAGGTCGGGCGGGCAAAACTTTGTTGGCAGCAGGATTTCTCCCAGATTCTCTCCGTCCACATAGGCGCCCTGATCTGTCATTTTTAACACACGCAAGGTGTAGGTTTGCCCTAAGGTCAACATGGTTGGTTCCTAATATTGATACTGCCAAGTTAACCGCTCCTCTGGCAACATGCCAGAGGAGCGGTTAACTTGGCAGTACCCTCCCCAATCACGGAAACGGCAAGAATTGCTCTGCGAGACGTTGAGTTTGCCGGGTGTCCGATACGTGGAGGTGATACGCTGACGCTGTCACTGTTAGCCGCCAAGGGATTCGTGCAACAGGAATGACAACGGAAGCGCGGCATTGGCTAAGCGGTTAGCACAATGTCAAAACCGGATCGGTCCACAAGTTAAAAAAGCAGCTAACAAGACGGGAAAGCATATGGCAGACGAACGGAAATATTCATCGAAAATTGTTGACGGTATCGAACAGGCACCCAGCCGCGCCATGCTGTACCCCGTCGGGTTCACCGAGGAGGATTTCAAAAAACCGCAGATCGGTATCGCTTCCACCTGGTCTATGGTCACCCCTTGCAACATGCACATCGACAAGCTCGCCGCGGAAGCGTTGCGCGGTGCCGACGAGGCAGGCGGCAAAGGCGTGCTATTCAACACCATCACCGTTTCCGACGGTATCTCCATGGGCACACCCGGGATGCGTTACTCGCTGGTCTCAAGGGAAGTGATTGCAGATAGCATCGAAACCGTGGTCGGCGCACAAGGGTTTGACGGTTTCGTTGCCATTGGCGGCTGTGACAAGAACATGCCAGCCTGCGGTATGGCCATCGCGCGTATGAACCGGCCTGCGGTGTTCGTCTACGGCGGTACCATCCTGCCCGGTAAAGAGCGGCGTGACATCGTCAGCGTGTTCGAAGCCGTCGGCCAACACGCAGCGCAGAAGATTTCCGCTATCGAACTGAAGGAAGTGGAAACCACGGCCATACCCGGGCCGGGCTCGTGTGGTGGCATGTATACCGCCAATACCATGGCTTCCGCGCTGGAGGCAATGGGCCTCTCACTACCTAATTCATCGGCGCAAAACGCAGTGGGTAATGCCAAACTGGAAGACAGCTACCGTGCCGGCGCAGCAGTCCGAAACCTCATCAAACAAGGCATCAAACCAAGCGACATTCTAAGCCGCGAGGCCTTCGAAAACGCCATCACCATCTCGATCGCGCTGGAAGGTTCTACCAACGCGGTGCTTCACCTTTTGGCCATCGCACATGCCGCAGGCATCCCGCTCGAGCTCGACGACTTCACCCGCGTCGGTAAACGTGTGCCGGTGCTTGCCGACATGCGCCCCGCCGGTCAGTATGCAATGAGCGAACTCATCGAAATCGGCGGTATCCAGCCGATGATGAAAATGCTCTTGAACGAAGGCCTGCTGCATGGTGACTGCCTGACCGTGACTGGCAAAACCTTGGCGGAAAACCTCGCCACAGTGGAAGACTACCCGGAGAACCAAAAAATCATCCGGCCGCTATCGAACCCGATCAAACCGGACAGCCATCTCGTTATTCTGAGGGGCAATCTTGCGCCGGAAGGCGCAGTGGCCAAAATCACCGGCCACGAAGGTCTCACCTTCACCGGCAGGGCAAAGTGCTATCACGGCGAAGAAGCGGCCATGGCGGCCATCATGGGCGGCGAAGTTGTCGCCGGCGATGTGGTTGTCGTGCGCTACGAAGGTCCGCGCGGCGGCCCGGGCATGCGCGAGATGTTGAGCCCTACCAGCGCCATCAACGGGCGCGACCTATCAGACCAGGTGGCGCTGATCACCGACGGGCGCTTTTCCGGCGGCTCCCACGGTTTTGTGATTGGCCACATTACCCCGGAAGCTTTCGACGGCGGACCTATAGCACTGATCGAAGACAACGACAAAATCACCGTCGATGCGGTGTCCAACGAGATCACGCTGCACGTCGACGACGCCACGCTCGCGCAACGCAAACAAGCCTGGCAACGGCCCGAAGCTTACGCAACGCGCGGCACGCTGGCTAAGTATGCAAAGCTCGTAGCAAGCGCTAGTGAAGGCGCGGTAACGGACAAATATCTAGATTAGCTTCCCTATCTAGGCAGGATAGCCATTGGATGAGCTGGTTAGCATCTAGCAAGGCAAATTGTCTTGATATCAGGCGCCCGGATGGATCGAAGAGTAAGAGTTCTGGCGGCCGAGCACCGTGTTCGGCGATCAGTTTATCGCCCTCTGGGGTGCCGATTTTGGCGATGAGAAAGACAACTTGATCACCAAGCTGATCGCGCACGATATTCATTTGTTCTGGCTGACTTATGCTCACCTCGAGGTTTGGATCGTAAACAAACACTATGGCTGGCTTGCCGGTGCCCAATTGTTCATGGGTCATCTTGATACCCTTAGGCAATGACATCAGCATAGCGCCCAAAAGTACCAATAAAGCCGCGATTGTGCCCGCAACAACCCATAGTTTTCGGCGGGTAGCGTTGGGTTTAGAATCAGCCATCGTTAACTGATTTCAAAGTGGTTTGTAAGGGTGCCAGCCAGGGCTCGGACGGACGCCAGTGGGGCGATCACGGCCTGCATAATCTTGGTAGGTTGAAATTCCAATCTAGCTCTCCAATTGGTACTGACAAGTTAACTTTTCCCATGGGACAGGGTTACACAAAACACATGGATTTTGCCTTTTCTCAAACGGATATCCCCACTTTCATGTAATTTCATATCCGCATTTGACTCCATATTCCCACTTTCTGAGAGACGAAAGCGTTAACTTGTCAATACCGTTCTCCCAGTTACCCAATAGTTTTAGTCTGACTTAAAGCTTGCTCAACAGGTCGTCACCACCACGAGGGACTGGGCCAAGTCCGCGAATACCAAAACCGCCGTCGTGATTCAGGATCGCACCTGTCGATGGAACGTTGTCTTCCCTTGAAGCAAAAAATACATAGGCGCCAGCGTATTCTGCCGGTGTTGGCATCGCGCCCACTGGTACAAAATCCTTCGCCGTTGCAGACATTTGTTCGCCGGGAAACTGGGCGTCGCCCATGCCCAGACTTTCTGGTCCTTTGAGTTGCGTGGATATGGCGCCGGGAGCGACCCCGTTAACTCTGATGTAGGGTGCAAGCTCAAAGGCGAGCTGCTTGATCATGCCGGCCACGGCGTGTTTTGTTGCCGTGTACAGCATTCCTCCACCACTGGGCCAAAATCCTGCGTTGGACACGGTAAAGATCATGGAGCCCTCGGAGGCAGCCAACGGTTTGAGCGCAGCTTTCGACAGCATCATGTAACCCAGCACATTGATATCAAACAGTTCACGAAATGAAGCGCTCAGATCCCCTGCAGGCATATCTACCAGAGCCATGTTGTAATCCCAGATGCCTGCGTTACCAATCACGCAGTCGAGCTTACCAAAAGTACTAACGCATTCGCTGACGATTTTTTCGTTGTCATCAAACTGCCTGACGTCTCCTGCAACACAAACTATTTTCTCTCCGTACTGTTCGCGAAGTTGTCCACAGCCTTCAATCGATCGATCCAACACACCAATATTGGCACCCTCGTCGATGAAACGTTCTACGATTGCGGCACCCAAACCTGATGCGCCGCCGGTAATAATCACTGTTTGATTGTCCAGTTTCATGGTTAAAATATGCTGCTCAAATTTTGTGAAAGAATCACGGTCTGCTCTAGAAAGATATGCCGTCTGGCGAGCTTGAGTCCACCGTCAACACGGCGCAATACATCCTCGCGTCTGCCTATCCAACTATCTTCCTCACTGTTCAATCGAGTGCGATAAAGCTGGAAGTTGGATTTCACGGTCATTTCTTCACCGTTAAACTCAGCAATTTGTACATTGGTAATCAGGTGACGAGTTCGCGAAGGCGGATCTTCAGCCCAGGCGCGACCTACGGATAATCGCTGAACACGAAGTGTCAGAGTGCCGAAGTCATCATCAAAAAAAGCCATACCTCCGGGTTTGGTAAATTCCAGATGTACTTCTTTGGCTTGTGTCGTACGGCGAATCGGCATCCAGTAGTGGATATCCTCTGTGAGCAAGCCCAACCATTCATCTAAGCGGCGATCATCCAGCAACTCTGCTTCATGATAGAGGAATTCCGATGCCTCAAGAGACATCTGCAAGCGCTTTTGCACGGACAGTTTCTGGTAGGCACCCATTAGACTTTTCCCTCGGGCGGTGCTGAGTGATTGGCCATGAGTTCTTGCCAACTACTCGCCTGCATCCACTCCTTCCAAGATTGGTAGGTCCAACGTTGACCATGCTCATTCACCACGGTTTCTATGCCACTTTGACCGGACGGGTCAGTACTCACTGTGTCGTGCCCCAACCCCATGGAAAAATTCAAGGGCCGTTTTTTTGATTGGGTGCCTCTTGCCCCTCTCGTCGAATGGCTCCAGTTTTCACCGTCGTCCTGTTCGAGAAACCCTGCAGGACCAAAGATGTGGTTTTGCCCGAAAAGGGTTTCTTGCCTTTGCTCTTCAGGCATATCCACCGGAAGATAGTTAAACCACCAGATTTCGGTTTCATGCGGACCTCTTGGTATGCGCAGACACATCTGTCGTGTGTGGGTTATCCACAGGTTAGGAAAGATATTCGGATGGCCAAAGGAACGGTAGCCAACAGGCCCCAGTATTTCGCGCGTCGCCGCGTCCGTGCGAGGCGCAGCATGCAGGTCATACCATTGCGGGTCCCCTTCGCCGGACGATTGTCGCTGGTCGAACTCTGCTTGTCGCTCATGCGTTAAACCCGGACCACCTATACCGTGGCCATACTCACCGAGAATCACCATCTGATCATTGGGTGCCATCGCTTCTTCTGTGACTAACCCAATTTTAAATGACGTGCCGTGGGAGACTTTAACGTGATACCAGTCGTACAAGTTATCGACTGCAAATTTCCAGTTACACTTAAGTACATTTTTGTGGATGCCATCTAAGAATCGAATGTCGCCGTCGACCAGCATCATGTCGATACCCAACTTCCCGACCCAACCCAGATAATCCGTCAGGCTTGGAGCGTCCGGGTCGAGTGTGGCAAAGACAAAGCCTCTGTATGTTTCGACCTTGGCTGCGGACTCAAGCCCCCAGTCTTTCTTATTCAGACCGTTCTTGTAGAAAGCGGCTTCATTGGGTACCGCCACTAAAGAGCCATCCAGATCAAAGTTCCAACCATGATAGGAACAAAAGAAACTCTTCGTTGTGCCGATTTCTGCCCTGCAAACCGTGTTGCCGCGATGCGGGCACGAATTCAGCAAGACGTTGACCTTTCCTTTTCTATCTCGAACAGCGATCACTTCGTCTTCGCCTATATAAGTGACAAAGAAATTACCAGAGTCAGGAATCTGGGAGTCATGGCAGATAAAATTCCAGGCCCGACCGAAGATGCGTTTCAGTTCTTCTTGATAAACCGATTCATCGGTAAAGATACGTCTATCCAACACGCCGGTTGTCGGGTTGTAACAGACATCAAGATCGAGAGATAGGCGGTCACTAGCTATGATGGCTGACATCAGTTGAGATTCCCTTTGTGGCCCCAGATACTGGGTTTGTCGTAAGTCGTGGTCTGCCAGGTGTCATCGTCAATCTCAATGCCACCAAACCCATATTCAATGTCAAAACCCGATGGGGTTTGCATATAAAAACTGACCATCTTGTCGTTGGTGTGACAACCGATGGAGGATGAGATTGGTGTCAATTGCGCCATTGCCCGGTCGAGCCCAAACCCCACATCATCCAGATTTGTGACTTCCAACATAATGTGATTCAGCTTTCTGGGTACAGGTATTGGCGCGAGCGCGAGACTATGATGACGAGCATTACAATGCAGGAAGGTCAACTCTATCTGACCACCCTCCGGCCCCATAGTAATGTGGTCCGATAAACGAAATCCAAGGCCACTCTGATAGAATTCTACGGCCGCACTGGCATCAGCCACGAACAAAACGATGTGGCCCAACCCCTGATCGCCGGCGACAAACCCGTTAACGTTCTGTGGTGACACAAAAGGCGCTTCACTGCCTCGATCACCAACAAACAATTCAACACCCATGCCAAACGGATCTATGCAACTCACCAACGTATCGACGCCTCTGGCTGTTGTTTCCGCATCGCCCAGTTTGTTAACGTTAAATCCGATGTCATGCAGTTGCTGACTGATGGTTTGCAGGGCTTTCTCATTGTGGACGCGAAAACCCGCACAGCGAATATCGTCTTCACCGCTATCTACCACTTTGATGCGCCAGAGAGCATCATCCATTTTTAGCAGCAGCGTGCCATCCTGCACCTCGACTGAGAGCCCCAGCACGTGAGTGGCATAACGTTGCCAGTCCGGCAGGCTTGAAACGCCTAGCTCGACATAAGCCAGCTCGGCAACCGAAGTTAGATTCATCTCGTGACCTCTCAGGCGTTGGTGTCGTTGAGATAATGATAACCAGCGAAGCACCAGATCCCTATGAGCGGGTATGCTAAAAAATTGATCGATCGTCCAGAGCTGATCAGCTCAGGTTGCGAATCCAGCGACCTGGTGTAACGTTGAACTGGCGTTTAAATGCCCTGTTGAATGCTTCTTCAGAGCCATAACCCGATTGATCGGCTGCACTTTCGATTGACTTACCCTCGAGCATCTTTCGTGCTGCGACTTTCAACCGAATCGTCGCCAGGGTACGAATGGGTGAGTCTCCGACCAACGCGTGGAATCGATCTGAAAACGCAGAACGGGACATATGGGCAATCTCCGCTAACTGATCGACAGTCCAGTTGGCCGAAGGATCAACATTCATGGCTTCGATTGCGGCCATTATCCTTGGGTCGCTAGGGAAGGGGTCCAAGCTACCATCGACAGGATTGTTCATTCGAAAGAAGTAGAAAATGATCAGCTCTGCGGTTCGCTCCAGCGTCGGCTGGTCTGGCGGCGTTTCAGGATTCGAAATCTCCTCGATAACCAGATCCATGGCAAGCAACAGGCGCTTTCGAAACGGGTTCCTACTCCCAGCTTTGAACACGCTGACAATGGGGGCTGATCTGAGCCACGACAACACCTCATACGGCTCTGCACCGATCAGTAGTTCAGCGGCTAGGTTCGAATTATTTACGATTTCGTGTGCCATAAAACCACCCACGGTAATCGTATCCCGGGCGCCTATTGAAACAGCGCCTTGATGCTCGGTTATACCAATCACCGAACCCGAAATGACGTGATAGAAATAACCCGCCACCCACGCCTTACGGACAATTTTTTCACCCGGTGCGAGGCTGATGAGTTCGTAGTGTACGTCTTCCATGCGAAAGTCATGCAGGGAATGGGGTCGTGGGGGTACTGACATGTTAATCGCTCCTCTGGCAGCATATCAGGATAGAAACATCTATAAGCACCATCAATTTCCACCCTCAATCATTCAACACGCCGTTTGGCTTTACTATCGGTTCAATCTCAGCATTCGAGACGTCGAACCCTTATTAGCCAATCGCAACATTTCCGTCGGTACTGACAAGTTGAAAATTCGGATGGGTCAATGGCGGACCAACTTCTCACTTAATGTGCTGTTACCACATCCCATATCGCGAAGGACCTCATTCGGAATAGCTTGAAGAGCTTTCTGCATAAGGCGTGCCTGTGCAGATTGAATAAATTATAGACCGCGGCATGGCTTTCTAGAAATCGCTGTGCCTGCTTGATCGATTTGAATCGACGCATACGGCGTTCCCGGATGCGGGTCGGTTGATGGGAAAGCTCTGCTCGATTGTTGGCGTATTGTTCTGTGTTGTGTCTCGTCTCAGGAATCAATGTTCGGTGTGCCCCTTGCCGACAAGCAGGGCCATAGCTCCGCAGTTTGTCGGTAACGATCTCTCTAGGGACACCGCCTGCTTTAATAAACCGTTGGAAGAATCGTTTCGCTACCTTGGCGTCTCTTCGCGCTTGTAAATAGACATCGACGACTTCGCCTTCTTGATCGACCGCGCGCCAAAGGTAGTGTTGTTTGCCGCCAATCTTGACGAACACTTCGTCCAGAAAGTAGGTGTTGCCAAAACCTTGATGCCTTCTTTTCAACCGCCGCGCAAACTCTGGACCGAATTTGTTCACCCAGAGTCGAATCGATTCATAACTTACATTGATATTTCGCTCTGCTAGTAAATCTTCAACGTCTCGAATACTGAGATTGAACCGATAGTAAAGCCAAACGGCGTGTTGAATGATAGGAGGTGGAAATCGATGGCGTTTGTAGATGTTTTGCATCCTGGCATATTGCCAGAGGATCGCTTAACTTGTCAGTACCGAGCGGCATCTTAAATCCGACAACATATTCATTTATAAATGATAATTCTGGGGACAAATATGAAAGCAGCTGTATTCCACGGTCCAAAAATGCCTATGACAATAGAAGACGTGGATCTTGACGCGCCTCGAGCAAAAGAGATTCGTGTGCGCACCGAATTCGCTGGTATTTGTCATAGCGATCTGCATTTCGTAGAAGGTTTGTTTCCATTTCGCGCGCCAGCAGTGCTAGGACACGAGTCCGCAGGAATTGTCGAAGAAATTGGTTCAGAGGTTGAATACGTTAAGCCCGGCGATCATGTCATCACCTGCTTGTCGGTATTCTGCGGCCACTGCAATCATTGTTTGTCTGGCTTTCCAAATCGATGCGGCGGACGCGCTACGGCCCGTAAGAAAGGCGAACAATCTCGCTTGTCCTTGAACGGCGAACCTGTCGCGCAGTTCGCCCACCTGTCTTCATATGCTGAAGCGATGTTGGTACACGAAAATGCTGTCGTCAAAATCCGTGAAGACATGCCTCTGGACCGTGCGGCATTGATCGGTTGTGGTGTCACCACCGGCGTTGGCGCCGCTCTGCGTACCGCTAACGTAGAAGCAGGCTCGACCGTGGCGGTCATCGGATGTGGCGGGGTGGGGCTCAGCGCGATAAATGGTGCTGCAATCGCGGGAGCGGGTCGAATTATTGCTGTGGACCAACTGGCGTCGAAACTGGAATTGGCCAGAGAATTCGGCGCTACTGATACCATTAACGCGAGCGAGGTCGACGCTGTGGAGCAGGTCAAAGAAATGACCCACGGTGGTGTAGATTATTCCTTTGAGGCGATAGGGCTCAAACATACGTGCGAGCAAGCTTGGCAGATGTTGGCGACTGGTGGTACTGCGACCGTGATCGGAATGGTACCCGCTGGTCAATCAATCGAAGTTCCCGGCATGGATCTATTGCAAGAGAAAAAACTCCAGGGTTCTATGATGGGCTCCAATCGTTTTCGTATTGATATGCCTCGATACGTCGACTTCTATTTGACGGGTAAGCTAAAACTTGACCCTCTCATCTCTCGCCGCATTCCTTTGTCTGAGATCAATGAAGGTATGGCGGCCCTTAAGACGGGTGAGGTAGCACGCCAGATAATCACTTTCTAGCAGTTAATATCGAGTCAGACATTTCTTTCGAGCAACATGAGATGTTCGAATTCAGCTAGAAGGACGATACATGGGCATCAGGACTGGCGACGAATACCGACAATCACTACGCGACAATCGGATGTTGTACGTCGATGGCAAGCTGGTTCGTGACGTCACCGAATATGCGCCAATGCGAGGTGTCATAGACACTATCGCCAGCGTTTATGATCAACAACACGCCCCCCAGCACAAGGACTTGCTGACGTTCGCTTCGCCTACATCTGGCGATCCCGTCAGCAAGACCTACCTGGAAGCACAAACGGCAGACGAGTTTCAACAACTTGCCGCCTGTTTCCATTTTCGCGCCCTTTCGACTTTTGGACTAATGGGACGCCTGACAGATTTCATGTCCGGATTTCTCATGGATCAAGCTTGCGGTCTGCGTGCTATGGGCAAGCTTGAGGCAGCGGAAAAAGCCCGGAAAATTGTAGACAATTGTCGGGAAAACGACCTGCAGGTTACCCACGCCCTAATAGATCCCCAGTCGGACCGCTCAAAGGACGGCGCACCGAATGAAGCCATTCACGTCATAGAACGACGTGCAGACGGCGTTGTTGTCAGCGGCTGTAGAATGTTGTCGACTCTCGCACCGGTCGCGAACGAGTGTTACATCGGGCCATACTTCCCGCGCAAGCCGGGAGAAGAAGACTTCGTTCTGGCCTTCCAGATACCCATGAATACATCTGGATTCTCGATTCTGGCCAGGCAGACCTACGACCAGGGGCAGCCTGAGTTTGACCGGCCACTAACCAATCGCTTCGACGAAGGTGATGCTATTTTAGTCTTCGAAGAAGTATTTATCGCTAATGATCGGCTAATCGTAAATGGTGATCTTGAGGCATACAACAGTATGATCCGTCTTGGCGTCGGATATACCGCGATTCAAGCGACCACACGCTCGACCATGAAATTACGCTTTCTGACCGGGCTGGCCACAGCAATTGCGCGTGCCAACGGCCGTGACAAAACTACACGTTTTCAGGCCGCGATCGGCGAGCTTGCGGCTCTGGTAAATGTTTCCGAGGGTATCCGCTCAGGCGCCATTGCTGATTCCATACGACGGGTTCAGGCATATGCACAGGGAGAAATGCGTCCACAAGGAGACGGTTTAGGCGAGCCTGCATTTCAGGGTGCCTCTGGCTTTGCCGCACTCAACTTCTTCTTCCCCTATGCGAATACCAAAGCAGCGGATGTACTGCGCATGGCTGCAGGTTCCGGCGTTCTCGCCCAGACTGAAGCCGACTACAACAATCCAATAGTGGGGTCCTTACTCGACCGTTGGCTGATCGGTCCTAACATAGATGCAAAACACCGCTTACAACTTATGCGATTAGCCTGGGATATGACCGGTACAGAATTCGGTTCGCGTGCTGGGTTGTACGAACAACTTTATTCCGGTGACCCTGAGCGTAATGCGATTAACTGGTTCAACAGCCCCACCACCCAAGAGTGCGAGATGCTGGTGACACAACTGTTAGACAGATAAGCAGTCGTTCACGATGTTTCACCAGCGACACTTTTGGCAGCGACCTGTCTGGAGCGCGGCTCCTCAATTAGTGAATAAACCGCCAACACAACCACCAATGGTACTGACAAGTTAATCGCTCCTCTGGCAACATACCAGGATGCAAAACATCTACAAACGACATCGTTTCCCGTGTGCATGGCGAATTGGTAGTCACGACAAAATAGCAGATCACATCCTAGTCTTGTAGTTGTCCAATGCCTATCTAAGATGGGTCACATGAAGTCCGTTGTTCTCTTCGTTGTCGATTCACTGCTGCTCATCGTGAAAGCGCTCCCATCTGGAGGAGTCAAAGCTCTGGTTGCGGAAAATCTACTCCTCAAGCACCAACTTGGCATACTCGCCCGAGCACAACAGAAATCGCCGAACTTGAAAACAAGAGATCGCTTCCTGTTGGGCGCTTCGTCTTTGCTGATATCACCACGACGTCTTTCCACTGTCGCGATAATCATCAAGCCAGCGATGCTACTCAAATTTCACCGTGCGTTGGTTCAAACGTAAATATCGCAGCTTGTTCAGTAATAAAGGCTTCAGACGACCAGGGCCCAAAGGTCCATCTCGGGAACTGATCGCCGCCATCGTTGAATTGAAGCAGCTCAATCCGCGTTATGGGTCTCCGCGCATCGCATACATCATCACACTTACTTTCGGGATCGAGATCAACAAAGATATCGTCAGACGAATTCTCGCCAAACACTACAAGCCTAGACCGGGCAACTCACAAGGTCCCTCCTGGCTTTCGTTACTCGGGCACAGTAAAGACAGCCTTTGGAGCATCGATCTTTTCCGCAGCGAATCTCTCACTCTCAAATCGTACTGGGTTTTAGTCGTCATGGACCAGTAGAGGCGCCACGCACATGTGGCGTGTCGCATTATCGGCTTCGGCATTCATCAGGGTCCCGTTGACGGAGTCGCTCTATGCAGAATGTTTAACCACGCCATTTCTGGGGCTGACCCACCACGCTACCTCAGCACCGACAACAATCCGCTATTTCGATTCCATCGGTGGCGAGCGAACTTGCGCATCCTGGACGTGGAGGAAATCAAGTCTGTGCCATTCGTTCCCATATCTCACCCGTTCTTCGAACGTGTAATTGGTACAATTCGGCGTGAGTATCTTGATCACGTGCCATTCTGGAATTCACTGGACCTCGAAAGAAAGCTACTTGAATTCAAACACTATTACAATAATCACCGTCCGCACGCCGCACTTTCTGGACAATCACCAATTAACTATTGCGAACAAACTATCGACTCATTCGTCAATATCAACAACTATGATTGGCAGCAACATTGCCGCGGACTTTTCTACACGCCGATTCCAGCCTGACTACCAACTCGCCACACACAGGACAGGGTTACGCAAAACACAGGGTTTTTGCCTTTTATCCAACGAATATCCCCACTTGCATGTAATTTCATGCTCGCATTTGACTCCATATCCCCACTTTCTGAAAGACGAAAGCGTTAACTTGTCAGTACCGCGAGGCAAACTCCCTTAGAATTCTGATATCGGCTCAGCAACCTTTCCGCTAACGTTCCCTTCGACCAGAATTTACTCCGGCACTTTCCTCCGACCCCACCAGATCCGACCCCACCAGATCGTTTAGCGCGCATGCCAGAGGATCGCCCTCAAGGGTTCGACGCTCCAATATCAACAGGGCTTCCGTATCAGCGGTTAACTTAGCCCAGATTTTCCCCGCGGCAACCAGCCTCAAGCTTGCCGGGTCTGCTTTTCCACTTGCCGCAGCGCCTAGACAGCGCGGCCGCAGATAGGTCCAATCGGTCTGATCTATCCACCCCGCGGCGTGTGCAAGCGCTGTAGCAGCAGCATGTTCCCAGGCATCAGCCGTGCCCAGACTCAACATCGAGGGTGTATGCAAAGCACTGGGACGTCGACCGTGGCGCAAAGCAAAGCGAACATCGAGGGTTTGGCGCCAACGTTCTACGTCGGTGGATTCATCCAGACGCGCAATCGCCAGCGCCGTCAACACACCATCAAGCAGCCTGACCCAGGTGGGCTCGCTGTCTGGTACACCAGCCAGGCTCGATCGAGATTCTGCAAGCCAGCGTTGACGCTCTCGCACATCGTTCAGGCCTGCCAGATTTCGCGCAGCGCGTAATGGCGCGTGGGCACTACGCAACACATCCCCTGAAAATCTGCAGCGGGCAATTCGATTAATCATAGCGGCTCGCTGCAACATGCGCGGATCGTTGATCATTTCCCGTGCAAGTTGGCAGTCGGAGTCATGAAGCAGGCGTATGGTTGCCGCTCGCGCTCTGTCTACCGATGGAAAAAACAACGTTTTAGGTAAACGGGCCCTCACCCAACCACTCCCCGGCAGGCGCGCAAAAACAACACGCAGTTGTGCAATCAGCGTGAAAATCACCAGCACCGCCATAAACTCATGGCTCGCTTCAACAACAAAGGCGGTCAGCACAGCTGGCTGGTGATGCAAGGGCATCACAAACAACGCCACCGCGACGCTTACCAGCATCACCAGCATTACAAGCCAATCCATCCCCCACCGTAACCACGTCCCAAGCGCGGTCAGCACAATCATGATCGTGGCTACGCCAATCAAGGGGTGCCACTCCAGAAATGGCAGTCCCGGCAGTACAACCGTCCGCAGCACTGCGAGCAGCCGTTCACCACCGCCGAAGACGCCGGTCGCGGCGATGTCCAAAGTCAACAATAGCCCTATAACAAGGAAACCAACCATGCGCCGGTAGCGGATTTGATCGCGGATGGATTTACTAACTTTTTGACGCCCGCTCATGGTCACCCGTGTCGGGGCGGTCTGGCAAAATAGGCGGCTCAAAGGGCGATGTGGCACACCGCGGTCTGCCACGCAGCTGTAACGACCAGCCCATAGCTGCATCCCACCACCGACTGATTACAAAATACCTAGGCATCAGATAGCTCCAGCCGCAATGCCAGTCGCCCGGGCACCGCCAGCGAGACTGCACAATTTCCATCCGTATCCGCCACTATCTGCAGATTCAGCTCGCTTCCGATGAGTCGGTAAGCTGCCGACGGTTTAAGTGCAGTGAACCGCATATCGTGGTTAACGTTGCTACCACCCTTGTAGGGCTCGATGACAAGATCGAGACTCGCACCATCGTCTGATCGTGCCTTGGTGACAATGGTTTCAGGCCAGGGTGCATAGGCCAAGATGGGGCCTTCGGGGGCGACATAACCACGCAAGTTGAGCTGACCAAGCGACAACGCACGCCCCCACCGTGGCCACAAGGAAGTAGCGATGGCTTGCACACCAGCCTGCAATGGCCGTTGTGGAAAGCGAGCACCGGTGGCGCAATCACGCTGCATGGAATTTGAAGCCGCCGTGAAGACGCGCTCATTACCCACAGCACACGCGGCTGCGATGACACCAAACCATTCACCCAACGCCGACATAATATAAGTACCCCGCTCACGGGTGGGCGTAATACCTAGATTCAGATAGCCATCGTTGTCTATCTTCTGCTCGAGCGCTGCCATTTTCTCGGGAACGCCTTTCAGCGCAAGAATTCTACCGCGGCGCGCCAGGTCCGGCGCTATGTCTTCGAACCCGTGAGAACCACTGGTATAGTATTCGCCAGAACCATCCCCATCGTTAAAACTGAAGCCGAATACGTTGGTTCGAATATGACGAAACGCACCGTCTGCGGTCATCATCTCTTGCACCAGACCATTGCGAAAACGCTCTGAAACCTGCCCCCAGTAATTCGTGCCATGCAGGCGGTCATACCCTACCAGACCCTGGGCAGCCTGGGTGTTGCATATGGTGAACACCCAGGTGGGTTCACAAGAATACAAACCCAGATTGGAGCGCTTCAGGTTGTCCACAATCGCTTCAGTAATGGCTTTGTGGTCATAAGGGAAAACTCGACCGTCCTTCCACACAAATTTAAGCGACCCTGGTTCATCAAATCGATGCGACCCCGTCGCCGCTTCGTAGAGGCTGATCTGGGATTGATAAAAACCGGTCAGCATGACGTTATCATTTGCCATGGGTTCTGGATTCAGACTGCCAGTGGCGAGAAAATTTTCCAGTTGCCAGTATTTCCACACCCGTTGGTCTGTCATGCGTTCAATAAATGCCGCCAGCGCCGGTTCTATCATCTGCTGATGATTGGGTAATGCATTTGCCGCATAAGCCGCGAGAGATTCGCCCAGGAACGCCAGTTGGTATCGCAGACAGGTACCACCGTGGTACTGCTCGCCCCAATCGTAACCTTCAAATTGATCGAGGGGTTGCAGCGCCAGCTCATACATCCACGCCAGCAGCTCCCGATCCAGTTCATTCGGCTCAATGGGGTTGCATAGGGCTTGCGGCTCTGAAGCCACGGCAAGGTATTCATTGGCAGCGGCTATCGACGCCACTTTACGGCGGTGCAACACCACACTACGTATCAGCGC
>JBNMMV010000011.1:0-32805 GCA_051270205.1 Limisphaerales bacterium
ATACCCTACCGAGCAAGCTTTTTCATGGTGGGATTATCGTGGTGGCGCCTTTCATCGCAAGCAAGGTTTGCGCATCGATTTCGTCCTTGGAACGCCTGCCACACTCGATCCGCTCAGCGATGTCATCATCGATCGAGAATTCAGGAAGAAGCAAGCAGGGCTCACTGCCTCTGACCACGCACCGGTGTATGCAGACATAAATTTGTAGTATCGCGGACCTCCAGATAGCCCTGATATATCGCGTGAGCTTTTAGACGTTCAATGGTAAGGTACGCGCTCGAGATTTTAGATCGAATAAAAACCTCATATAAATCAATAAGTTAGGTTTTATTTCGGCCGTAAACCCAAGGTATTTTTGAGAAACAACATGAACGATCTGACCAGCTATCGAAATATTGGCATCTTTGCCCACGTGGACGCCGGCAAAACCACCACCACTGAACGTATTCTGAAACTGACTGGTAAGATCCACAAGATCGGCGAAGTGCACGATGGCGCAGCCACCACAGACTTCATGGAGCAGGAACAGGAACGCGGTATTACCATTCAATCTGCCGCGACATCGTGTTCTTGGAACGACCATCGTCTGAACATAATCGATACACCCGGACACGTAGATTTCACAATTGAAGTCTATCGCTCGTTAAAAGTGTTAGACGGTGGCGTCGGCGTATTCTGCGGCTCAGGCGGAGTTGAACCTCAGTCCGAGACCAATTGGCGATATGCGAACGAATCTGAAGTTGCTCGACTTATTTTCGTTAACAAACTCGATCGCCTTGGCGCAGATTACTATCGCGTTCTCGACCAAATCAAAAAGGTTCTAGGCGCAGTACCCTTGGTTATGACATTACCCATCGGTATTGAAGACGACTTTGTTGGCGTGGTCGACGTGCTCACGCGGGAAGCTTACATCTGGGACGAATCTGGCGATCCAGAGAGCTTTGACATTACAGAATGCCCAGACGACCTTAAAGACAAGTTGGAAGAATATCGGGAAGTGCTCATCGAAACTGCGGTTGAGCAAGACGATGACTTGATGGAATCCTATTTGGATGGCACCGAACCTTCCATCGATGACCTGAAACGTTGCATCCGCAAAGGCACTATTGCGTTGGAATTTTTCCCAACCTTCTGTGGTTCAGCCTTTAAAAACAAAGGTATTCAGAATGTTCTGAACGCTGTCGTGGATTATTTGCCGAACCCAACCGAAGTAAAACCACAACCTGAGGTCGACTTAGAAGGAAACGAGACCGGCAGCTTCGCGATTGTAGATGCCGATGCACCTTTACGCGCCCTTGCATTTAAGATCATGGACGACCGATACGGCGCCCTGACCTTTACTCGTGTTTATTCAGGTTCGCTGAAAAAGGGTGACAATGTTCTCAATACATTCACCGGTAAAACCGAACGTATTGGACGCATCGTAGAAATGCATGCCGACTCTCGACAAGAGTTAGATTCAGCTCAAGCGGGCGACATCATCGCTTTGCTTGGTATGAAAAACACAAGAACAGGCCATACCCTCTGCGACCCGGTCAATCCGGCAACGCTAGAACCCATGGTTTTCCCAGACCCAGTGATCTCGGTGGCAATCGCTCCTCGCGACAAAGCAGGCGCTGAAAAAATGGGCGTCGCCTTAGGTAAGATGATCTCCGAAGACCCGTCTTTCTACATCGAGACCGATGAAGAATCCGGCGAGACCATAATGAAAGGTATGGGTGAATTACACCTCGACATTAAAGTAGACATTCTTAAGCGAACCCACGGCATCGATGTCGAAGTGGGCAAACCTCAAGTAGCCTACCGCGAGACAATTACGCAAACGGTGGAAGATTCTTACACCCACAAGAAGCAAACAGGTGGTGCGGGACAGTTCGCGAAAATTGATTACCTCGTCGAACCTGGCGAAGTTGGCTCAGGTTATGAGTTCGAATCGAAAGTCAGTGGCGGTAATGTTCCTCGTGAATTTTGGCCAGCCGTTGAAAAAGCATTCAGGGTCTCTATGGATGAAGGCACCCTAGCCGGCTTCCCATTGCTCGATGTGAAAGTGACGCTGTTGGATGGTGGTTTCCACCCTGTCGACTCGTCGGCGATCGCTTACGAGCTTGCAGCTAAAGCCGCATACCGCCAGACCATACCGAAGGCTTCGCCTCAACTGCTAGAACCGGTAATGAAAGTCGATGTCTTTACACCGGATGATCACGTTGGTGACGTTATTGGCGATTTAAATCGTCGTCGTGGCATGATTAAGTCTCAGGAAGCTGGCGCCACCGGTGTCCGCGTAAAGGCTGACTGCCCCCTTGCAGAGATGTTTGGCTACATCGGCGATTTGCGCACCATGACCTCCGGTCGTGGTCAGTTCTCCATGGAATTTTCACACTACGCACCTTGCCCAGCAAACGTTGCTGTCGAAGTGATCGCCGAAGTGAAGGAACGCAAAGCAAAAGCTTAAACCGCCCGTCTTGCAACGGTGCACTTAAAAGAGCCGGATTTCGATCCGGCTTTTTTTTTGCGCGACACATAGTACATCCCCCCAGTGGGACTAATTAGTGCCTGTCCCGAAAGTATATTTTTAGATCATGGGATCGCGTAAGGCAATTGATCTGGAGTTAAACATTCTGTGTTGGGAGGTTGGCATCAATTTATAGACGCTATGCAAGCCCACTTAGATAGCCAACCATACGATCGCTCAGCTCCGGAAGTAGACTACCGAAAACTCCCGGTGGCCGGCAAAGAACTGCTTGGTGAAGCTAGACGTTAAACCTGAAATGGACTACGTCTCCATCGGCGACTTTATAGGTTTTACCTTCCAGTCGCCAACGGCCCGCATCCTTCGCACCTTGCTCGCCCTTGTGTTCAACATAGTCTTCATAGGCAATGACCTCTGCGCGAATAAAGCCTTTTTCAAAGTCTGTGTGTATCACGCCTGCAGCTTGTGGCGCCGTTGCACCCACCGGCACAGTCCACGCCCGCACTTCTTTCGGACCCGCGGTAAAATACTGCTGCAAGCCTAATAACTTATAGCCTGCGCGAATAACGCGATTTAAGCCTGGCTCTTCAAGGCCAAGGTCTTGTAAAAACTCAAGCCGCTCATCATCCTCTAACTCGGCCACTTCAGATTCGATCTTATTGCTGACCACCACTACCTCGGAACCTTCTTCCACTGCGATGGCCCTTACTACGTCGACTAATGGATTGTCTGTTAAACCATCTTCAGCAACGTTGGCGATGTAGAGCACAGGCTTCGCAGTAATAAAGTGATACTCGCGAATGCCAATCCACTCTTCGGCGGTAAGGTCCAAACTGCGTACCGGATCTCCTTGCTCTAGAGCAAGTTTTACTTTCTCAAGAATGGCCAACAGAACCAGAGCATCTTTATCTCCAGAACCTGCGGTGCGGCGGGTCCGCTCATAGACTTTCTCAAGCGTTTCGAGGTCAGCCAGCGCAAGCTCGGTATTAATAATCTCAATGTCGTCTCGAGGCGAAACCTTGCCTTCGACGTGGACGATATTCTCATCCTCAAAACAACGCACAACATGGGCGATAGCATGGGTTTCACGGATATGGGCAAGAAATTGGTTACCCAACCCTTCACCTTGAGCCGCACCTGCTACCAAACCCGCAATGTCGACAAACTCCATAGTGGCCGGAATCACCTTATCCGGCTTAGCGATCTCTGCAAGTCTCGCCAGGCGTGAATCAGGAACGGGCACTACCCCTGTATTTGGGTCGATGGTGCAAAAGGGGAAATTCTCGGCATCAATACCCGCCTTGGTTAGCGCGTTAAACAACGTCGACTTACCCACATTCGGCATACCGACGATGCCACAATTAAAACCCATTACTGCTCTCCACTTTCAGAAGGTGATGTGTGCATAATATTCATTGCGCTCTGCCAGTCACAAGTCAGGATGCTATGCATTACCGTGTCAGGAATATCCAATGATTGCTCGACCAAATCAGTCTCAGCACTAGGCATTTTGACCTGGGTTAAGAAGGACGTGACGCGCGCTTTATCACCAGGGTGTCCTACCCCAATGCGTAGCCTATGAAACTCGCCGTTACTGCCTAGACTACTTCGAACACTTTTCAAACCATTGTGGCCATTGTCACCACCGCCGGATTTGAGCCGCAATAAGCCTGGATTGAAGGCCATTTCATCATAGGCAACGAGAATTTCTTCAGCAGCGATTTTGTAAAAATGAGCTACTGCGCCAACTGACTCACCACTTAGATTCATGTAGGTAGAAGGCACCAGCAGTCGAACATCGTGGCCGGCAATCTTGCCGCGCCCGATTTCACCTTTGAACTTGCTCTCGGAAGACAACGAAAAGTCATACCTTAAGGCCACTCTACGCACCCAAGCTGCACCAACATTGTGGCGGGTACGATCGTATTGTGGGCTCGGGTTACCCAAGCCCACAATCAGCCTAAGCGCGGTCATTTTCGACTATCACTAGGCTTATTCGGCGTCGCCGTCGCTATCGCCCGCTTCTTCTGCATCATCACTAGAGTCCGCTGCAACAGTTGGTTCAACGTCCGTAGCTTCTTCTTCAACAACCCGGCGCACAGCAACACTGACAACGGGGATGTCGCGTTCTTCGCCGTAGGAGAGCGCAACGATAGTGACACCTTCAGGCAGAACCAAATCACTAAGATGCAGCGAAGTACCGAGATCAATCTCTAACATATCAACTTCAATAAACTCAGGCAGGCTAGCTGGCAGACAACTGATCTCAACTTCGATGAGGCTGTGGGTAATATTACCGCCACCCATTTTCACCCCAACACACTCTTCTTCGTTTAAGAAGTGCAATGGCACATTCACGTGCATAACTTTGTTTGCACTAATGCGCTGAAAATCAATATGCTGAACTCTTCCGGTACCTGGATTACGCTGCATATCGCGAACAACAGCCTGCTGTGGGCTACCGTCGACAACAACATTCATGATCTGGGAGTAAAAGGCTTCTTGTTCCATAGCCTTGTTGATTTCATTGACCTTCAAGGTTAAATTTTGAGGCTCTGCTTCGCCCCCATATATAATCGCCGGAACTTTGCTTCCAAGTCGTCGTAGGCGGCGGCTCGCACCTTTCCCTACGTCTTCTCGGAGTTCGGCAGTCAGGTTAATTTTGTCTGACATACGTATCTCCTGTTTTTTAATGTATCTCTCAAAGCTTGCGACCGACAGCGAGAGGTTTTAACAAGCAGCGTGTTCCTAGCGGAACATTGCGCTGATTGATTCTTCGTTGCTCACCCGACGGATAGATTCGGCGAGTAAGACAGATAAGCTCAGTTGTGTAATCTTGGTACAGTTTTGTGCTTCTTGGCTCAAAGGAATGGTATCAGTGACGACCATTTCGTCGAGCTCAGAATTTGCAATACGCTCAACGGCTGGTCCCGACAAAACCGGGTGCGTGATATAGGCAACCACCTTAATCGCGCCTTCGGCCTTGAGCGCCTCTGCTGCCGTGCACAGCGTACCTGCAGTATCGACGATGTCGTCGACCAAAATACAGGTCTTACCTTTAACGTCACCAATAACGTTCATTACTTTCGTTTCGTTGGCCTGGGGACGGCGTTTGTCGATGATTGCTAAGTCTAGATCGTCAATTTGCTTCGCGATGGCTCGTGCCCGTACTACACCACCGACATCTGGAGAAACCACCATTGGGTTTTCATAGTTTTTGGTGTGGATGTGGTCAACCAGTACGGGTGAACCGTAAACATTGTCCACAGGAATATTAAAAAAGCCTTGAATCTGGTCTGCGTGCAAATCGACGGTTAAGATGCGGTCGATACTGACGGAGCTGATCATATCCGCTACAACCTTGGCACTAATGGCAACCCGCGCCGAGCGAGGACGTCGATCCTGCCGCGCATACCCATAGTAGGGCACAACCAAAGTAATTCGAGTGGCCGATGCTCGATGAATGGCATCAGCCATAATCAACATTTCCATTATGCTGTCGTTGGTTGGCGCGCACGTTGATTGCAGCAGAAAAACATCTCGCCCTCGGACGTTTTCGTGGATTTCAACATTTATCTCGCCATCGCTAAAATGGCCGACATCAGCATTACCCAACGTCACGTGTAGCTCTTCAGCAACACGTTCGGCCAGGGCTCGGTTAGAGCTTCCTGAAAACAGCATCAAATTAGCCAAGATGTGTATCCCATTTGTAGTCAAAAAATGGCTGGGGTGGCAGGATTCGAACCTGCGCATACCGGGATCAAAACCCGGGGCCTTACCGCTTGGCGACACCCCAATATCGAGAGCGCGCTATTGTCCGTATCCGACCCATGTCTGTCAAACGCGATCGCTTAAAAATCAACGAGTTATTTCAAAAAACGTCGAATCGCGACGGTTACTTTCTGCGTACCACGGCTTGCCACGATGCGGCTTGGACGCATCTGCCCGTCTACGTCATTAAACGATCGATATTTAGCAAACGCGACATACCACCCATACTCCTCGAAACCGACCAATTCATGGTTGTCTCCAAGCACCAAATTTTCGCCTCCGCTCGCCGCATACCCTTGCAACCAGGCCCACATCACCTCTACAGGCAGGCTGAACCCCAGGTGAGCCTGCATTACTTCGGATGGCGGTCCTGACGCCAGCAATACCCCGCCCCGTTGAATGGCTAGATGCTCCGACTCGCCGGTTAAACGCGTTCTGCCTTGACCCAGAAGACCCCAGACTTCGACATCGTATTGCTCTCCCAATTGACGCCAACGGAAGTTCGCCGATTGATTGCGACCATCTTGAGAAACCGACAATTTTCCTTCCAAGGTGAAATCACCTGCCGCCAACAGCGGCTCGACGCGACCCGCACAAGCGCTTAGCAATGAAAAAATCACGATGAAAAATAGATACTTAGGCACGGTTGAAGGAAGTCCAATCTGCTATCATTGGGAAAACGCGTTTTGTCCCAGAACATGACCATATTGGCATACGGCTTAAACTATCGCACGGCCTCATTAGACCTACGGGAGCGTATTGCATTCCCGGAGTCTGAGGTGCGCGCAGCTCTGCGACAGGTGGTTGCCGACGTCGACGCTGTCCAGGAAGCCGCGATCCTTTCAACGTGCAATCGCACTGAACTTTATTGTGCGCTGAAGCCCGGCACTGACCCCGATTTGTCACATTGGCTGTCGAGCCAACGCGCAATTCAAGTCGATGAACTAGAAGCTGTGGCCTACCACCATTGGGACACAGATGCGGCCAAGCATCAGATTCGCGTTGCTTGCGGATTAGACTCCCAAGTACTTGGTGAGCCGCAAATTATGGGGCAAGTAAAAACTGCCTATGCGCTCGCCCGCGATACTGGCACTTTGGGTCCAGAATTAAATCTGCTATCGCAAATTATCTTGCGCACCGCCAAAGAAGTTCGCACCCAAACAGACATAGGACGCAATCCTATTTCAGTCGCATATGCGGCGGTCGCCATGGCTCAACAGATCTTCAACAACCTCTCCGACAAACGAGCATTACTAGTGGGCGCCGGTGAAACCATAGATCTAGTCGCAGAACACTTGCGCGGCCAAGGTATAGGCGAGATTGCCATAGCAAACCGCACGTTGGCTAACGCCGAGCTGTTGGCTGCAAAGTACAATGCCGAAGCGATGCAACTCACTGATGTCGCTGAAAGGCTAGCCGAGTTTGATGTGGTTATTTCCTCAACCGGCGCCTCCCTTCCGGTGATTGGCAAAGGTGCGGTTGAAGCTGCTATTAAACAGCGCCGTCACAAACCAATCTTCATGGTCGACATTGCCGTACCACGCGACATTGAGGTGGAAGTTGGCGAATTGCCGGATGTCTATCTTTACTCAATTGATGACCTCTCCCAGATCATCGAGACTAATTTGGCGCAGCGCCGAGACGCAGCCCAGGAGGCAGAGACTTTTATTGCCCAGGGTGCTCAACACTATCAACGGGAGCGCCGCGTGCAACTCAGCCAAGAAGTTCTCACCCAGTTTCGCAATCAAGCGAAGACGACCCAAGAAGATGAGCTCGCACGTGCCGTAAAAGACCTACAACGCGGCACCGATCCTGAGGAGGTGCTAGCCCGCCTCAGCCACAACCTTACCAACAAACTTATTCACACCCCCACCTCAGCTATTCGTGAAGCCAGCGCCGAAGGGCGGACAGAATTCTTAGAGTTTTGTCGTACTTTGTTCGGCTTAGACGAAAGCCAAAACAAAGAACATTAGCTATGGCCCTGACAGACACGATGCTGGCGAAACTCGCCGGCTTAAACGACCGTCATGAAGAAGTCGCTGCACTCCTCTCCGACCCAGACGTTATGGGCGATCGCGATAAGTTTACTGCGCTTTCGAAAGAGTACGCGGAAATCGAACCTGTGGTGCAGTGCTACCAAAACCTAGCTGCGCTGGAAACGACCCTGGTCGAGAGTCGCGAAATGCTGGACGAAGAAGACGCTGAAATGCGCGCAATGGTCGAAGACGATATCCGCGAAACCAATGCCCAGGTTGAGCTTCTATCAGCAGAACTACAAACACTACTGCTACCCAAGGACCCTAACGACCGTTCCAACGTATTTTTGGAGATCAGAGCAGGAACCGGAGGCGACGAAGCGGCCATATTTTCCGGCGATCTCTTTCGCATGTACAACAAGTACGCTGAATCCAAAGGCTGGCGCATGGAAGTTCTAAACGAACGTCCGGGTGACCATGGCGGTTTTAAGGAAGTCATTACTCGTATCGAGGGGAAGGAGGTTTACAGCCAACTGAAATTCGAGTCTGGCGCCCATCGTGTTCAGCGCGTACCTGAAACCGAATCCCAGGGACGAATTCATACCTCTGCATGCACCGTCGCCATCATGCCCGAAGTAGATGAGATCGACTCAATAAAGATTGAAAAGAAAGACATTCGCGAAGACACGTTCCGCGCATCCGGCGCTGGTGGGCAACACGTTAACAAAACAGACTCGGCAATTCGCCTCACCCACCTACCCACCGGTACTGTTGTGGAATGCCAAGACGAACGTTCACAGCACAAAAATCGTGCCCGGGCGACGTCGCTTCTACAAGCGAAACTGTTAGACGCAGCGCGCAGCGCGCAAGAAACTGAACAAGCAGAGAATCGCCGCCAATTGGTGGGCTCTGGCGACCGCTCCGAGCGCATCCGTACTTACAATTTCCCCCAAGGTCGCATTACCGATCATCGCATCAACCTAACCCTTTATAAGCTCGACGAGGTGATCGAAGGCGACTTAGACGCGATTGTTCACCCACTGATTCAGGAACACCAGGCAGATCTCTTAAAAGATTTAGGCCGCGACTAATGACCAGTGTCATCCAATGGTTACGCGCCATTGGCCCGGACCTTAGGCTCGAGGCTGAGCTGTTGCTATGTCATCATTTGGAAGTTAGCCGCACGCACATTCTTACCCACCCAGAACTCGAGCTCGACACGCATACTTTGGCTGCACTCACTTCAGACGCCAAGCGCCTCTGCGCAGGTGAACCCGTAGCCTACTTACTGGGACATAGAGAGTTCTGGGGGTTGTCGTTCGAAGTAACACCAGACGTTTTAATTCCCAGACCCGAAACAGAACTGTTAGTAGAAGTGGCGGCTGAGAAGGCAGTCAAGCAAAGTCGGGTACTAGAACTTGGAACCGGCAGCGGCGCAATCGCGATCTCTCTTGGTCTAGAGCGCCCAGACCTAAATATTACAGCTATCGACAATTCGACGGCAGCACTCGAAGTAGCCCAACAAAACGCGAGGGCCCTAAACAGTCACGTAAAGTTTGCCGTGAGCAACTGGTTTGAAAGTGTTGCAGAGCAGTTTGAAGTGATCTTGAGCAACCCACCCTACGTTGCTCCAAAAGACCCGCACCTGGACGGGCTGCGTTATGAACCACACTCTGCATTGGTTGCTGGTAACAATGGATTGGCTGATTTGCTACACATTATTCACTCCGCGATAAACCACCTGAAGCCCGGGGGTTGGCTAATGTTGGAACACGGATACGATCAGGGCGCCAACATCTCCGCGTCTCTGTCAGCTGCGGGCTATATCCAAGTGCAAGCTCATGATGATCTTGCGGGGCATCACCGCGCCACATCTGCTCATAAGCCCCCACACGTAACTTAGAATCATATAGGCAAGCTACATATGAATGATGATGAACTACTCCGCTACAGTCGTCAGATCATGCTCCCGGACATTGACATCGCCGGACAGGAGAAGCTCAAACAGTCTAGGGTGTTAATTGTCGGCGCAGGCGGATTGGGTTCACCCGTTTCCCTATACCTGGCGGCGTCAGGCGTGGGCCATATCACCCTGGTAGACCATGACGAAGTTGATCTCAGCAACCTTGCCCGCCAAGTTGTGCACGACACCGGGTCAATTGGCAAAGCAAAAGTCGCGTCTGCTAAATCCCGTTTGTTGGCAATCAACCCTGAAATAACTATAAACGCCGTAGCAAGTCAGGCTGATACGGCGTTGTTGAACGAGCTCATGCAATCAGCGGATCTCGTCCTAGACTGCACCGACAACTTTACGGTTCGATTCCAAATCAATGCTGCTGCCTGGCAACACAAAGTAGCATTAGTCTCCGGCGCTGCCATTGGTTGGGAGGGACAAGTCAGTGTTTTTGACGCCAATGATCCCTCAAGCCCCTGCTACCAATGCCTGTACAGGGAAGGTGACGATAATGCGCTGAACTGCGCAGAAAACGGGGTTATTGCACCGTTGGTGGGGATTATCGGTACTGTGCAAGCAATGGAAGCCATCAAGCATCTCACAGGCACTGGGCAAACTCTGGTGGGACGGGTACTTTATCTGGACGCTAAATATATGGAGTGGCGATCCTTAAAACTCGCGCCACTTAAGGATTGCCCTTGCTGTGGGACATCCTAAGTCCATATTCTTCTAGTAGAACGTCGATCAGTCTTTGCTGAACTTGATTGATGGGAACCTCAACGAAGTCTGCGATTTGCGTCACTTCCATGCCAAACAATCCGCACGGATTGATACGGGAGAAAGGTTCAAGGTCCATATCTACGTTTAAACTGAGACCATGATAGGAACACCCTCGGCGTACTCTCAGTCCCAATGAACCAATCTTCTTACCTTCCACATACACACCTGGCGCATCTGCCCGAGGGGCAGCTTCGATGTCGTAGCCACTCAGGACACTGACCATGCTGTTTTCAATTTTGGTAACAAGATCTCTCACGCCCAAGCCAAGCCGCCGTAGGTCAAACATAAGATATCCAGTTATCTGGCCCGGACCGTGATAAGTGACTTGGCCGCCACGATCTGTTTGCACCACAGGGATATCACCGGGTGCAAGTAAATGTTCTGCCTTTCCAGCCTGACCTTGAGTAAACACCGCTTCATGCTCAGTCAGCCAGATCTGGTCGAGAGTTTGCGCATCACGCCCATTGGTAAAGGACTTCATCGCGTCAAATGTGGTGTGGTACTGAGTACGACCCCAATCCCTAATCGCAACAGAGGTAGCAACACAAGTCACAACACCAGCCTCACCGACGGCAATGCAAGCAGATCTTGATGAAGCGCTTTTAACTGCACTTCGCCCGTTGCCACAATTGTCACCCGTAAACTCTGGAAGTTGCCGTTTTTTGAGGCGCGTGTGTTGAACTGATCAGGTGTAACTTCTGGCGCGTGTCGACGCACCACTAACAAGACTTCGCTAACAGCATTTGGGTCCGTATCACCGATTATTTTTATCGGATAGTCGCACGGAAAATTAATTTCTATGCCATCAACCACTAATCACTACCAAAAAGCTGACTAAAGAAAAGATAGACAAAATCTGCGGTTCTGCCAAAGAATCCAGCCTCTGCAACGGCTTCCAATGCCACCAACGGTGCCTCGTAAATGATCTCATCGCCGAGCCGCAGCTTAATACCACCGACCTCCTGACCGACCACTAGCGGCGCTTCTAGCAGCTTAGGCAACTCGAACTCCACCTCAATATCTTTGTAGTAGCCCCGCGGAAACGACACTACAACCTCTTCAGACACACCGAGGCTCAAGCTCTCCTTTTCTCCGTAGTGAACTTCCTGTTCTTTAAGCGCGACGTCGGCCGCGTACAAAGACTGAGTTTCATAGTATCGAAATCCGTAAGACAACAGTTTCTGACTTTCACGCATGCGCGCCTGATCGCTCGAGGTGCCCATTACTACCGATATTAAGCGCATCCCATCGCGCACAGCCGAGGACACTAGACAGTATCCGGCAGCATTGGTAAATCCTGTCTTCACCCCATCTACGGTTTTGTCTCGCCACAACAGCTTGTTGCGGTTCGGCTGTTCAATGTTATTGAACGTATACGATTTCTCACTGTACAAAGCGTAGTGTTCAGGATGATTTTTGATAAGGTCCTTAGTCAGCATGGCAAGGTCCCACGCTGAACTATAATGATCATTCGCAGGCAGGCCCGTGGCATTAACGAAATTCGAATTTGTTAGGCCCAGCACTGCTGCTTGTTGATTCATCATGTCGGCGAAAGCGCTTTCGCTCCCAGCAATATGCTCAGCCAACGCAATGCTCGCATCATTACCCGACTGAATAATAATGCCCTTCAACAAATTGCCCACCGCGACCCGAGTACCCTCGCGGATAAACATTTTCGAACCGCCTGTTCGCCAGGCATTGACCGACACTAAAACTTCATCTTCCGCCGCTATGCGTCCTGAAGACAGTTCCTGCTCGGCGAGGTAGGCCGTCATGATCTTGGTCAAGCTAGCAGGGGGTTTTCGTTCGTGAGAATTATGTTCCACAAGAACTTTCTGCGATTGCGCATCAATCAGTAAGTAGGACGTAGCGTTAATCGTCGGGGCAGGTGGAATAATTGGTGCTGCTGCACTCGTAGTGACAGGCATGTAGAAGCACGCTGCCGTAAAAAAACAATTCAACAAAAAAATGGGCTTGCGCATCTCTGTCCTTAACTTTGAGCCAATGATTCTAACACCGCACCGCAGGTTGGTGGCAGGCAGCAGGAATCAATCTAGGTTTACCGTAATCCGAAGTCTCCAGAACTTTTGTCACCCGATCTAGCACTGCTCCAGATCGCACCGGCCCCAAATGTACGCGATACAAACCATCGCCGGAGGTTTTTACGACAACCCCGGACATGCCGGTCAATTCTTTTAGCTGATCATGCGCACGGTCAGCGCCTTGCAATTCTTTATAGGCACCAGCCTGCAGCATATAGAACTGTTGTCGAGCGGGTTCTGGCTCGACAACTTCAACGAGTACCTGGGCGGTACCTTTATCGTGGAAGCCAAGTTTTACTGCTGCCGCATAAGATAGATCGATGACACGATCATCATGGAACGGACCACGATCATTAACTCGCACAATGGTTTTCTTACCATTGCCAAGATTGGTGACTCGAACATAGGTCGGTATCGGCAAGTGTTTATGCGCGGCGGACAATTTGTAAATATCGAATTTCTCACCGTTAGAGGTTGGGCGGCCGTGAAATTTTGTGCCGTACCAAGAAGCCGTGCCTTGCTGACGAAAACCCCGAGCACTGTCCATGACTCGATAGCTTTTACCCAACACTGTGTAGGTCGGCCCGTTACCCCCTCGACTACGACTAACCTTCTCAACAGCGGGGTCAGGCAAGCTAGCAAGCCGGTCTATTTCACTATAGGTCGTATTAGGTGCTCGATCTACTGGCTTCTTCGCGGGAGGAGGGGGCGGTGGCGTGTAACCACCCCCAAAACAGCCGACAAGCAGATTGAGCACGAATATTGCCAAAATGGCTTTATAAAATTTCATCTAAAGGGACTCTATTTCTGACTTAATAGCCTGCGCAATATGGTGCACTGCCAGCGCATACAAGTGGCTATGGTTGTAGCGGGTAATAACATAAAAGTCATGTAACACCAGCCAGTATTCAAGCCGTGCGTCTTCTGCAACAACCGCAAACAATTTGGCGGATAAACCATCCTCAACTTGAGCCGATTGTACTGTTGTTAGGGTCATACCCATTTTCCGCAGTTCGCCCACTGTAGAATCAAGTTTGATACCAGTATCAAATGACGCGTTGTCGCAAGCTTTGCAAGCAACCTGCATGGCAACCGGCTTTGTGCCCTGCCATTTATGTCTAGCAAAGTAATTTGCAATACTGCCTATGGCGTCAACTGGGTTGTGCCAGATATCGCGCAGACCGTCCTCGTCAAAATCCACTGCGTAGTGCCGATAGCTTGAAGGTATGAACTGGCCATAACCCATGGCGCCCGCATAGGAACCCAGAAGCTCCGCCGGGTCCTTATCTTCCTCCCTGGCCAAGAGGAGAAACTCAGTGAGCTCTTTCCTAAAAAATTTGGCGCGCGGCGGATAGCCAAAACCTAGCGTTGTTAGCGCTTGGGCCACCGAATACTTGCCGGTAATGCGACCATAGCGTGTTTCAATGCCCAGAATGGCAAGTACCACTTCGGGCGCAACGCCATAAGTCTCTTCTGCCCGCTCGAGGGCCGCCTTATGAGTTCGCCAAAACTCGACCCCTTCACTCACCCGTCTTGCATCGACCAAGTGTTTTTTGTAACGGCCCCAAGTCCATACCTTTTCCGCTGGCTTGGAAATCTTCTGCAGAATCTCGTCTTGAATTTCCACCTGACCAAAGAGGGTCTCTAAAGCCGGACGATCGAAATCATGATCGCGCGTTAGGCTGTCGATATAGCGCTGCACATCATCACGACCGAGCACCCCGTCTTGAACTTGGGCTTGGCCGGGCACTTGGTTCGGGGAGGCCGTAGCTACTAGAGCCGTCGTCATTAAAATAGACGTCATTAAAGTAGATGCCGACAAAAAGCCGAACCGCAATCTCACGTAACTTAACTCCTTAATTTCACGATATCTTAATATCAAGATATCTTGATATCGAACACTACCAAGCCTTATGGGTACGGATGGCCATGACTATGCCGAACCCTGCCATTAACGTTAGGGCCGAGGTGCCACCATAGCTTACCAACGGCAGCGGCACACCGACCACAGGCAACAGACCGCTCACCATCGCTACATTCACAAATACATAGACAAAGAAAGTCAGCATCAGTGCCCCAGACAGTAAACGTCCAAAAGTAGACTCCGCACTAACTGACAAGATCAAACCACGGGCAATGACCAGCAAATAAAGTAAAAGCAGCAACACTATCCCCACCAGACCCAATTCTTCACCGACTACCGCAATAATAAAATCGGTTTGGGCTTCGGGTAAAAAATCCAAACGGCTTTGAGTGCCTTGCAGCAACCCCTTACCCCAAACACCGCCCGACCCAATAGCGGTGGTAGATTGCATGATATTCCAACCGGCACCCAGAGGGTCACTTTCAGGATCGAATAAGGTCAAAATCCGCTGGCGTTGATAACCCTGCAATGTCAGCCACAACCCCGGTGCTGCTGCGGCGAGCGCAAGCACGACGTACAACATCCAACGCCAAGGCAACCCTGCCAGTACAATTACCGCAAAGCCGGCGCCAGCGACAAGAATGCCTGTACCTAAATCAGGCTGCATAACGATGAGACCAGCCGGTACCGCCACGATACCTATGGCCACGCATAGATCCTTAAACGAAGGCGGCAGAGGTCGTTCATGGAAATACCATGCAACAGCAAGTGGTACCGCAATTTTCATCAACTCAGAAGGCTGAAATCGAACTAAACCGGCGATGTCCAACCAACGCTGTGAGCCCTTCACTTTGACGCCAACCAACAGCACAAGAACTAACAAAACAACACCACCCACATAAATAAACGGTGCCCATCGAACATAAAGACGCGGTGGCAATTGCGCGGCGAGAACAAGCGCGACAAAGGCTAACGCCAGTCGCATCAACTGAGCCTGAAACAAAGATTCGTTTTGGCCAACGGCACTGAACAAGACCACCAAGCCATATCCGACGACGGTCAATAGCAACAGCAACAGAATGGGATCGATATGGATACTCTGCAGCCAACTTGAGGCTACCGACCTTTCGTGTTCTGGCAAGCTCCGAATAAAATCTCTAGCCACTTGCTACCCAACGAAAAGTACTCACTTAAGAACACTCACCGACATCTGCGGCAACAGGTAGGCATCGATTACCTGGCGTGCAATGGGCGCGGCTATCGAACTGCCGCCACCACCGTTCTCGACCAGAACTGCCAACGCAATCCGTGGTTCATCAACAGGCGCAAAGGCAATAAACCACGCATGTTTGCGATTGAACTCCTTGAGCAATTCTTCGTCGTATTCCTCGCCTTGTTTTATGCCGACCACTTGTGCAGTTCCAGATTTACCCGCCATCCGGTAGTCAATGTCCCGACCGATATGCGCCCAGGCTGTGCCATTGCCACGAAAGCCCTTGTTGCCTCGGTGCACCACATCTTCCATCGCATCGATCATATTTTGCCAATCTTGTGGGCTCGGCCCCCGCACTCGGTCGGGCTTCGGAATGGCATCGACCTCAACCAACGGTGTATCTGAGGCCAACAGCATTTTCGGCGCAATTACCCGGCCACGATTAGCGATGGCTGCTGCCATTGTGGCCATTTGCAACGGTGTAGCCAACAAATCGCCTTGACCAATGCCCAGGTTGATCGAATCACCTGGATACCAAATCTCTCCCTTGTAGCCTCGCTTCCAAATCGGGTCAGGTAACAAGCCGGCGCTTGCGCTACTGATGTCTGCTGCTAAGTTCTGACCAAAGCCAAACTGATGGGCAAACCCAACAAGCTCAGTAATCTCTAGGCGTGAAGCTAAGTCGTAGAAAAAAACATTGGAGGACCGATATATTGCTCGACGCAAATCAACCGTACCCTGGCCACCATGATTATTACGCCGCCACGTCCAATCTCGAAAAACCCGCGACTGGCCAGGTAGCCGAAATTCACCGCTGTCCTCAATAGTTTCTTCCCAGGAGGTTTTACCAAAGACCACGCCCGCTAAACCAACCACGGGTTTGAAAGTAGATCCCGGTGCGTACTGACCGTTAATGGCTCGGTTGAAAAGCGGTGTATAAATCGAGTTGCTAAAATCGCCATACTGACCCGCTGTCATACCTTGGACAAACAAATTCGGGTCGTAACTTGGCTGACTCACCAACGCAAGAATCCCACCCGAACGTGGGTCAAGGGCGACAACCGCGCCGCGCTGATCCCCCAATGCCGCAGTGGCGGCGATTTGGAGTCGGTTGTCTAAGTGCAGTGTTATGTTCTGGCCCGAGGTCGGTGGATCTATTTCCAATACCCCTCGAATGCGTCCATGTGCATCTGTTTCGACTTGCTGATAACCCACCTCGCCATGCAGCGACTTTTCATAGAACTGTTCAATACCGCGTTTGCCAACAAATCGGGTGGCGCTGTATTGCACGCCATCTAAGGTTCGTAAATCGACCTCGGTTACACGCCTGACCGAACCAACCGCATGAGCAAGTAATGGCCCGTAGGGATAGCTTCGAACCATCTCTTGCACTACTTCTACGCCTACAAAACGGTGGCGGTTTACGGCTAAGACAGCAATTTCCGCCTCTGTTAGCAAACGGCGCAACGCGATCGCTTCATAGGGGCGGCGCTTGCGCGCGAGACGCGCTTCAAACTCACTGATGTCAGCCGGCGTAACGCTGACGAGATTGCTAAGTTTTTGTAACATGCCGGCCAAGTCTTCAACCCGCTCGGTAACCACGGCTAAACTGGAAGTCACACGGTTGTCAGCCAAAATCTCGCCGTGCCGATCGAAAATCAGACCACGAGGTGGTGGCAGAGGCTGCACATGGATTCGATTTTGATCAGACCGCGTTTGGTAGGCTTCATGCTCCCATACCTGCAATTGCACCATGCGCAATACTAACAATCCAAGCAATACGACCATGCCCATAAACAGCAATATCGCTCTATTCAAGAACAACTGCTTTTCGCCGATGGGGTCTTTTATGGATAGATCGACCACTTTTCTATGCTCGGTGGTACGGGTGATTACGCGTAATTGTCCAGGCGCGATAGAGTGCCTCGGCGACAATTACCCGAACCAGGTAGTGGGGGAATGTTAGAGCAGATAAGGACAGGCTTTCCTGGGCACGGCTCAGCACAGTTTTGTCTAGACCATCCGACCCACCTATGACAATGACAACATCTTTGCCGTATTCTCGCCATTGCTCCAACCGCCCAGCCAACGCACGGCTGGTGACTGACTTTCCACGCTCGTCAAGACTCACCACCCAATCTTGGGTTGTTAGTGCGGCGAGCATTTTGGTGCCTTCTTCGGCTTTAAACTTGGCAGGATCTTTGTGGTGCTTGCCCGGACTTATTTCTACAAGCTCAAGCGGCATCTCACGGGGCAGGCGTTTTTGATATTCGTCAAAGCCCTGCTGAATCCACTCAGGAGATTTAGCGCCAACAGACAATATCTTGAGTTTCACGTTGGAATTAAGATGGAGACCGGGTCTCAGAATCTACCGGAACTTCAGACCAGAGACGCTCCAAATCGTAAAAACCGCGCGCTTCTTTTTGCATGACATGAACAATGACGTCGCCGACATCTACTAGCACCCATTCATAGCTCTCCCGACCTTCCACCCCTAAGGGCGGCTCACCATACTTCTTAGCAGCGTCGATGACCTCATCTACTAGGGATCTAACATGGCGGTTTGAAGTGCCGCTCACCAGAACCATATGGTCTGTAATGGAGGTCACTTCAGAAACATCCAAGGTGCGGATGTTCTGTCCCTTCACGTCTTCTAAAGCCTCAACGAGGCTTTCACATAGCGTTGTATTACTCAAGCAGCTTTCTCCGCATAGAGTTGGTGGTCGTTAATATAGGTGTAGACCGGGGGTGTAAGCAAATGTGCAAATTCCCCACCGGAACTCACTTTAGCACGCACTTGCGTGGCCGATACCGGCAACATTGCAGCCTCTAAACGCACTATTTGTCCGACTCGATTAGGCACCAACCGATCACAAGTGCGGTCGCGCTCAAAAGCTTCGACATCATCGGGTGTCGAACACTGTTGATCTGGTCTTTCGACAACAATCAAATTGCATTCGTCCAACAAAGCCTGCCATTGGTACCAGGATGTAAGTGTCGTAAAAGAGTCGTGCCCGACGATCCAACACGGGCAGAGTTCAGGGCTACTTCTTCGCATTTGCACTACCGTATCGTAGGTATAAGAAAGGCCCGGATTGAGGATTTCAGTATCATCCGCAACAAAGCCGTCAATTGTATCGCAAACCAGGTTCAGCATGTTCCAGCGATGCTCGACACTGGTCATTGGCGCTTGGCGGTGACCGGGACGAGCAGCCAACACCCAGCGAATTTCTCGCATTTCCAAAACAGCCTGGACCGTTTGCGCAACATGGATGTGGCCTAAGTGCACTGGGTCGAACGTCCCGCCGTACAAGCCTACAAACATGACATTTCAACGATGGCGTATCTGCCCTTCGCCATAGACAACATATTTTTCAGAGGTCAACCCTTCCAAGCCCACCGGGCCACGTGCATGAATTTTGTCGGTGGATATACCGACCTCAGCACCCAAGCCAAACTCGAAGCCATCAGCAAACTGGGTCGACGTGTTGACCATGACCGAAGCTGAATCTACCTCAGTGAGAAACTGTCGCGCCCGCGCATAGTTTTCGGTAACGATACAGTCTGTATGTTGTGAGCCGTATTTATTGATGTGCTCAATAGCCACATTATGATCCGGCACAATTCGAACCGCCAGTATCGGACCCAGATATTCCGCGTACCAGTCTTGTTCACAAGCTTCGGTCATATCACCGACGATCGAGCGCGATTGTTCGCATCCGCGTAGTTCCACCCCCGCCTGTCGAAAACGATCAGCGAGTCCAGGCAATACCGCTTCACTTGCCGACTGGTGAATCAAAAGCGTTTCAGCAGCGTTGCAAACGGCGTACTTCTCGACTTTCGAATTAAACGCAATGTCCATCGCCATTTCTGAGTCTGCGGCTTCATCAATGTAGACATGGCATATGCCATCGAGGTGTTTAATAACCGGAATCATCGAATTTCGACTAACGCGTTCAATTAAACCGCGGCCACCGCGGGGCACAATGACGTCGACGTATTCATCTAGTTTCAAAAGCTCATCCACTGCAGCACGATCAGTGGTTTTAAATAACTGTACTACCTGCGCAGGCAACCCCGCTTGCACGAGACCTGCTTCGACACAGGCGCCTATGGCTTGGTTTGAATGAAAAGCTTCTGATCCGCCTCGTAGAAGACAGGCGTTGCCTGACTTTAGACACAAGCTGGCGGCGTCAATGGTAACGTTAGGACGCGACTCGTAAATCATCGCAATGACACCTAAGGGCACCCGCATTTTTCCTACCTGAATGCCACTGGGCTGATAGGTTAAACCGGACACCTCGCCAACAGGATCCTTCAGGGAGTCGACTTGCAAGACCCCCTCGATCATCTGGTCGATACCTTTGTCGTCGAGAAACAACCTGTCGACCAGTGGTTGGTCGAGATCATTTTCTTTGGCAGCCGCCATATCGATGGCGTTGGCAGCCTTGATTTCATCTCGGGCAGCGTCTGCCGCCCCCGCAATGGCGCGAAGCGCCTTAGACTTAGTGGCGCTACTGGCAGCAGCAATCACCCGCGACGCGGTACGCGCGGCTTTTCCCATGGCCAGTAGAGTTGCTTGTAAATTTTCGCTCATTTTCGCTCTGGGTCTGAAACCCTAAATTCGATCGTTGATTATAGTGACTTTAAGGACTTTTACTGCTGAAATTTCCCAACAATGCGTCGTAGCTCAGCAAGCCTTTCACGCGGCCATTGCAGCTGCAGCAATGCCTGTTTTATCTCTGGCTCAATGGGCAACAGATCAGCCAATCTAAGGCTCACAGAACGGGCTTCATCGAAGATCACTTCAATATCTAACTTTTTTACCAAGGGGTGCTCGGTGAGTTGTTTCAAAATTTCAATAAGCGGGTCGTGTTCCGGCAGCAGCGCACCGACGGGTTCTTCTGCTAGAAATTCAACCTCCGCCACCATGAGGTGGTCCGCCTGTTCTTCAGTTTCATGGACAACAAATTTTCGACCACCGTGCGCAACAATGCCGAGCAAGCCATTGTCGGCTAGATTGAAATCGACAATACGTGCTTCTGTACCCACTGTAAAAATATCGGGTTGAGTTTCTTCTGGGGTTAGGCGAGCTTCTGCGCCAGCTCTGATCAACACCACCCCAAAGCCAGACCCACGCTTCATACACGCCCCGATCATATCGACATAACGGGGTTCAAAAATTCTCAAAGGCAAAACCCCGCCTGGAAACAACACCGAGCGCAGCGGAAATAGCGGTAATGGTTCGGTGGTCATGTCTCATTGATTCCCGTGCTGTTTAACTATTACTTCTCTATCCAACCACATCTATATCCAACCACATCTATATCCAACCACATCTTTAATCAACCCCAATAACCCGGTAGGCTGAAGAAAAAATGTGAGTGCCAAATGTTAGCAGGTTACCAACAGCGCAATTTCAGCGCTCCTATTGGCAGATCCAAAATCAGTCACGATGTCTATTCACGCGGTGACCAAGGCCCTACTGTTGTCATCATACAGGAACTGCCTGGCATCGGACCTGAGACCCTTAGTCTTGGTGACCAGCTTTCCGAACAAGGCTATCGGGTGGTCTTGCCTCACTTATTCGGTCCGCTCGGGCGTATCTCGCTGCTAGGAAACTTGGGTCGCGTATTTTGCATGCGTAAAGAATTTAAACTCTTCACCAAAAACGCATCTAGCCCGATAGTTGACTGGCTCCGAGCACTTTGCAAAGACCTTAAAGAAAACCAACACTCAAGCGCAATCGGCGTTATTGGCATGTGTCTAACCGGAAATTTCGCGATCTCTATGATGGCTGATGATCACGTTCTGGCCGGTGTTGCCAGCCAGCCGTCCATGCCGCTCAACAGCCAATCCGACCTCCACATGTCCGAAGACGAAGTCGTACAGGTACGAAACCGCTTAGACACACATGGCCCCATGCTTGCCATGAGGTTTGAGGGTGACCGACTCTGTACGGCGGAAAAATTTCGCGTCATAGACGAGGCATTTAACGATGATGTTGAGCGTATTCAGTTGGTAGAACTTCCCGGTCGGGGGCACTCCGTCTTGACCTTGGACTTCGCTAAACGCGCAGAGGTCACTGAAGCCGCATTCGCCAGTGTGCTGGAATATTTCGACAGCAAATTGAAAGTGTCCTAGTGGATTGGTTGCAAATCGTTGTTCTGAGCTTGGTTCAAGGCATTACGGAATTTCTGCCAATATCCAGTTCAGCGCACTTACTTTTACCGAGTCTACTCACCGATTGGCCCGACCAAGGGCTAGCCTTCGACGTCGGTGTACATTTCGGATCACTAATGGCTGTGGTCGTCTATTTTCGTCTCGAGCTCACACGCATGGGCCAAGCAACTTTCAGCTATCCGGTCAGCCGCAATTACACCAGTGAAGTGGATTGGGTGTGTAAGCTGGCCCTGGCCACTCTTCCTGTCGTTATATTTGGGCTCTTTCTCAAAGACGCGGTTGAAGACTACCTACGAACCCTGCCTGTTATCGCGGCAGCTACCATTGGTTTTGGTCTTTTATTGTGGTGGTCAGATCGAGCGCCTGGTGAGCGCGAGCTGTTGACTTGGAGGGATGCAGCAATTGTAGGGTTAGCGCAGGTTTTGGCCCTCCTACCTGGCACCTCACGGAGCGGTATCACCATTACCGCCGCGCTGTTGCTTGGCTTAAACCGAACCACAGCCGCTCGGTTTTCGTTTCTACTCTCAATACCAACTATTGCGGGTGCACAACTTTTATTGTCTATCGATTTGCTAGACGAAGGCTTCGAGCATTGGCCTGAGCTTCTTGCCAGTGCATCGATCGCTGGGCTATCAGCCTATGCCTGCATTCACTTTTTTATTGCACTGGTCAATCGAACCGGCATGCTGCCCTACGTAATCTATCGACTACTACTGGGCGCAGTTCTGATCGGGTTTATGGTCACCTAGAACACAAAGAGTGTTCTCGAACTCCAGGAGAGTTCTAAAACGGTATGTCATCTTCGAAATTGGTGTCATCGCTGAGCGTCGGACCATTGTCGACTGGAGCCGATTGATTGCCACCAAAACCAGAAGGCGCGCCGCCACTCTGGCCACCTTGACCGCCTTGACCGCCTTGACTACCTTGATCGTAACCGCCACCAGAGGGCGCGCCACCTTGGGCACCTTGGTCGTAGCCACCACCTGCAGGAGCACCGCCAGCGCCACCGCGGCCATCAAGCATTTGTAGCTCGCGGGCCATCACTTCGGTTTTGTATTTTTTCTGGCCGTCAGTTTCCCAACTAGAAGTTCGCAGACTGCCTTCAATATAAACCTTAGAGCCTTTGCGTAGATACTCACCAGCAATCTCCGCCAGACGAGCAAAGCAGACAACGTTGTGCCATTCGGTTCGCTCCTGATTTTCACCGGACCCTTTATCACGCCAACTTTCGGAGGTTGCGATACTAAAGTTAGTAACCGCCCCACCATTTTGCGCATAGCGTGTCTCTGGGTCGCGACCCAAATTGCCAATCAAGATGACTTTGTTAATACCCCTGGCCATAGCACTGTGTCCTATCGTTCTTTTATCGGTTCATTGTAATGCAAAGCGCTTTGCCCAGCATTACATTCAGCAACCGAAGCGCGTAAGTTTTTAGCTGCATCACCAATGGCAGCAGGCTGACAGTTGCCCAGAGAGACAGTTCAAGCTATTTTGGGCGGCTACTTTGCGCGCTCGTAACCTCTCCGCGTGAGAAACGAAGGACATTTTTGATTGGACACCATATCGGTTCGGGGTGCTCGTACCCATAATTTACGCAACATCGATTTAGACTTACCTCGCGACAAATTGGTTGTCATCACTGGATTGTCAGGGTCTGGAAAGTCGTCTCTGGCATTCGACACTTTGTACGCGGAAGGGCAACGACGCTATGTTGAGTCTCTCTCGGCATACGCTCGTCAATTTCTATCGATGATGGAAAAACCAGATGTCGATCACATCGAAGGGCTCTCTCCCGCAATCTCAATCGAGCAAAAGTCGACCTCGCACAATCCACGTTCCACCGTCGGCACCATCACCGAGATATACGACTACCTGCGCCTACTTTACGCCCGCGTAGGAGAGCCTCGATGCCCAGACCACGGGAAGCCCTTAGCTGCACAAACCGTGAGCCAAATGGTCGACCAGGTGATGGCCATGAAAGCGGGTACGCGCATCATGGTGCTCGCACCCATCATCGCAGAACGCAAAGGCGAGCACTTACACGTATTCCAAGAGTTGCGCAGCAACGGCTTTGTGCGTGCCAGAATCGACGGCATCGTGGTTGATTTAGACACAACGCCCGATCTTGATAAGAAAAAGAAACATACTATCGACGCCGTAGTTGACCGATTGCGGGTTCGCGATGACATTCAACAACGCTTGGCTGAAAGTTTTGAAACGGCTTTAGAGCTGGCAGATGGTGTGGCGTTGGTGCAGGAAATGGACGATGAAAAAGCTGAAGCTACGGTATTTTCAGCACGTTTTGCTTGCCCACAATGCGGCTATGCGATAGCTGAACTGGAACCGAGGATGTTCTCTTTTAACAACCCAGCCGGCGCCTGCGAGTCTTGCGACGGACTCGGCGTAACCAATTTTTTCGATCCGGAATTTGTGGTCGCGGACGAAGAACTGACGCTCGCCGAGGGTGCTATTCGAGGCTGGGACCGGCGCAATGTTTACTACTTCCACATGTTGAATTCCCTCGCCGAACACTACAAATTCGACGTAGAAGTGCCGTACAAAAAACTCACCAAGAAGCACCAGCAGGCAATTCTTTACGGCAGTGGTAACACCCGCATTGATTTTAGCTACGCTAATGACCGCGGCGATCTTATCCGTCGACGACACAAGTTCGAAGGCGTAATTCCCAATATGGAACGGCGCTATCACGAAACCGATTCCAACCTGGTGCGAGAGAACCTACAGAAGTTTCTGCGCATCGCCAGCTGCCCCCAATGTTTAGGCACGCGACTACGCCAAGAATCTCGACATGTATTTATTCAAAATACCAACCTGCCAGAAATAACCTCAGGCTCAGTCTTCGACACGCTCAATCTATTCAAGAAAATGAAACTGAAAGGGCAGCGCGCAATCATTGCCGATAAGATACTTAAAGAAATTCAGGCGCGACTGCAATTCTTGGTTGATGTGGGCCTTAACTACCTAACCCTGGACCGAAGTGCTGACACACTGTCTGGCGGCGAAGCCCAACGCATCCGACTTGCAAGTCAGATTGGTGCTGGCCTTGTGGGCGTAATGTATATTCTTGACGAACCCTCCATTGGACTCCATCAACGCGACAATGAACGATTGTTGCGCACTCTTGAACATCTCCGTGATTTAGGAAACTCAGTACTCGTCGTAGAGCACGACGAAGAGGCCATTCGCTCTGCCGACTATTTGGTCGATATAGGTCCAGGCGCAGGTGTTCACGGCGGTAAAATAGTGGCTCAAGGTGGACTCGAAGACATCTTAGCTGCCAAGTCGAGCATTACTGGCCAATATCTTTCTGGTAAGAAGTCTATCGCTATCCCGAAAAAACGAACGCCGATCAATGCTGACCAAATGCTTTCGATCAGCGGTGCGACAGGCAATAATCTGCAAGCTGTAACAGCCAGTATTCCCTGTGGCCTGCTTACTTGCGTGACCGGTGTGTCAGGATCAGGCAAGTCGACTCTCATCAATCAAACACTCTACCCGGTGGCGGCAACAGCACTCAACAAGGCTTCAACGTTAACCAGCAGCCCTTATGACAAAATTGACGGGCTTCAGCATTTAGACAAAGTTGTCGATATCGATCAGAGCCCCATTGGACGTACCCCGCGCAGCAATCCTGCCACCTACACCGGTCTTTTCACGCCTATTCGCGAGCTATTCGCCCAAGTACAGGAAGCTCGGGCGCGCGGTTACAAGGCTGGTCGCTTCAGTTTCAACGTTAAAGGTGGACGTTGCGAGGCTTGTCAGGGTGACGGCTTGATCAAAGTTGAAATGCATTTTTTACCCGATGTTTATGTCCCTTGCGACGTCTGTAAAAGCAAACGTTACAACCGCGAAACGTTGGATATTCGCTACAAAGGAAAGAACATCCACGAGGTTCTAGACATGACGGTAGAAGAAGGCCGTCAGTTTTTTGATGCTGTTCCCATGTTATCGCGGAAACTCCAAACGCTCATGGATGTTGGCCTGTCCTACATAAGGCTCGGTCAGTCAGCCACCACGCTCTCCGGTGGCGAGGCCCAACGGGTAAAATTATCTCGCGAGCTGTCGAAACGGGATACAGGCAAAACGTTGTACATACTAGATGAGCCTACCACTGGGTTGCACTTTCATGACATCGCCCAGCTACTGGACGTTCTTCACCGATTACGCGATGCAGGCAATACCATCGTTGTCATCGAACATAATCTGGATGTCATCAAAACAGCTGACTGGATCATAGACTTGGGACCGGAAGGCGGCTCCGGTGGTGGCAACATAGTCACCACCGGAACTCCAGAGCAGGTTGCCAAGCATAAAAAGTCGCACACCGGACGCTTTCTCAAAAATGTCGTAAAACAAGCTGCTGGGAAATAGACTCGGTTAAGGGAAATAGACTCGGTTAAGGGAAATAGATTTAACTCACAATTGAACGCAGCATCCACGCCGTTTTCTCGTGTACACGCATGCGATCTGAAACAAGTCCCGCTGTGGACTCATCTGCAGCAGCCTGCACTTGGGGTAGAATTTCACGTGCATTCCTAACCACCTGCTCATGCCCACGCATCAAGATAGCCACCATCTCCGAGGCAGTAGGAACCTCGGCCACTTCCTCAATGTCTGCCAACTCTATGAATTGACCGTAGGTACCTGGAGCGACATGACCTAGGGCACGGATTCGTTCTGCGATCTCATCAACAGCGTTCGCCAACTCGAGGTATTGTTCTTCGAACAGAATGTGCAGCTCCCGAAATTGCGGCCCGGTAACATTCCAGTGAAAGGCATGTGTTTGAAGATAGAGTGTATAGCTATTAGCCAAGAGCCGAGCTAAGCCGCCCGCTATTGCTGCACGGTCAGCGGCGTTGATTCCGATATTGATTTGCATTGTCTGATCCTCATTGATGATGAGGACCATTTTCAGGCAGGCTTAACGATAAATATATTCGATTGTTATAATTGAAACGATAGTTTTTAACTATTATCGGATAAGCATTGCTGCATGCCGCTCACACACAGCAGTACGTTTTCAGCTCGAGCTGCATAGCCCATCAATCCAATGCGCCACATCTTCCCGGCGAAGACGCCAAGACCTGCACCTATTTCCAAATTGTATTCACTCAACAACTGCTTTCTTACCGCGGCTTCATCCACACCTTCTGGCGCCGCGACAACATTTAGTTGTGGAAGACGGTACGCTGCGTCGACCGCAAATTCGAGTCCTAATGGTTCCAATCCAGCGACTAGCTTCTCATGCATTGCACGGTGACGGGACCAAGAATTCTCCAAGCCTTCCTCATGTAGCATCAACAATGCCTCATGCAAACCATACATGGCGTTAACAGGTGCAGTATGGTGGTAGGCGCGACCGCCCTCACCTTCCCAATAAGCCATGAGCAACGACATATCTAGAAACCAACTTTGGACCGGCTTATTACGCGACTTAACGCGCTCCGAAGCACTTTGGCTAAAGGTAATTAGACTGATTCCAGGGGGGCAGCTGAGACATTTCTGGGTGCCGGCATAAACCACGTCAGCGCCCCACTCATCTACCCGAAGTTCGATACCACCAACAGCGGTTACCGCGTCGACAATGGTCAAACATCCAGCCTTTTTTGCAATTTGACAGAGCGTTTCAACATCTGAGCACACCCCAGTAGAGGTTTCCGCATGGACAAAACCAACCACTTTGGCGTCCGGATGTGCGGCGAGTGTTTCCTCAAGTTTCTGCGGATTGACCTGTTTACCCCAGTCGTCGTCGACCGTAATCAACTCACCACCCATACGACGGACATTCTCAGCCATACGCATGCCAAATACACCGTTGATGCAAACAACAACTTTGTCACCAGGCTCTAAGAGATTGGCGAAGGCTGCTTCCATGCCTGCTGAACCAGGTGCGGACAATGGAACGGTTAGACTGTTTTCAGTTTGAAAGGCGTAGCGAAGCAGGGACTTTATGTCGTCCATGAGGGCAATAAATTCGGGGTCTAAATGACCTATTGTGGGCTGCGCCATGGCAGCCAAAACTCGCGGATGGACATCGGACGGGCCAGGACCCATGAGTGTCCGAGGGGTAGGGTGGAAACTCGTAAATCCCATGGGCTTGATCCTAAACTTTATGTTTTATCTTTGTCGCTCTCGGCGTCTGCTACTGTTTCTTCTGCAGCTTCTTCGATGATTTCAGCATCTTCGATTATTTCGGCGTCTTCTATTATTTCGGCATCTTCTATGTCAGCAGTTTCTGTTGCTGCAGCTTCCAGCTCTTCATCGTAGTCAAGATCTTCGGCAATTGGCCGACCAACTAACTCAATGTAAGCCATAGGTGCGGCATCACCGGCACGATTTCCGCACTTTAGAATGCGTGTATATCCACCTGGACGAGCTTCGTACCTGGGGCCCAGCTCGGAGAACAATTTACCAACCGCGGCCTTGCTACGCGTACGCGAAAAGGCCAAGCGTCGGTTCGCTACAGAATCTTCTTTAGCCAACGTAATCAACGGCTCAGCAACACGTCGCAACTCCTTCGCCTTCGGCAAAGTCGTCTTAATAATTTCGTGTTCTATCAACGACGTTGCCATGTTTTTAAACATTGCTTGTCGATGCGAGCTGTTTCTATTTAGTTGTCTACCACTTTTGCGATGACGCATGTTCTCGTTCCTAAGTTAAGTACGTTACGTAGCGTAACGTTCGCGCAACGTTACGCTACGCGACCACCATGCAGATTAGCAGGTGGCCAGCTTTCCAAACGCATGCCTAACGACAAACCTCTGGAAGCCAGCACATCTTTAATCTCGGTGAGGGACTTCTTGCCCAAATTCGGGGTTTTCAACAACTCAACTTCGGTGCGTTGAATCAGATCCCCAATGTAATAAATATTTTCTGCTTTCAGACAGTTTGCTGAACGAACCGTCAGTTCGAGATCGTCTACAGGACGAATAAGGATTGGGTCAATCTCATCCTCTTTCTCCTCAACAACCTGCTCACCTTCATTTTCCAGGTCAACAAAAACAGCGAGTTGATGTTGCAGAATAGTAGCGGCGCGACGTATGGCCTCTTCTGGATCAATGGTGCCATTGGTCTCCAAATCAAGAATTAGCTTGTCGAGGTCAGTACGCTGTTCTACACGCGCGCTTTCAACACTGTAAGACACTCGTCGCATTGGGCTGTAACTTGCGTCCAAACGCAAAACACCAATGGGTCGCGTGTCGTCTTCTTCGTTCACTGAATCGACAGGGACATATCCGCGACCACGGGTTACACGTGCTTCAATGCGTACAGCGCCAACGTCATTCAATGTGCATATAACGTGATCAGGATTCACAATTTCAACATCTTGAGTCAGCTGAAAATCACCCGCGGTAACTTGTCCGCTGCCATCTTTAGTCAAGGTAATAATTGCTTCTTCTTGGTTGTGCAAGATAACCGCAATACCTTTCAGGTTGAGAAGGATGTCAATCACATCTTCCTGTACGCCTTCCAATGTACTGTATTCGTGCAAAACACCATCGATCTGCACTTCAGTGATGGCGCAACCAGGCATTGAAGACAGCAGTATTCTGCGCAACGTATTACCCAAAGTATGACCAAATCCACGCTCTAACGGCTCCAGCGTGACCTTGGCCCGAACAGGGCTGTCTGACTGGATATCAATATTCCGCGGTGTCAAAAACTCATTTACCAACTGTGACATATAATTTGTCTCCTAAGGCGCTGATGCGCTGTACTAACGTCTACTTCGAGTAAAGTTCCACAATGAGGTTCTCATTGATCTCTGAAGGAAGTTCCTGGCGATCGGGTAGTCGCTTAAAGTTGCCTTCCATTTTCTCCGCACTCACGTCGACCCATTCGACAGGAGAGCGTTGACTCGATAGTTGCAGCGCGGCAGAAATGCGTAACTGACCTTTCGACTTTTCGGTAACTGACACAACGTCTTCTGCTTGCACCTGATAAGAGGCAATATTGACGACGACGCCGTTTACAGTAATGGACTTGTGCGATACCAACTGGCGGGATTCTGCGCGAGTTGATCCGTATCCCATACGATAGACGACATTGTCCAGTCGACTCTCAAGCAGCATCAACAAATTTTCACCGGTAGCACCCTTCTGGCGATCGGCTTTTTTGTAGTAGTTACGGAATTGCTTTTCCAATACGCCATAAATACGACGTACCTTCTGCTTTTCACGCAACTGCACTGCATAGTCGGATAAACGACCACGGCGCAGACCGTGTTGTCCCGGTACATTATCGATCTTGCACTTGGACTCAATGGGGCGAACCCCACTCTTCAAAAATAAATCTGTACCCTCTCTACGACTCAGCTTGAGCTTGGGGCCTAAATACCTAGCCATGGACTCTCCTTATACTCTTCGTCGCTTGGGCGGCCGACATCCATTGTGTGGAATCGGCGTAATGTCTGCGATGCTGTTAATTTTGAGTCCTGCAGCGTTTAACGCTCGTACTGCAGACTCTCGTCCTGGTCCCGGTCCTTTTACAAACACATCGACACTCTTCATACCAAACTCTAGCGCAGAATTGCTAGCACGCTCCGCCGCAACCTGAGCTGCAAATGGCGTACTCTTGCGCGAACCACGGAAGCCTGAACCCCCAGCGGTCGCCCAACAGAGTGCATTACCCTGTCGGTCACTAATGGTAATAATGGTGTTGTTAAACGATGCGTGTACATGTGCAACGCCGTCTACCACCACTCGTTTGGCTTTCTTTTTCTCTGCCATAACCTATATTTTCCCGTTAATCCTGTGGCTTACCGACGAATAGGACGCTTCGGTCCTTTTCGTGTGCGCGCGTTGGTGCGTGTGCGCTGGCCGCGAAGCGGTAAATGCCGGCGATGCCGTATACCGCGATAGCAACCCAAATCCATAAGGCGTTTGATGTTCATGGATGTTTCGCGACGAAGGTCGCCTTCCACAGACAAGTTGGAAACCTCACTACGGATAGCATCTAAACTTTCCTCTGACAGGTCACCAATTTTACTAGCTGGATCAATCCCAGCGGTGTCACAGAGTTTCAATGCTGTGGTTGGACCAATGCCATAGATATAGGTCAGCGCTATTCGCGCGTGCTTGTTATCTGGAATATTGATACCGGCAATACGAGCCATCTAAGTACCCCTTTAACCCTGGCGCTGCTTGTGACGAGGTTCTGCATTGCAGATCACTCGCACGACGCCCTTGCGTTTAATAATTTTGCAGTTTCGACAAATTTTCTTAACTGATGCTCTAACTTTCATGATTTACCACCTTAGCCTCCGCGCTTGCGTCCGTAGCCCTGCAAATTTGATTTCTCCATCAGCTTTGCATATTGGCTGGACATTAAGTGCGACTGCACCTGCGACATAAAATCCATTGCGACCACGACAACAATCAACAATGCCGTACCGCCTAATTGAAACGTGATATCAAAAGCCACCACCATGAACTCTGGCATTAGACAAACCATGGTCACGTAGATGGCGCCGAACACGGTGAGACGCGTAATCACGTCATCAATGTACTTCGCTGTCTGCTGTCCAGGTCGGATACCAGGTACGTAAGCACCTTGGCGTTTCAAATTGTCTGCCACATCTTTTGGATCAAACATGATCGCTGTATAGAAAAAGCTAAAAAATATAATTCCGGCCGCGAACATCATGATATAGAGCGGCTGTCCTGGTGAGAGCACCAAAGACACTTCCTGCAACCAACCCATGTTTTCGTTGGTACCGAACCATGAAGCCATGGACGCAGGGGCCAACAAGAGGCTGGAAGCAAAGATAGCCGGTATGACACCTGCCATATTAATTTTTAGCGGCAGGTGGCTAGATTGTGCTTGATAGACGCGTCTGCCTTGCTGGCGTTTCGCATAGTTCACGGTAATACGACGTTGAGCCCGTTCAACGCGCACTACAAACCAGACCACACCCAGCGCAATTACTGTAATGAAAAGCAGCGCGATAATGTTGATCTGACCCTGGCGAGCAGCCTCAAAAACTTGGCCAAGCGCTGCAGGAAAGCCGGAAACAATGCCAGAGAAAATCAACAGCGAGATGCCGTTGCCTACGCCCCGCTCAGTAATTTGCTCGCCCAGCCACATCATGAACATGGAACCGGTGATCATTGACAAAGCGGCGACAAAATAGAATGTCAGCCCAGGATCGAAAGCCATACCCTGATTTCCCAAGGTGACCGTAAGCGATATGCTCTGAATGGAGGCAATACCTAGGGTTAAGTACCGAGTGACCTTGGTGATTTTGCGTCGACCGGCGTCGCCCTCTTTACGCCATTGCTGAAACGTTGGATACATCATGGTCATGAGGTTCATGATGATACTGGCGGTAATATAGGGAATAACGCCCAATGCCAAAATACTCATGCGCTCCCAAGCACCACCCGAGAACATGTTGAACAGTTCGAGAATGCCACCTTGGTTTTGATTAAATAGCGCTGCGAGCTGACTAGGATCGATTCCAGGCACAGGTATGTGCGTGCCTACTCGATAGATGAGCAAAGCAAAGAACACAAACAGCAGGCGGCTACGA
>JBNMMV010000012.1:0-31381 GCA_051270205.1 Limisphaerales bacterium
CAGAGGACCTAGCCTGTAGTTAATACTGACCAGCAGTACACCTTGCGCAGCGAGCTGAGTGCCATCGAAAATCTCCGAGTGGCCCTGTCCTGAGGTATGGGCACCGCCGTGAAACCACACCATAACTGCTTGGTTGGTGGCTTCTTCTTGAGCCCAGATGTTCAGATATAGACAATCTTCTGAGGTGACGAAATCCCCCCGGCGCCAAACGAACACCGAGCCGAAAGTGGGTTGGCTGCAGGATGCACTGAATTCAGTTGCTTGAAGTGTACCGGTCCAAGCTGGCGCTGCTTGTGGTGGTTGCCAGCGTAATTCGTTGAGCGGTGGCGCGGCGTAGGGAATACCTTTGAACACACGTATCAGGGGGTTGTGCTTCGATACAGTGCCTTCAAGCTCCCCTTGAAGCGTTTGGATACCCATAGTTGAGCTAGATGGCTGGCAAGCGAACGACAGTCCCGCTAGCACTACAATGAGCAGGGGGGGTAAGAATCGATTCATGGTGTTTTCCGCCAAACATTACTCATACTCTATCTTATTAGGCAGAAGCGCAGATAGGGGAGTTTGCGGGGTAAGGCTATTGTGCGGGCGGGTTCGAAGCGTGTTCTTGTTCGTGCTGAATGCGGTCGTAGATCTCTTCACGATGCACAGCCACTTCGCGTGGGGCACCCACACCTAAACGCACTTGGTTGCCTTTTACACCCAAGACGGTAACTGTAATTTCGTCGCCAATTTTAATAGTTTCGCCGATTCTGCGAGTCAGGATAAGCATCGGTCCCTCCAGCAAGCGACAATTAGATCATACCTACAGTCGTGTTGATAGCCATCTGGAAATAGAGCGGGGATAACTTGAACAGGCTTTTTCTGGTTAAATAGCCATTATGAGTACGCCAAATTCCTTACGGGAGCAACGCAAGGCTGCGACGCGGGCTGAGTTAATTAGAGTGGCGCGGCGTTTATTTACCACTCAGGGTTATGAACAAACAACCCTTGAAGAAGTAGCTGCAGAAGCAGGCTTGCACGTGCAGACCCTATACCGTCACTTCGCGAACAAGGTGGAACTGGCCTCTGCGGGAGACATGCAAGGACTCGACCAGTTTCGAGATGCGATAACGGACCGCACTGCCCCAGCGTTTGAGTTCTGGCGCAGGTGGGTTGAAATGGCAACCACTGCCGTGACTAAAAATGATAGTGGTCAGACGTATCGTGAAACACTGCATCAGCAATGGGGGCGGCCGATGATTCCCTCCCAACTAATTCGCATTGGAGAAAGCTATCAGGATCTTCTGACGGAGATGTTGGCAACAGACTTTGGTTTCTCGAGAGAAGAAAATCAACTAGACACACCACGGCTCGCGGCCATTGCACTTTGGGGAGCGAGCAGCCATACACTCCGGCGTTACGCCAGCGAAGAGGGGTTCGATCTGGTTGTCGAAGCAGTTGCTGCCGTAGAGACAGTTGAGGCGGTATTTAAACCACTGCTTCTAGCGGCGGGGAAAAAGGACCCTGCAAACACGACCTAGGGCCGATCTGCCTCTATTGCGTTAAAACTGCTAAAATAGCGGCAATAAGAACTGAGTTTGACCTATGTTGGATTTGTTGGGGTGAAGAAGTTTTGGAAAATTTCCCTACCATTCCTATTCCTGGCAGGCGCCTCGGTCATCGCTATGGTGATGGTTGCTGCGCGTCCCGAGGCGAAGTTTAATCCGCCACCACCACCCACCATATTGGTTGAGATCGCAAAGATCGAAAGCCAGTCGGTTATCTATCGTGTTGAATCTCAGGGCACTATTGCACCTCGTACTCAAACGAGCCTGGTCGCGGAAGCCGCGGGTCAGGTTATTGAGGTAGCACCGTCTTTCGAAAGTGGCGGATTCTTCAGTAAGGGTGATGTGCTGCTGCGCATTGACCCGCGTAACTACGCCAGTGCGGTGAAAAGAGCACGGGCGATGGTGGCTAAAGCGGCAACAGAGCTTGAAAAAGAGCGCGGTCTGGCCGCGTACGCCAAATCCGATTGGCAGCGCCTACAACGATTGGATGCCAACCGCGGACCAGGCACTGATCTAGCCCTGAGAAGACCACAGATGCGACAGGCAGTTGCGGAGCTTCAATCTGCCGAGGCAGACCTTGAGAAAGCCGAGGGAGATTTGGACCGCACTTTCATCCGCGCGCCTTACGATGGCATGATTAAACAGAAGGTCGCTGATATCGGTCAATACGTTAATGTCGGTTCACAGGTGGCAATGACCTTTGCCGTAGACTTGGCAGAAGTGCGGTTGCCGGTGACGCAGGCAGATCTTCGTTACCTAGACATTGCACGAATCCGCAACAATGAGCCGTTGGACGTCACCCTGAAAGCCAATCTGGGTGGCCAAGACTTTAGCTGGCAAGGCATCATCGCGCGATCCGAAGGGGTATTTGACGTAGAAAGTCGCGTGCTTTACTTGGTCGCGCAAATTCAAGATCCCTACGATTTGGAGCAGACTGGTCGTCTGCCTTTACTCATGGGAACTTTTGTCTCGGCAACCATTGAAGGACGAGACGCTGGCGACCTTGTGCTGGTACCCCGCCATGCGTTGCAACGCGGCACTACACTTTGGATGGTTGATGAAGAACAACGCATACAACCGCGAGACGTAAAGGTGGTTCGCAGAGACGACCAATACGTCTATATAAGCGCTGGGGTCGAGGTAGGCGAAAGCTATTGTGTGACCCCGCTCGATCAACCGCTACCCGGCATGCAGGTGCGTGTTAGTGGCTAACTCAAATCAGCAAGTCACAGGTTTGATCGGTTGGTTCGCTACCAACCACGTTGCCGCAAACCTGCTCATGTTCTTCATTTTGGGTGCTGGTATTTACGCAGTAATGACGGTCAAGAAAGAAAGCTTCCCACGGTTTAATTTCGACATCGTCAGTGTTTCGGTGGCGTATCCAGGCGCCGGACCAGAAGAGGTCGAAGAAGGCATTGTCGTTAAAATCGAGGAAGCCATTGAAAGTATCGAAGGCATTCGCAAATTGAACGGGATTGCCGCTGAAGGCGTGGGTCGAGTCAGCATAGAAGTTAAAAACGGCTTCGATATCGGCACGGTAACAGACGAGGTGAAGCTTGCCGTCGATGGTATCAATACCTTCCCGCTCGATGCCGAACGCCCCATTATCAGTAAACAAACTTTTACTAAGCCAGCGCTCATCGTGCAGGTGTACGGGGATGTTGATGAGGCTGCGATGAAATCGTTGGTCGAGGACATTCGTGAAGAAATCGTCTCGCTACCCGAAGTTTCCACGGCTGAAGTTTGGGGTAGCCGCGATTTCGAAATTGCCGTGGAGATTCCCGAGCACACCCTCCGTGAGTATGGCTTGACCCTTGCTCAGGTAGCAGCCGTGATAAGGCAGTGGTCGGTTGATCTGCCCGGTGGATCGATAAAAACTGATTCTGGGGATATCAGGCTACGTACCACGGGCCAAGCCTATCGTGGTGACGAATTTGAACGCATTGTGCTGCTGACCAAGCCCGATGGCACGCGGATTAGATTAGGTGATATCGCGACCATTCGTGATGGCTTTGTCGAGGTGGACAGCTATGCCTATTTTGATGGCCAACCGAGTCTAGGTGTGAGCGTTAGTTCTACTGAGAACGAAAATGAGCTTGAAATCAGCCGTGCGGTCCATGCCTACGTTGAAGAACGGCAAACCACCCTGCCGCCAGACATAAAAATGAGCGTCTGGGGCGATAGTACGTACTACCTCCAAGGTCGCGTAGACATGCTAATTAGCAACCTCGCCATGGGCTTCGTGCTGGTGTTTTGCATTCTGGGTCTCTTTTTACATGTGAAGCTGGCTGCCTGGGTAGTGCTTGGATTGCCCGTGGCATTTTTGGGTGCGTTTATGTTGATGCCCATCGTCGGTATTACCATCAACATCATGAGTTTGTTCGCCTTTATCGTGGTGTTAGGCATTGTTGTGGATGATGCCATTATTGTGGCAGAGGCTGCCTATACCGAGACTGAAGAAAAAGGCTATTCGTTACCCAACATCGTCGCCGGTGCTCAGCGGGTTGCTATGCCGGCCACCTTTGGGGTACTCACTACCATTATGGCGTTTGTGCCGCAGTTGTTCGTTTCGGGTCCCACACAAAATATCAACGCCGCAATGGGCTGGGTTGTGATTGGGTGTCTTGCGTTCTCATTGGTTGAGAGCAAGCTTATTCTTCCCTCGCATCTGGCGCTCATGAAGTCGTCACACGGCGAAAAAGAAGGCATAACTGATTGGGTCGACAAAAAACTCAAACAGTTTATAGCCAATGCCTATCAACCATTGCTGGCCCGTGCTATTGAATATCGCTATGCCACGGTTGCCTTGTTTTTGTCGTCCATCATTATTGCCGCCGGGCTTGTCGGTGGTGGCTTTGTACGTATTGTTTTCTTTCCAGAGATCGAGAACGACAATGTCATGGGAACTTTGGAGCTGCATGAAGGCGCTCCAGAATCTCTCGCACGTGCCGTCATTGAGCAAATGGAAAATGCACTCCAAGAGGTGAACAGCGAACTCAAGGCAGAATTGGGTCGCGAAGAGGATTTTATACAACATTCCTTTGCCTATATTAGAAATGGGCGAGTTGGTCGGTTCCAGGTTGAGTTGGTCAAGGAAGATGACGCGGTCCATCCCAAAGAAATAGAACGCCGTTGGCGGGCGAAAGTGGGTGAAATTGCGGGCACTAAAGAACTGAGGTTTTCAGCTGCGCGTCACATGGGGGGTGGTCCACCCATAGCGTTGAAATTACAGGGCAAGAACTACGAATTGTCGGAACAAGCAGCTCGAGAATTGGCCGCGCAATTACGTACGATTGATGGTCTCTATGAAGTAGAAATGTCCACGAACGCAGGACCTGAAGAAATTAAGCTGAGAATAAAACCTGAAGCTGAAGCCTTGGGCGTGACCTTGGTAGATTTAGCAAAACAAGTTCGCGAAGCGTTTTACGGGGCAGAGGCGCAGCGTGTACAGCGTGGTGACCAAGACCTGCGGGTTATGGTGCGGTTCCCGAAAAGTGAGCGAGGCAGTGTCGGCAATCTAGAAAGCATGTGGATTCGCTTACCGGACGGGCGCGAATTGCCGTTCAGCTCTGTAGCAGAATATGATATGGCCCCCGGTTTTTCTGTTATCCAGCGCAACAGCGGTCAGCGGACTATCTCTGTTACTGCCAACGCGGATCTCAACATTGTCGAACCTGCCCGGGTTGTTGATCAAATTCTCAATGACTATGCGCCAAATATGTTGCTCAACTATCCAGGCGTAAAAATTGAATTAGAAGGCAGTTCTCTGGAGGAAAGTACAGGTATGCAGGAAGCTCTGTATACATTTTTTGCGGCGCTTTTTGGTATTTACGCCTTAATGGCAATACCTCTTCGTTCATACGTGCAACCGCTCATTATCATGAGTGTGATTCCGTTCGGCATCGTTGGTGCGATTGTCGGCCATTGGATTCTAGGCATCGCCATGAGTTCGCTGTCGTTGATAGGCATTATCGCGCTGGCGGGTGTCGTGGTAAATGACAGTCTGATTCTTGTTGACCATGTCAACAAGCGAGTGGAGCAAGGCATAGAACCTACGCTGGCTGCCATCGAAGGTGGTGGTGCTCGATTCAGGGCCATTTTGCTGACCTCCCTGACTACCTTTTTCGGCTTGGTACCGATTCTTGTTGAAACATCGACTCAAGCTCAAATGGTTGTGCCTATGGCCACGTCGTTGGCATTCGGAATATTGTTTGCGACAGTCATTACGCTGATATTGGTGCCGTGTTTGTACAGCATCCTCGGTGATCTGGGGTCTAAAAGAGCTGTCTCACAGAACGTTTTCGCTCAACCTCAGCCTTAACGAAAGATCCTTAGCAGCAGATTTTCAAAAAAAAAGCCGGTCAATGACCGGCTTTTTTCTTAACTTCTAAGGGACAGAACTGCGTTCTGTCCCTGGTTTTTAGCGAGCGCTAGCGTTCGCCTCAGCTTTGCCTGCTTGCGCCGTGCGTTGTGCAGCTGACTCTTCTTCGGTTAAGAAACGCATGGTGTAGGCACCAAACAACATCTCTTCGAATGACTGCTCGCCCCAAGTGACCTCAATAGTCGGGTCAGGGTTGGCAGGGTTTTGACCAGAGTTGTCCCACCAGTTGGCTTGAACAAGCTTAGTACCCGCAGGCATGAACTTAGGCTCCGTAAACTCGTAAGTGGTCTGCCAGTTGAAGTCGTAGTTCGGTACGCTCAACAACAGCTCACTGGTGCCGTCTGGATACATTGCGCGGAATTGCATAGCCTTGCCACGGAAGTGTGCGTGAGGTAACAGGCTATACAGCCATGCGTCTTTCGGAATCGTTTGTTCTGCCGTTTCCTTGTGGTTCTTAGCGCCGGCTGGAATCTTAATACGACCATTAGCCATAAACATGGAAATCATCTGATGAGTCGGTACCTCGTCATGTAGCCAGATGCCCATTTTAGATTCATCCACTGTTTGGACACCGGTAGGTGTGTAGTGAACTTGGAATTCGAACTTAGCATCGGCTGGCAACAGAACGCCGGTGTCTTTGGGGAAGCCATCGTTGTTTAAGCCAGGTGCGTAGCCTCGCAGGCCACCAATGGGCTTGAACTTACCGGCGTTCTCGCCTTCAGTAATATCGTAGCCAAACATTGAGATGACATGATGTAGTACGGTGCGATCACCGGGCATAATTTCTGCAGCTTTAATCCAGACATCTTCGGGAATATTGTTTTCCACAAAGTGGTACTGATAGTCGACTACGCCGCTAGCAGGAACTTCGGTAGCGGGAATGTTGATCACGTAGTCTGGAGGCCCCAGTGTGTCTTCGGCGTCCCAATCGAAGTACTCGGTATCGTTGGTCGCGAGAATATCCTCGCCCTTGCCTCGTGGTGCGCCTGCTTCGATCCAATGGACAAGGGTCTGTGACTCCTCAGTGGTCAGCGAACGGTCATTGCCCCAGTGCCCAACATCAGGGTCAGCGTGCCAAGGTGGCATGCGCTTGGTACGAAGTACTTCACGAATCATCAGTGAAAAACCACGAACCATGTTGTAGTCGTTCATCGCCCAAGGACCTAGACCACCTTCACGGTGACAAGACACGCAGTTTTCCATGAGGATCGGTGCAACGTCTTCGGAGTAGGAGATGTCAGCGTGCTTGGCTTTGGCCATCGCTTGCTGTTCTGGAAAGTTGATCAAACAACCAATGCCGTTAGTGCTCGCAACTTGTACTGGCTTACCTTCAACCATATCGGCGAGGGCGTCTTGCAGGTAATGATTTTCAGCTTCTTTCTTTTGGTTTTCATAAGTTAGGCGATCATCGATTGCACCTTGATAGGCTACAGTCCAAGTCTTTGGGTCCAATACGAAAACTTCGCCAGTCCGTACCAGGTTCAGTGACTCGCCAATGAGTTGGGTCTCGTCCATCAAAATTGGGATGTCGTAACCGTATTTCGCAACTTCGGCGTTAATGCTGGTGCGGTTGTCTTGCAAATTGGTATTGAGCATAAAAAACTCGACACCCTGAGCTGCAAACTCATCGCGCAGCTCTTTGAAGCGTGGCATTGCGTTGCGGACAATGGGACAACCATTGCCTTGTACTAAAAACGCCACAGCCTTTGCGTCGTTGTAGTAATAGAGTTCGTGAGAAGCGCCTTGGTTATCAAGAAGGCGGAAATTATCGACTCGATCTTGAACACTAATTGCCCAAGATGAGCTTGCGGCAAGAGCGCCAACAAGTAAAAGAATGGAACGAACCATTGAAAACTCCCAACTAGTAGAGGTAAGGGGACGAATTTATCAAAAATTGGGTGTGTAGAAAAGTAGCAATTAGCACTATTTAACATTCATGTAGATAACGATTTTGACATTGTTGAGTTAAATACCCCTACTTTGTCCCATTTGATGCGGTTTCAGAGTGTTTTTGCGGGATATACTCTCCAGCAAGGGAGTGTGCTATGACGAAAGAAAAAAGCTCAGAATATCCGCTGAGCGGACTTAAGGTACTAGACTTTTCACGGGTTCTAGCCGGGCCTTTTGCAGGCCGTATGTTGTGTGACCTGGGTGCTGATGTGGTTAAGGTCGAGCCGCCCGACGGTGATATCACGCGCATGTGGGGAGCAGTCAAGGGTGGTGTGCCTGGCTACTATCATCAGCAGAATGTTGGCAAAAAGGACATCTGCATTGATTTAGCCGCCGAGGGTGCCAATGCGTTGGTGTTTGAATTGGTGCGTGAGGCTGACATTCTCATTGAAAACTATCGTCCAGATGTAATGGCCCGCTTGGGTCTGGGCTTCGATGTGCTTCATGAGGTCAATCCCAAGCTAATTATGTTGTCTATTTCTGGCTTTGGTCACAACGGTCCTGAATCGCACAGACCTGCATATGCACCCATTGTCCATGCGGAAACTGGTCAACTCGCTCGCCAAGCGAGCCGCGGCGACATTCCCTATCGAGACCTACCACTATCTGTAGCGGACACCAACGCGTCATTGCACGGCTTAGTGGGGCTGCTTGCCGCCGTGATCCAACGCCAATCGACAGGCTTAGGACAGCACATAGACATTGCAATGATCGATGCGACAGTTTTCACCGACGATCAAATTCACTACGCATTGGAAGACTCGGAACATACAGGTCCTTTGCCAAATGAGGTTTGGACCACAGGCGCGGGCCCGGTGCTTATTTCGGCCGAGTTGCGCTACATATGGCATCTATTCAATACCCAGTTGGGTATTGCAGATCCGGCCAGCAAAGAAACGCCCTTGGCCGAGAAGATTGCTGCTCGGCATGCGGTTGTTAGCGACTATTTGGTCGAACTCGCGACGTGGAGTGAGGTCGAACAGAAAATGGATGAATTGAACCTTGCCTGGGGTGTGGTACGTGACCCAGCCGACATCCGCAATCAGGCCACAGTCGCCGCAAGAGGGGCGATTGTAGAAGTTGATGACCGCGCCGGAGGAACCCGGCCTGTAACGCAGTCACCTTATCGATTTTCGAATGCTCGATCTGGCGTACGCGGCGGTGCGCCTCATAGAGGCGAGCATAACTTCGAGGTATTGACCGGGTGGCTGGGTAAAACCGAAGCTGACGTGCACGTATTAAGGGATCAAGGGGTACTGCTTGAAGACGAGCAAACATTGGGAAAAAGGTGAGCAACTGTTGAGTTGGGGCAAATGACGGAGTATCTGTTTTCAGGCTTAAAAGTAATTGATTGCGCAACGGTCATAGCAGCGCCTGCCGCCGCCATGATGTTGGGGGACTTCGGTGCTGACGTAATCAAAGTAGAGCAACCCGGTGAAGGCGATATGTTGCGGCTCCTGTCGCATTTACCCAACGCACCGAATGCTGGAAACGATTGGTTTTGGCAAATGGATGGTCGAAATAAGCGTGACATCGCCTTAGATTTAAAATCTGCAGAAGGCATAGAAATTCTGCGGCGGCTGGTAGCGCAATGTGATGTCTTCATCACCAATCAGCCCTATCCAGTCCGGGAATCCTTGGGCCTCACCTATGATGAGTTGAAACCTCTCAAGCCTGACATGATTTATGCGTCGCTGACGGCCTATGGAGAAAAGGGCCCAGAGCGAGATCGCAAAGGTTTTGATCAGCTGGCCTATTGGGCCCGCAGTGGGCTCATGGATTTGATGCGCGCCCCTGGCACGCGTCCCACCCAAGGTTTGCCGGGTATGGGTGACCACCCTACTGGCGTCGCCCTGTATGCAGGCATTGTCACGGCACTGTTACACCGCGAAAAAACGGGCGAAGGCAGCTTTGTGCACACTTCTTTGCTAGCCAATGGTCTTTGGAGCGCAGCTGGTGTGGCTCAAGGTGCAATGGCCGGAGGTGATATGCCACTTTACCGCGATACCGCTCAGACCTATGGCATTAGCTTTCGTCCCTACCAGACCGCAGACGGTCGCTGGCTGCAGTTCAACATGGTGCGCAACGAAGAACTTCTGTCCTTGGCTTTCACTGTGATGCAATGCGTTCACTTGATAGTCGATGAACGCTTTGCGAATTTGGAGTTGATGTGGCAAAACCGCGAGCTGTTAGGCGATGAAATTGCCGCGGTTATTGTCGCTAAAACGGCGGTCGAATGGATGACCCTTTTCGAAGAACATGGGGTGCCTGTTAACTGTATCGCCGAGGTTGAGGAAACCACGTCAGACCCTCAGGTGCTCATCAACGAAATGGCCGTTCGACCCACAAATAGTGACATTGATGTGCCACTAATACTGAATCACCCGGTCAAAATTGACGGTATTGCCCAAGTCGGGCCAACCCGTGCCCCTGGATTGTCGGAACATCGGGTTGAAGTGTTGAGCGAGCTTGGCTACAGTCAGGAAGAAATAGACACCTTGATTGTTAAAGGTGTGACCTAACAGTCTGATTTGACTAGCGATTGTGCACTAGCGCACAATTCAACGCATTGTGAACCTGGCAGTGCAAGCTAAGGCACTCTCGAACAACTGATAAACATTAGAATGGTGTAATGAACGCAAGGATCCCGTCATTTCTATTTCTTTGCCTAGCAAGTGGACTGCTGGGCGTTAGTTTGTATTCTGGCTATTCATTTGATGAGCCGGCCTCGCCCGAGCGCGCGCCTATACCCGCTGAACTAGTTAAGATCACTCATTTGGCACCGGTCTTTGTCCAAATCGAGCTGCCGGAAACAGATTGGGATGTGGTGCAAGCACCGGTACCGCCCACCAACGATTTCAAACTTGCTGTCCAAGCACCCCAGGTCGCGTGGCCCGAGCAAGCACCGCCGCCTCAAGTTACGCGTTATCAGCCACGCGTTGAGGTAAAGCTCGATATTTCAGTATTAGATGCCGAGAGTTTTTCGCAACTCACCTGGACGACCGGTGAAACCTTGCACGGAGCGCCGGTGAGTACGCCAATTTTGGTCGCCAAAGGCAAAGAGGCAGGACAGACTTTGTGTGTCACCGCCGCCGTGCATGGTGATGAACTCAACGGCATCGAATCGATTCGACGACTTATGTATTCGGTTAACGTAACGAAATTAAAAGGCACGATTATCGGTGTGCCCATTGTCAATTTGCAGGGGTTCCAGCGGCACTCTAGGTACCTGGCGGACCGTCGCGATCTGAACCGATTTTTCCCTGGCAACCCTCGCGGCAGTGTAGCTGCGCGTATGGCGCATGGATTCTTTGAGGGTGTCATTCGTCAGTGTGACGGTCTGGTAGATTTGCACACGGGCTCTTTCCATCGCAACAATCTGCCGCAACTTCGCGCAGATTTACACAATGAAGAAGTGTTGGAACTTACCCAAGGATTTGGAGCGACCACCATTTTGCACAGCAGTGGTGGTGAGGGGACATTACGAAGGGCGGCGGTAAACGTCGGTATCCCAGCCGTGACGTTAGAAGCCGGTGAACCCATGCGGCTCCAGGAAACAGCGGTTGAGCACACAGTGAAAGCACTGTTCACGTTGCTAGATACGTTGGAGATGTACGATAAAAGAAGTTTCTGGGGTAACCCAGAACCTACTTACTACCAGTCGAGTTGGGTACGAGCAGATCAAGGCGGCATGTTGTTTAGTACAGTGAAGCTAGGCAAACGGGTCGCTGCAGGAGACGTGTTAGGTAGTGTTACTGACCCAATCACCAATGAGCATGCGACCATTGTCGCACCCTATGCAGGACGGTTAATTGGTATGGCCGTGAATCAATTTGTTATGCCTGGCTATGCAGCCTTCCATCTTGCTGCTGAAACAGATTTGAGTAACCCTCAAGAAACGCCTTCAGAACACAATGCAGAACTCGACGTTGCCGCAATCGATAGCCGCAATATCGAAGAGTCCTAGATCTGTCCCTTTTTCTCTTTTCCTAATCAGGTGCGGCTGCCAAATCTTTTTCGATAGTCCGCGATGCCATATAGAAGTGGTAACAAGACCACGCCATAGCTGCTGGTAGTAGATACAGCATTGCATAACGCAACGAGTCAACGCCCAACGACGGGTTTAGCATATCGCTAAGAACGCCTACTGCCCAGGGGCCCAACCCTAAGCCAATCAAATTTAGCACGAAAAACAAAATGGCCGATGCGACTGCGCGCATACGAAGGCCCACTAGCCCGTGGGTCATCGCCAAAGTGTTGCCGAGGTAGACGTTAAACAAGATGCCCGGTACAACGGAGAGTGCCAGCGCAAGATAAGGACCCTCGGCCAAATAGGTGGCGATCATGAAAGGCAGACAAACGACGCCGGTAAGGGCAGGCAACAACATATACCAACGCTTGTCCTTAACCGCCAGTTTCTCAGCAATGATACCTCCAGCAAGCACCCCAATGGCGCCGCCTAAACCCATAATGAACGCCAAATAGGTACCTAATTCACCGGTTGTCATATCGTGGCTGCGAATCATGAAGGAAGCAGTCCAGCTGCTTGTTGAGTATCCAGCGAATGCGTTCAGTGCCGCACCGAATGCCATGTGTCGAAAAGACACACGACTGGCGAGTAATTTCAGAACGTCTTTAAAAGGCACGGTTTCGTCCGAGGCGGCTCTATTTTCAGAGAGCCCACGAATTGGTTCACGCAGCGTATATCTGACAATTATTGCAATCAGCAGGCCTGGAATACCGACCACCATGAAAGCAACGCGCCAATTAAATATTTCGTTAAGCCAACCACCGGCAAGAAATCCGAACATGATGCCTATGTTGACGCCCATTGAGTAGAAAGCTAAGGCGCTTGCGCGCTTTTCAGGAGGGAAAATGTCGGAAATCATGGAGTGGGCTGGCGGGCTTCCACCGGCTTCGCCGACCCCAACACCGACGCGAGCCAGCAGCAGTTGGAAGTAGTTTTGCGCCAGACCGGAAATTGCGGTCATGAAACTCCATATACCAACCGCCAGAGCGACGATGTTGCGCCGGTTAGATCTGTCAGCCCAACGTGCGATGGGAATGCCGGCCGTCACATAAAATAGTGCGAAGGCGAAGCCCGTGAGTAGACCTAGTTGGGTATCCGACAACAAGAGGTCGGCTTTAATAGACTCCTGAAGTATGGAGAGTAGCTGGCGGTCAATAAAATTGAACGTGTAAACGACCGTCAACAATCCTACTGCGTAATATCGCGCAGACGTAGATTTATACGGATTCTCCGACATCCTTACTCCCAAAGTTTCCCCAAATTAGGGCGCTATCTTGACCGAAAGAATGGGAGATAACCACGCCTATTCTGTGTCCTGCCAACTTCTTATTTAGGGTTCCACAAGTTATGGTTTGTGTAATATAGCGATTTAGTTCCAGGGGTGATCATGATCGAAGTACTCGGTAGACGAAACTCGGCCAACGTACAAAAAGTGATGTGGACGTTGGGAGAGCTTGGGCTTGAATACAAGCGCCACAACGTCGGTGGTTCGTTTGGATATCCGCAAGACTATCCAAACCCGAATGCGGTGGTCCCGAGTCTGCGTGATGGTGAAGTGGTCATGTGGGAATCTAACGCCTGCGTGAGGTACCTTGCTCAAACCTACGGTCAGGGATCCCTTTGGCCCAGTGAACCAGCAAGTCGAGCGACTGCAGACATGTGGATGGAATGGCAACGCAGCGATATCTCTGCGCACTTTTTTTCTTTGTTCCAGATGTTGATTCGTGGCCTGGCAGCAACCCCTGAAAAAATAGCGGGTCACATTAAGGGCTGCAGTCGCGCTTTTGCACAACTCGACGAACAGTTAGCTGGACGCGACTATATCTGTGGCGATGACCTTACCGTTGCTGACATTGTTATTGGTGCAATGATGTATCGGTATATGACTCTAGACATCGACCGGCCCGTGTTTGCCAACTTGGATGCATGGTACCAGCGCCTAACCGAACGACCCGCGTACCAATATCATGTCATGTTGGAATACGGATCAAACGTTGAAGAGTGGGATGTCTTTGAAGCGGCGAACGCAGATATTCAATAGTTTTTACAATTGTTAAGCAACAACTAGAGAACGGCGACAGATCGTAGATCTGTCCCCTGACATAGAGCTGCAAATGGGCTATACATATCGGCTTTATAAAACTAATAAACCGTGAGTAACGGCAGGGGAAAACGATGGATATCGTACGGGTCATTCTGAGCATCATTCTGCCGCCATTGGGCGTATTTCTGCAGGTCGGCCTTGGCCTCCACTTTTGGATCAATATTGTGCTGACCTTGTGTGGCTACATTCCAGGCATTATTCACGCCATTTGGATCATCGCTAAAAAATAGACGGATCATGCTGTTGCGTACGTATAATAGGCAATGTCTGTTATTCGTGCGCTCGCGGCGCTTAGTTTATTCTTCATCTTTGCTCTGGCGGGTTGTACCGCACAGCGCAGCGTTGCCCTAACCGAACCCCCCGTTCCTGCTCAATGGCCCCAGGTCGAAAACACTCGAGCTGTGGATATGCGCTGGCTCGCGGCGCTTAACACGCCTCAAGTTGAGGCAATTACCCGGCGCGCCGTAGCGTCAAACCACGCGTTGGCACAACAGGCCGCTCAAGTCGAGGTTGCTCGTCAGCAGGTGATACTCAGTGGCGCTGACCGATGGCCGGCTCTGTCTATTGGCGGGGGAGGCCAAAGAGGCCGAGCGACTGCAGTATCTGCTGTTCGTGAAAGCTATGACATTGGCATTTTTGCGGCATTTGAACTCGATCTCTGGGGAAAACTAAGCGACAACCAGCGCCAGGCTCAACTGCAATTTGCCGCACAAGAACTCAGCTATCGGCGGGCAGAGCGAGCGCTGGTGGTGCGTACCGTAAGAGAAGCATTTGATCTCATTACGGCTGAACGCCTGCAGGCTTTGTTTGACCAACGTTTAGCAAACTTGGAGCAATCGCTTGATGTTATTGAACGTGGTTATCGCAGCGGTTTAAATGGCTCCCTCGACGTTTATCTTGCTCAAACCACAGTTGAGCAAGAGCGGGCGAACATCGCCAACCAGCAGCAGATTCGGTTCGAAGCGAGTACAACGCTGCAGCAAAGTTTGTCCTTGTACCCAGATGCCCAATTGAGAGTCGATGATGAACTGCCCGGTTATCCTGCGTTTGACGCGCTAGGGGTTCCGAGTGAGTTGTTGCAACGGCGCAGTGACGTGCAACAGCTGTGGTTGGAACTGCTTGCTGCAGATGCGCAACTCGCCATTGCCCACAAGAATAAATTTCCTGGCTTGAGTTTCAGCGTAAATCTGCGTGATTCTGATGACACGTTACGGCGCCTTTTGGATGGTGGTCAACTCGCTTGGAGTTTGGCTGCCAGTCTGACCCAGCCGCTATTTCAGGGAGGCCGTTTGCGCGCCTTGGAACACCAAGCAAAAGCTCGGGTCCAACAAGCCGAACATCGATACTTACAACAGGTATTTCAAGCGTTTGTGGAAGTGGAAAACGAAATGCATAGAGGGTCTACTCTGCAACGACGGTTACAAGCCATTGAACAAGCCAACGATAATGCTCAGGTTGCCCTGGGCCTGGCCTTTGATCAGTATCAAAGGGGTTTGGTGACCTACACAACAGTTTTGGAATCACAGCGGCGAGCGTTTGATGCGCAAACCGCAGTAATACAGCTACAAAATCAATTGGCTCAAAGTCGTGTTGTCCTGCACCTGGCTTTAGGAGGTGGGTACTAGCGTGCAAAAATTAATCATTCCAGTAGCGATCTTATTGGTGCTTGCCAGCATTGCGGCTTGGGTCTTTTTCAATCCGCCGCAGGCACAGCGGCGTGGTCCACCACAGGGCGCACAAACGATTGTTGAAGTTGTCGACCTTCAACCGCGCGACTACACAATTAGCGTTTCAAGTTACGGCACAGTCCAGCCCCGTACCCAAAGTTTTCTGGTTGCTCAAATCAGCGGTCAGATCATGCAAGTTAATCCCAGTTTTAGGCCTGGAGGTTTCTTCACAACAGAGGAGGTGTTGGCGGTTGTAGATCCGCGTGACTATGAAGCCAACGTAAAAATTGCCGAAGCAACGCTCATGGATGCGCTGCAATCGCGCGCCCAGGAAGAGGCGCGTTCTGGCCAAGCTGAGGTTGATTGGCAGAGGTTAGGCAAGCCCGGAGAGGCAGCGTCTGACTTGGTGCTGCGTATTCCTCAGCTGCAAGCAGCGCAAGCGCGTGTTAGTTCAGCGGAGTCGAACCTTACCAAGGCTCAGTTGAGCTTAGAGCGCACCCGCGTTAAAGCGCCATTTGACGGTCGCATATTGCGCCAACTGGTTGATTTGGGGCAGGTGGTGGCCGGCGGTAGTCAACTCGCAGAAATTTATGCAACAGACTACGTTGAAGTCCGTCTACCGATCCGCAACGCAGATTTAGATTATATAGATTTACCCGAAGGCGGCGCCCATTCAGCCATTGAGGTGACGTTTAAATCTGAACTGGGTTCGGCGACCACCTGGCAGGGTCAAGTGGTGCGCACTGAGGGTGCCATCGATGAGGTGTCGCGCCAATTACACGTAGTCGCACAAATTAATAATCCCTTCGAAGTAACCGATGGAATTCGACCGTTAAAAGTTGGTGAATATGTGACCGGCGAACTCCGTGGTAAGACCATGGTCGGTGCCATTGTTGTACCCACCAATACGGTCTATCAGAACAGTTACGTATACGTGGTCGAAGAGGACCTGTTGCGCCGTCGAGAGGTAACCATCGGCTGGCAAAATGGCGCTGAGGCATTGGTCGAAAAAGGCTTGAGCGCAGGTGATCGTTTGGTGACGACACCTTTAGGCCAAGTATCGTCCGGCACGCGAGTTCGTGTGGCTGGAGAGCAGCCCGAGTTGCCAGCAGACGGCCGTGGTCCACGAGGCGGTATAGCCCGATGATCGCGTGGTTTGCTAGAAATAGTGTAGCCGCCAACCTACTGATGGTTTCGGTGATGATAATGGGCGCTTATGCGCTCCTCAACGAAACTGCAGTAGAGATATTTCCGTCGAGTGACCCAGAACTCATTCGTATATCTGTACCGTTGAGAGGGGCGACACCGGAAGATGCAGAACTGGGCTTGGCGGTGCGCATCGAGGAGGCGGTTGAAGGTTTAGAAGGCATCAAAAAACTCACCAGCACCTCGGTCGAAGGGTCGAGCACGGTTTATATAGAGGTTGATGAAAATAACGATCCGCGCCAGGTGTTAGAAGAAGTTAAGACACGAGTCGATGCCATAAATACCTTTCCAGCCGAAGCCGAAAACCCAGTCATCAGCTTAGCTCAGCGAAAGTTCGGAGTGATCTCTGTGGTCGTTTCTGGCGATTATTCTGAGCAAGAAATACGCCTTTTTGCAGAGCGTGTCCGCGATGATCTGCTGCGCCAGCCTGGCATCAGTCAGGTGTCCCTTGATGCGGTACGTCGCTATGAAATTGCAATCGAGGCGTCCCAAGATCGATTGCGGGAATATCAATTGTCCCTGAGCCAACTTGCTGCTGCCATTCGTGGTAGTTCGGTTGATTTGTCTGCAGGCAACGTGCGAACCCAGGGTGGCGATGTTTTGATTCGCAGCAAGGGACAAGCCTATAGACAAGCAGATTTTGAAAACATCGTCGTCAAAACCAACCCTGACGGCAGCATTCTGCGAGTCGCCGACGTCGCTATTGTGAAAGATGGTTTTCAGGAAGACGCGGTTAAGACGCTGTTTAACGGCGACTATGCAGCCATGGTGCAGGTAGATCGCACGGGTTCTGAAAGCGCCATTGAAGTGTCTGAAATCGTGCGGACCTATATTGCTGAGCAACAACCTAATCTGCCAGTTGGCATGGCGCTGGAATACTGGGATGACAATGCCCAACAGCTAAAAAATAGATTGGGTGTGCTGGGCTCCAGCGCCCTGCAAGGTACGTTTTTGGTGATTACGCTACTGGCTTTGTTTTTGCGGCCGAAGATTGCGATCTGGGTGTTTATCGGCATTCCGATTAGCTTTCTCGGCGCATTTTCAGTCATGGCAGCTTTCGGTATAACGCTGAACCTCATGAGTGCATTTGGGTTCATCGTGGTATTGGGAATCGTCGTAGATGACGCCATTGTTACCGGCGAAAGCGTTTATCGTCGGTTGAAGATGGGTGAAGTGGACATCGAAGCTTCTATAAACGGCACATTGGATGTAGCGGCTCCGGTGACCTTTGGGGTTCTCACTACCATGGTCGCCTTCTTACCCCTGACATTCATGGAAGGACGCTTTGGCACCATCATGGGTCCGGTTGCGGCCGTTGTTGTGTCCGTCCTCATGTTCAGCCTGATCGAATCCAAGCTCGTGCTTCCTGCTCACTTGAAAGGTATGGGTAAGGGGTTTGAGAAGAAAAAAATCAGCAAGTTAGGTGCGTGGCAGGAACGGTTCGCCGATGGCTTTGAAGATAAAATTTTGCAGTACTACAAACCAGGCATCGAATTTTTAGCCCATCATCGTTACGCAACCTTGGCATCCTTTGTTGGCACGTTGCTGGTGATCGGCGCATTGATTGACAGCGGTTGGCTGAGATTTACTTTCATGCCTTCCATACAGGGGGAAACCGTGACGGCATCGCTCGAGATGCCCGTCGGTACACAATTCGCCGTTACCGACCGACACGTTGAAAAGATTTTTGCGGCCGCCAAACAGTTGCAGGAAAAGTATGTACAAGAGGCATCTGGCGAGAGCATTGTAAAACATATTCTCTCCAGCACGGGCTCCCGACGAGGGTCCTCAGGCGCGCAGTACGGACGTGTTCAGTTCGAACTTGTGCCACCTGAAAAACGCACCATTGAGATATCTACCTCAGTTCTTATTGCCGAGTGGCGCCGTCAAATAGGTGCCATTCCAGGCGCAGAATCCATAACTTTTAGGGCGAACTTCTTCCGCGTGGGTGATCCGGTTGATGTGCAGCTCAGCGGTAACTCGTTGGCCGTTTTGTCAGAGCTTGCTGACAAGGTGAAGGCTCGACTACAAACCTATCCTACAGTCTATGAAATCGCGGACACACTCTCAGACGGCAAGGAGGAGCTGCGCATTGAGCTGACGCCTCAAGGTCATGTGCTGGGCCTTACACGTAATAGCATTGTTGGTCAGGTGAGTGAGGCATTTAGAGGGTTTCAGGCGCAGAGGATCCAGCGTGGGCGTGACGATATCCGTGTCTTGGTGCGCCTTCCCGCAACTGAACGGGCTGACATATCTACGTTGAGCGAAATGCTAATCCGGGCACCCAACGGGCGGCAGGTACCGCTGTCTCATGTTGCGTCCCTGACCCCTGGTAAGGGTCCGCAAGTCATCAAACGCATTGACCGCTACCGCACCGTTAACATTACTGCCGAAGTAGAAAAATCTAACACCAATATGACCGTGCTTTATACGGATCTGCAAAGCTACCTTGACGAGCTATTGTTGCAGTACCCAGGTGTTCATTACTCCATGGAAGGCGAGGCGCGAGAACAGAGTGACTCTTTTGGCAGTTTATACGGCGCCATTGTGTTGGTTCTTTTTGCGATCTATTGCATGCTCGCGTTACCGTTAAAGTCCTACGCCAAACCCGTGGTAGTGATGTCAGTGATTCCGTTCGCCATCATAGGGTCTGTGATTGGCCACTTCATTATGGGCTATACCCTTTCCATGATGAGTATCCTTGGAATACTTGCGCTCTCAGGTGTGGTGGTGAACGACAGTTTGGTCTTGGTCGACGCAATGAATAAACAACGCGCGTCAGGAGTTGATGTGAAGACGGCGGTGGTTAACGCCGGCGTAATACGGTTTCGGCCGATTATCTTGACGTCGCTGACGACCTTCTTCGGCCTCATGCCTCTGTTGTTAGAAGAGTCGACGACTTCGCAGTTCTTGATTCCTATGGGTATTTCGCTCGGCTTTGGTATTCTCTTTGCTACCGCCATTACCCTCATTCTTGTGCCGGTAAATTTGCTCATTGGCTATGACATTAAGCAAGCGTCGCAGCGGGCGTTGCAAAAAATGTTGCCAGGTGCGCGCCCCACAGTTTGAAGCGTTAGCCCGTTTCGAATATCGATGGGTTTTGAGTGTTTGCATCCAAGTCGATACCCTTTTTGCGTAGATAACTTCGGCGCAGTGGGTAGTAGCATACTGACAAAGAAACCCACACCAGGATGGTTATGATCACCGTAGACGGCAAATCCTGGGCGAGAAAATAGACACCTACCACGCTCGACAATTCTGAGACAAGAAATAGTGTCCAGAGCCAGAAACGATTCATTTTAAAAATGGAGCGTGCGTAGGCTTCTGGATAACGATCTGGAATGCGCGTAACAACCCAGTAAACAATGAAGGCTGGGAAGGTTGCAGAAATAGTAGCGGCACGGGCGATTGTGCCAATGTCTAAGTCGGCAACCAGCGGCGTAATGCCAACGATGAGCATGATAATGAGCACGAAATACGGTGCCCCGAAGCGGTTGAGTGTGCCAATCCACTCGGGGATTAGACCGTCCCAGCTGGCGACTATGTAAGACCTGGGTAGTTGAATGAATTGGGAATTTAGCGTCGTGCAGATGGCAAGACCTGCGCCCGCGATTAGGAAGTAAGTGAAAGCCCAACTGGGTAAAAACGTTTTCCCGGCGACTGTCAGAGGCTGGTCGATCATATCCTGCCAGGGCACCGTGCCGACCGCGCTGAGCGCAACGAAAGAGTAAATAACCGCAACCGTAACGGTCGCAATGGTCATGACCACAGGAATGACTTTCTTGGGGTTATGCATTTCGCCACTGATGCCGACTATCATATAGGCGCCAGAAGTTGCGAATTTAAGGAGAAAGACTGCGGTAATAAAACCCACGATACCATTCGGCAACATTGGGGTGAGGCGCGACGTGTCGACATTGGGCATGGCGAAGCCTGCATATACAGCGAGTGCCGAGATCAACATCAATACCAGCCCCATCTGCACTTTGGAGGCGATCTTTAATCCGAAAAGATTGGCGCCAAATAAAACGATAATAATGACAATGCCCCAGGCGTTGACCGACAAGGCTGGAAAGATAGGGTTTAAGTACAAGCCGAAAGAGCTGCCGTACAAGCTGATCGAAACGGAGGCCAACAACGACAAGGAAAGCAGCATAGAGCCTAGCCAACCGTTGCCTAACCTCGATGCCCAAGCGTAGTAGGCACCTGTGGCAGGTAATACTGTACCGGCCATCATAATCAATATGGTTACCACTAAAACCAATACCGCAGAGACTGGATAAGCAAAAATAACAGCCGGCCCCGTCATGCCGATCGCGATACCGGTCAGTGCGACAACGCCAGCGCCAATGATCTGCCCCATGGCAATCACCAGTACATCCCAGAATGACAGAACTTTTTTTAGCGCGGGTTGGGCAGGCAAATTCGTGGTCTACGTCTGGGAAAGTGACCATAAATGTACCATCGACTACAGACAATGACTCGACTTATTGTGCGAACAAGACAGGGTCAGACCCTATTTATCGAGCGCTTTGCCGATAGAGGGCGGAAGCGCTAGGGTAGTGGCTATGGTTGACTGTCTCTGGAAATCGAAGAAACGTATTTTGGTGTACCACCGGGTGCTGCCTGATGATTCCCCTGCGTTCTTGTTCGATGCCCGTTGGTTGGCTAACAACCGCCAATTGGGGCGTGGCGAGATGGGGAGTGGGGGAGAGCCCGCGAGAGGAGCTATGGCATGAGTCACCTGCCAGTTGACTACTTTACTATCCCAACGGTAGGGAATCTCACGTGGCGCACTTTGTCAACTGCAGAAATAGACCTTTTTTCTGATGCTCTGGATGGGTCTTCGTGTCGCCATACAGCCCAGATATGCGGCACCAAATATTTGCGTATTGAGCTTCCTTATTTAGTCATGTTCACTCAACTCAGAATTGAAGCTGGCTCGAAACAACCCACAATGTCGGGTATGTCGGCTGGGGTGATTCTTCGAAACTCGTATTCCATGGGACAAGTATCGAAAGAATCTAGTTGAATAACAATCCTTCAAAGCCGATTGGTTTCGGCTTCTGTTATGGTGCGTTGTTTGGTTGGACCTGATTTTGGCCCAGGACACTGCAGAGAAAGCCACCCCAAAGCACGTCAACCAGACAGCGGCAGAAAAAGCTTTCCATGGTTGGCGCGTTGTTTTCGTTAGCGCTATCGCGAATGCTGTATCTATGGGACTTGGCACGCTCAACCTTGGGCTTTTCATTCAGCCCATGGAATCTGATCTCAACATCTCCAGAACAACCTTTGGTCTTGCTGGCAGTTTCCGCCAGGTCGCTGGGGCGTTTTCCAGTCCCTTTATTGGTAGTCTCATCGACAAACACGGTGTTCGGTTTTTACTACCTGTGGCGACAATCATAGGTTGTGCGTGTATCGCAGGTGTGGCGTTTATTTCTGAAGGATGGCACCTCCTGGTGTTGTTCGCCATCGTAGGTTTGGTCGGCCTTATTGGCCCCGGCCAACTGCTAACGACCGTCCCTGTCACAAAATGGTTTGTCGTTCTCAGACCACGAGCAATTGCGCTCATGTCGTTAGGCATCCCACTCGGCGCACTCATATTTATGCCGCTCACTCAAACCCTCATTGATGACATTGGCTGGCGTCAGACATGGCTCGTTCTGGCGGTCATAGGCGTGGTGGTTATTTGTCCGTTGACGCTTATATGGATGCGACGTGAACCAGAAGACCACGACCAGCAGCCAGATGGCGGTATAGCGGATGAAAATGCTTTACATCAGAATCAGCAAGAAGCGCTATGGACGCTTGCCGCGGCACGCCGTCAGCCGGTGTTTTGGCAGCTCGCATTTACCATGGGTATGGTGGCATTCGCGCTTTCAACAGTTGCCCTGCACCGCCTGCCTGAATTTATCGACAAGGGCATAGACCCCATGTACGTCGGCTTGGCCATTGCCTGGGATGCGGTGCTTGCTGGTGTTGCGACCTATTTCATTGGTTCGGTGGGACATCGATTGTCGGTGCGCACGATAGGGCTTTATGGATTCAGTTTGCTGGGAGTGGGTGTGGTGCTCACTATTTTTGTTACTGGATTGCCAAGTCTTCTGTTAGCAATGACTGTTTGGGGAGTTGGCGTTGGTGCCATGATGTACGTCTCCAACATCGTTTGGGCAGAATATTTTGGCCGCGAGCACGTTGGGGCCATTCGTGGGTTTGTTACGCCCATCACGTTGCTATTAGGGGCCAGTGGCGCGCCCATTGCCGGCTACATATTTGACCAAAGCGGAAGCTATGATGTTGTGTGGTGGGGCAGTGCTGCGCTTATGTTTGTTTCAGGCGTTCTCATCCGCTTCGCGAAACCGCCGACGCTACCTTCCGCTCGCCTTACCTAACGTCCGCTAGCGGGCGTTAGTCGACAAGAAAAGCAACATCAGCTGCTCAACTAAATCCGAAAACTGTGGAATGAAAAGTAGGCTCAGACTCAGTACTACGGTAATCACCAGGCACAACAGCAAATAGTTTTTGGTCGTCATCTTAGGAACTCCTCGGTGCCATTTCAAATATCCAGGTGTCCCCGTTAGCGACAGATTCCTCTATTGAGGCGACTGCTTCAGGTGAAACCCCACCGGCATACTTTTGTGCCATCTTTGTAGCGATACCCGTTATTGTCGCCGGGTCTGTGGTTCTCACCAGAGTACGTTCGTAGCGAACGCCATTGATGCGAGCGACTGCTAATCCGTCACCTGCGTCTGCAGCGAACGCCCAGTCTTTCCAAACACGGCCTAGAAAAGAACGCATATATCCTGAAGGGACATATATTTTGCCGTCGCTTTCCATGATGAATATGCGGCGTGACGCCAACGGATCATCAAGTTGCAACTCAATAGTGAATACATCGTCGGTAAACGCCCAATCGGGGTCCGTGCCGGCGTGAAGGTCGCCGGAAACGAGTTGACCTCCTGGAAACAAGATGGAGGGTCCATCGGCGTCGCGATTATCCCAACGTAAGGTAATGATTGTGACCCCTAGGATCAAAATTAGGATGCCTAGGATTTGCAGTATGATTCTGATCATGTCCGACCTCGTTTTTTGTCGAGTCTAGCTTAGCCGAGTACCGAGCGCGAATATTCCAAGAATTTTATTTCGTGGACTTGCGGGTTCTCTTTTTATTTTTTTTCTCTGCACGCTTTTCACGATCGACCGCCAGTTCCGGAAAACGGGTTTCTGCCAAGGGCCGGACGAAGTACTCAAAGGCAAGATGAATGCCGATCAATATCACAATTCCGGCAATGCCGCCGACAAGCTCTATCAATCGTGCAGGCCATAAAAACGCCTGCACCATGTTCATAAGCGATTCGCCAAACCATCGACCAATAAGCTCGGCCACTTGCAACGCAATAAAACCCGTGCTGCTGGTGGTCTCCATCAGCTCACTCACGGTCATAGAGATTTCCAAATACAGAAAGGTCACCAAATATCCGATGCCGTACCAGCCACCTCCACGACTACGCCACGCGGTCAGAAAGATGCGCGGGAAGTACTCCCGTGCGTATGCAGGTTCTTGAATCAGGCGTTTGGTGTCATCAACGCGCACGCGCCATTTGCTCGGCTCTGGCGGTGCGCCTTTATCTTGCTCTTGCCCTGTTTCCTTACTCATTTGACCTAAGCATGGTTCTTATAGGTAGAAGCCACGAGTAGAGCGCAGAAAAAGCGTGCTAGCAAGCCTGTTTCCTCACCATGAGCACTCGCGTAGAGTAGGCAAGTTCTTGAGTGGAGAGAAAGTAATGCGTAAAACGAAACTATGGATAACATGCTTAAGTAGCATGTGGGCATTCTTGTTACCGGCAACTGGCTGGACAGCCACTATATTGAATCAAGACGGGGCCGTTGAGTTAACGTCGACCTTACCTGCGCCTAATAGTCTTTGGGTAACGAAGCAGGATCTTCCTCGCATTAGTGGTTTTGAATTGAAACCAGAGGGCGCATGTTTGGATGAAATCTGCGTGCCCATTAGGCAAAACGAAGACAGTAATATTTTTGTTACTCGCAAGGACCAAGCGTGGGTCAATGCCACTGAGCTGGCAAGTCGCATTCAACAACCCGTGGTTGCTGACCCAGAAAGTGATGTCTGGAGCTTTGGTGCCATTCCGGCACAGCGGCAGAGTTTCGTACGCGACGGTCAAGCACCCGACTTCACGCTCCCCGACTGGAAGGGTAACCAGGTCTCTCTGTCGGACTTCAAAGGTAAGAACATTATGCTCCTCAGCTGGGCCAGTTGGTGAGGATGCCGATTTGACCTGTCAGGTTGGCAGGCAGTATTCGAAGATTTAGAAGACGAGAATTTCATTATTATTGCAGCAGCTCAAGACGTACAAGGTGTTGAAGCGGCAGCCCCTTGGTACGAAAAAGCAGGCGCGACCTTTGTTGGCCTAGTAGACACTAACCACACAATTAGCGCCCTTTATAACCTAGTGAACGTACCGTCGGCTGTTTGGATCGATACCGAAGGTAAAGTTCGCCGCATCGACGAAGGTACCTACGCCACCACTCACAACCTCGGTGGTTTTGAGTTTGGACGCACAGACTACGCGCCCATGGTCGCCAGTTGGGTGCGCGAAGGCGAAGACAGTCCTCATATTGCCAATGCATCCAATGTTGAAATAGGCCCTAAGTCTGACGATGAAGCACGCGCTGAACCTGCATTTCGCCTAGGTAACCATTTCCAATCCCTTGGACAAGATAAAAAAGCTAATCAATATTGGGCGCTCGCACAGAAGCTAAACCCCACCAGCTGGAACTACCACCGCCAGGATTGGGCCTACACGCCCGAAGAAGCCGGTGCCAACTGGCAGCGCAAAGTCCAGACCCTGGGTGAGCAGCCATACTACAAACCCATCGAAGGGCTAGATGGTGAGGACGACTAGCGAGTGCCCGCGTTGACAGGGAAATTCTAGATATTGAGATCGCCTAAGGCATTTGATCTGGCGCAACATTCAACTCCAGATCAAATGCCGAGCCGAATACCCAAAACAAAAACATTCCCTTCCGGGACAACCTCTAACTTGCAACTCACCCAAGTAAGTCTATCGGCTAGCCGTTGTCAGCCAACATCCGTACTTCCCGCTGTGGGAAAGGAATAGCGACACCATTGGCTTTAAACGCATTGAATATCGCCAAATTCACCGTATGTATGCCAGAGAAGTAATTGCCGGTGGGTGTCCAATAACGGTATTCAATGTCGATGCTTGAATCGCCGAAATTACAAATACCTACTTCGGGTGGTGACTCATTCGCAACACATTCTTGGCTCTTAAGAGTTTCATTGACGACCGCAATTGCGCGTTCAACGTCCGAGTTGTAAGCAATACCAATGACACCCTCGACGATGCGGTTGGTTTCTGAGTTTGAGTGAATTTCGCCTAGAATCTGCTTGTTTGGAATGACGATCAGCTCGCCATCTTCTGCTCGAAGCTCGGTGGTGGCTAAACTAATTTCTTCAACCTGGCCAGAACAGCCCTGACTGGTAATGGTGTCTCCCACTTTGTACATGCGAGTAAGGATAATGACCAACCCGGCGCCATAGTTCGATACGGGTCCTTGCAGCGCTAAACTCAAACCTACTGCTAAACCGCCAATGGCCGCCACCAGCGGCGTGATGTTGATGCCCAGTTGCTGAATAGCTACCACAATGAACATGATGATGACAAGCAAACGCACGGTTGATGCAATGAACTGACGCAACGTTACATCAACGTCTTTGGTAGTCAGTACCTTCAGCAGTAACTTGGACAGCCACCGAGCGACGTAGATACCGGCGATGATGACGACCAGAGCACCGAGCAGCTGAAATGAATACCCGACCATGTAGTCAATGGCTACCTCGTAGAGATGATTGATGAGGGTCAGTTGTTCGCCAATTGACGTGTCGAGTTCGTCCATTTTTTTCAGTCCACATAGAAAAGTAGGTTGTAGGCCTACTATCTTGCACGCCGAAATGAGGGTATGTAAAGTCCGGAGAAACTTCGTGGAGGAGGATCATGTTCAGACTCGTGTGCCTAGTTGTGATGCTTGTTGCGGCCGTTATGCCGGGCGAAGCGCAAGGCTGGTCTAAAAATATACATTCGCTTATCTGTAGTGCGGCTTATGAGCTCACGTCTGACCAGGGTCGCGCGCTTGTCGACCGTTATTCCGAAGGAAAGTGGCCGAGTTCTTGTCAGTGGGCAGATGAAGTTCGCTATGGTTCTCACAAAGAAACCTATGAATACCATTTCATAAATGTTCCCCAAACAGCCGCTCGGGACGACGTCAACTTAGCCGTTGATTGTGCGGCTCACGATTGCGTACATCAGGCGGTAAAAAGATACGCCGTCTATTTGAGCGCTGAATACACCTCAGACAAAACTAAGCGCGAAGCGCTCAAGTTTCTCGGCCACTTCATTGGCGATCTTCACCAACCGCTGCACGTCGGTTACCTTGAGGATCGTGGCGGCAACACCATTAAATGGTCTGTACCTGGGTCGAAAAAGAAATACACCCTGCACGCGATATGGGATGGCATTATTCCTGAAGCGGCAGGGTTGAAGAAGCGCGGCGCAAAGCAAGCACTGCTGAAATCTATTTCTGCTCGAGACGTAAGACAGTGGCGAAGTTTAGATTTTGAAGCGGCGATTCAAGTGTCCTATGACCTCGCTCGCTCTCATGCCTATACCTTAAGCGATGGCAGTGAGGCCGCGCGTGCTGGGGTGCTAAGACCGGCGTACACCAAAAGGGCTGTGCCGATCGTCACAACTCAGATTGGCAAAGCCGCTGTTCGTTTGGCTCATTTGCTCCATATTGTTGGTGCAGGGCAATTTGATCCGGTGGATATGAAGGGCTGAGTATTTAAGACGCTAGTTAGTAAGCGTTAGCCGCACAGGTACACCCTGACACTCACTAGTATTTCCCGTCAGAGCTGCAATAACCTGGTCAGCCCAGCTATACTTTTCTTGCCGCAGTTGATGGTAAAGATCGTGTGAGCCGGGGTCAGGTTGGCCTATGTAAGTTGCAGTCTCGCCACCTCGAGCCAGAGTCACATTAGGCGACTCGGCCAATCGAGTAATCCAAAAGGCGGAAGGATCTTGATGCTCAACCCATGATGAGTCGCCGTCATCGACAATCCAGATTCGAACCTGACTTACTTCGCCACTTGCTTCAGTCCTATCAAGTGTCACTACCTCGCCGCCGAGTTCGGACGAGCCGTACAGGAGTACGACATAGATAAGAGGGATGCCGAGTACTATTCCAACTAACCAATACAGCGCTTTCAATTGTTAACTCCTACAGTTCGAGTGGTGCGACTTGAGCGACTCGCTGTGGATCTGCTTTCCAAGCATCAGACGCATCCACATAAACTTCTATGTTGTTGCCATCTGGATCGTCGAAATAAAGCGACTTCGTTACTTCATGGTCAATTGGATCTAGCTTTACACCCGCGCCTTCGAGATGGTCTCTTGCCTCTCGCAGTTCATCAAGGGATGTGCCAATGCAGAATGCCACATGGTCCAGGCCTGGGCCTCCGGACGATTCAGTAGCAGCCTTCGGCACTTCGGAAATAGCCAGGTCATGGTGATTGCCCAGCGTAAAGAACGTCATGTTCATGCCTTGTTCGTCGAACCTGGCACAAACCGGCAAGCCCAGCACACCGTTGTAAAATGCCTCAGACTTTTGGAGGTCAGTGACTCTTAGAACAACATGGCCGAGAGATTGAATTTTCATGATCACCGTTTGAGGTTGTGAGTGTTTTGGAATATTGCGCCCATCGGCAGACTTTTGGAAGTGAATAGCGGTGGACTATGTCAGGTGAGCGCCGCACGTCTGCTGAGCGCACTTTGCGACCAAACCTCCTTCGCGCGATAGTATTCTGGGTAAGTCTGAGCTTCGGAAGGCAACGCGAACCACGATTGCTTTGATGATGTGTAGATGTGTATGTCAGGCTCGATTCTATGACCCTGATCTAGCGTTCCAACCCTGACAAAGGCGACTTTCTCACCAATATTGCCGAATGCGTAGTGGCTCCAGAGGGTGGTGCCACAGTTGGAACAGCCATGCAGTCTTTGACCTTGACCGGAAGCACTGGTCAAAGTTCTGGGCTCTATCGTACCGCTAAGCACTGTTATTTGATCTAGTTCTACCAATGCGTTAACAGCAAATGCCGATCCTGTTTCCCGCTGGCACCAGGAACAATGACAACAATGAACGATCATCGGATCGGCAGCCATTTGATACCGAACATCCCCGCAGTTGCACTGGCCGGAAAACGGCGGGAATTCGGTCATGCTATTTTTGCTTCCATAACCAAATTGAATGGCGTGCACACCGCAGTGGAAGCCGCGTAATACATGCGACTTATTGGATTGATGCTATCGGATACGCAGTCATTAGATGCAGGCTCAACCAACAACAATGTGCCGTCCTGAGTAAGCACTTCTCTAGCCCGAGTTGCGGCACCCACTGGGTCTCCCATGTCGTGTAAACAATCCATAAAGCAGATTAAGTCGAAGCCAAGATCAGGAATTGATTTTGCCGTGCTGACTTCAAAATGGATATCGTTTTCGCCAAATTCAGATTGGGCCCGCTCCTCTGCGGTTTCAATCGAATCAGCGTGTGAGTCATAGCCATAAAAATTGGAATTAGAAAATGCTCTGGCGAGCGCAATGGTCGAGGCCCCATGACCACAGCCAACGTCAGCAACTTTGGCGCAGGAATTAGAAACATCGGACTGTCTTCATCGACCAGGACGGGGAGATAGGCATCTGGGAGTTGGTAAAGCTGTGTTTCCGAGTTGTAGACTATAGAGCCCCCCGCCACTTGGTTGTTTCGCCATTGCCCGATATAGACCCAATTTGTGGCCAAGGTTGGTCATGACGCCAGACGATACTGCCGCGACATTTGCTACCACTTGTCCGGCAAACGCTTCTGTTGATTGAACCATGTCATTTTTCCTTAAATAGCTTTGGTTATTTGTTTGGGTTGATGGTTAAGACCGGCGGTCAGTTGATGCACGATTTCTTCCGCGCTGAGTACATCTTGGATTTTTGCGCTACTCGTTCCCGCGTAGAGTGCTAAATCGAGCACCTCGCCATAGGTTGTTTTGACAGGTGATGCAATGTGATATCGCGGCACCTCCCATCCAGATGCAGTTGTTGCTACCCGCTCTCCTTCGCCTGGTCGTTGGCCTACGGGCGGACAACCACAAGCCTCCCATTGAGTGATTGTAGAATTGCGTAGGACGCGAACACTGGCATAGGGCCAATCCCCATCGAAGCAGGCGGTGAACACGGCATCTTCATCCTCTGCGTCGACGATGGCTTGTTGATATAACGGGTGTGCGTTGCTCTCGTACGCGTTAACGAAGCGTGTACCAAGCGAGGCGATAGTCGCCCCTGCGTTAATGACATCTGCCACATCTGTTGCAGTAGCGATGCCACCCGCAGCGACAATTGGAATGCCGTTATCGAATGCAACCACGTCCCGTATCAAGGAGCTCAAAGGTGTAGAAGACTGCACATGACCACCCGCTTCTATGCCTTGGCAGATCAAAAAATCGGCACCCAGGTCGACAGCCTGCCTTGCGCCCTCCACCGATCCAACCTGTATGCCGAGCAGCACATTCGCGTTTTTAACGACTGCGATTTTGTCGCTGGGCATGCCCCATGAGAGGGTGATCACAGGGGCGCCGGCATCGAGCGCCGCCTCGAGACTCGCTATTTCAAAGGCGCAAACGTAATTGACGGCAAACAGCCCGTTGCAGAGTGCCTTGAGTTGCTGCACACACTCGCGTGCTTGATCTGGTGAATGCCAGGTTAGCGCCACTGAGCCCATACCGCCTGCGTTGGTGACGGTGGAAGCGAGTTCGACACTACATGCGCTGCCAATAGGCGCCTGCATGATTGGATAGGTGAGTGGGTCAAAAATTGCCACGGCGTCGCTCCAGTTGTTGTTTGTAAATCTATGAAGACAAGGTAGGCTGATTCTAGATATAGTTCTAATCGTCAATATAAATATAAGATATAAATATTATCGATATCAGATCTGTTGATCTCAATCTGCTATATGTTCTGCAGGTCTTGCTGGAAGAGCGCAACGTTTCTAGAGCTGCGGTGCGTATGCATTTAACGCAACCAACGGTCAGTGGCATGTTGGCAAGGTTGCGCGAGGCGTTTAATGATCCTTTGTTTATTCGCACCAGCCACGGACTAGAGCCCACGACACAAGCACTTGCCCTGCGTAGCGATCTTGAGCGAATACTTCAAGATATTGAGATGCTGATTCAAGCTGCGCCGTTTGATCCGGCGACCAGTACCGCAAGAATAAATTTAAGTACTAACGACTACATGCAGTACGTCTTCTTGGCACCGGCTGTGCGAATGTTGAAAACGGTTGCGCCAAATATGCAGTTCGCCTTGGTGCAGCCGGAAATTGGTACCCTGTATGACAAGTTGGTCAACGGTGATATAG
>JBNMMV010000013.1:0-30235 GCA_051270205.1 Limisphaerales bacterium
GTAGAGAACCGCGCCCACCAATGCAAAATAAGCTAGCGGCTCTTTAACAAGTTTCTGAAACACCGCGGCCTAAGGGGTGTACCAAATCGGCGAAGTATAAGCCCGGTCCTGAATCACCATAGGTACTTCAGCGGGCAAACTCAGCTCAAAGTACTCTGCATCGTAAGCAGTCCAACGTGGTCTCGGAATCTCAATGACACGCACATAATAGAACGCCCGCTCTGCGGCATCGAAATCCGGGTCCTGCCAAACGGTCGCCAAAGTAGGCGCGCCAATACTATTGTCGTAACTGGCTGAATCTACATCAACCGTTGAGCCAACCGAAGCTAGTTTGCCGGTTCTCTTGTTCACCTTTCGATTGCCTGACCAGGCGACGTTATAAACTTTTTCCTGAAGCGTGCCACTCTCGTCGAGCCAGCCTTTAATAACCTGTAGCCGATCGAGATTAGGTCCGTCCGGATCTTTGGCGGCTGTGACCATGAAGCTAGGAGTTTGATCACTTTCGGCATTTGCCAAATCGCCCCCCATGGGCACACCGTTGTCATAACCAAGATCCAAGTAATTCGGGGCATTGATGTCATCGGCAGCAAAGTCCCAGCCACCAAAGAACCGCACCATTATTCGCGAGCCTGTGGTGGCATATGTTTCGCGCCGTTTCATGGCATCAAAAATCGATTCTCGCGTATTCTCACGAGCCCAGACTGCAGCGAAACCTGAAGAGACGATGCGCCAGTTTTGCCAGAGCGCATTATTGGCCATGCCATTCTGTGTACGTTCAGGACCCGGTTCAGATTCTGGAAATTTACCGAAGAAATTATCTTCTGCACTAGTAGAAATACTATTGTGACCATCTGTACTGGCGATGATTCCGAATTTAAATGGGTTGGTACCCAGTTCCTTCTCATACTTTAAGCCAAGCTTCAGCGCACTGCGTGCGTATTCGTGTTTCAGCATCCAATCTTCTTTCTTCTCGGTGCGGCCGATATTGTCCGCATCCCAAGTTTCAAAGTCTGCAAATTCGTCGTTAGGCGATAGGGTTGGGTGGGCTTCACCGTCGCCTTTCACCTGACTCACTTCATATAAGGGTTCCCACCGCGAGCGCATTTCTGCATAAGCCGTATTTAGCGGTTGGCCGTCAACACTCTTACTCGGAAACATCATGCCGTTAGACAAATTGCCGTTGTGAGCAATGGCCATGACTTCCCCCCCTGTCGTGGCCTCATAACGCGCTAGCGCCTTCCAAAGCTCCCGAGGGTCAAGGCTCTCCTGGCCTGAAAAAGGTGCAAGCTGACCCACTTTTTCCGCGCCATCTTTGTACAACACTACCCGGTGAAGATTATTGCCGTTGATCATTGAGGTCCATTCATAACCGGTGAGCGCTGTAAAAGTACCTGGGCGGTTATAGTCGTCAGAGGTTTGGGCAACATCTTGCCAAATTGCTAGACGCGTCGATTCTGGAAACGGATAGTTGTTCTCAGGATCCGACATGCTCGCGGTGAAAGCGCGAATTTGACTGACGGGGTCTTGGTTTGCCAGATAACCTTTCCACTGCTCTCCGGCTCGAGTATTAACAACCAATGGATCTCGAACGCTAAACCGATAGTAGCCACCCAAATACTCCGCATGATCAGAGACAACAAGAAAGTCTAGTGGTCGTCTGAGTTTAACTTCCATGCCATTGTGAGCAGTCACAGCTTGACCCTGAGCGAAGCGATACGCGTCGGCCGGTGTGAGGTTCATGTTACCTAGCGAAAACGCATCTGCTGAGTTTCTTGTGTGTAAGTGGGTATCGCCAAAATAAACGTTTTGTGGATAGTCGGCGGTCATAGCGGGTGAATAGGCTTCCTCAGCGGATACCTGTCCTATGGAGATACAAAAAACCCAACACAATACCGCGACGTTCCGAAGATGATTCAAATCCCGCCCTTCCAAAGCAATTTAGGCACCCAGTATACCCAACTTCTAAGGATGATTTCGAATAAGCAGCGACTAGAGGTTAGGTCGAGGCCTCTACCAGGACCTTTTCTAATCTAGCGATACCGTTGTGGTCCAATGCGGCCTGGGCATGTCTGTGTGCCATGGTGGCAATCAACTCAAAGCCACGCTCATTACTAAGGTCCATGCCCCCACCGACCATAAGCGACGTAGCAAGCCCGCCCATAAGTTGTGCGTGACCATAGTCATCCCATAATTGCTCAAACGAATAGTCAGCGACGCCAGAGGCCAAGAGGGCATCAAAGTAAGTTTTCACCAATGTCTGTTCAAGGTCTCGCCGCAGGGCTACATCCATGGAACCACCGAGCAAATAAGCTAGATCATAGGCACCCGGTCCACGACCAATGCCCTGCCAGTCAATCACTTTGACCTCATCCGACCCAGCAGGACCAAATAGCATGTTCTCTACGCGAAAGTCTTGATGCACTAGCGTCCAAGGACTCCGTTGCGCAAGCACTCGATTTATGACCCGATAATTTCCGGCAAACAACTCATACAAGGCGACGCCGCCTGGCGGCAGACGGGCAGCAAAACCCTCCACGAACACGGGCAGCATCTGCACCAACGCTTGATCAACAAACTCTATGCGCGGACCGACCATGGACTCGATCCAAACCATCTCCTCAGCTTGGGCTTTGTTCCACCAGACAGAATGAATTTCAGCCAATACTTTAACCGCGGCAGACGCTTGTTCAGCGGTCATGCCAACGGTCTGGTCTACCAATTCGAGGTCACAAAGGTCTTCCATGACAATCACAAACTCAGCGGTGCCCGTATTGATCTCAGCCAAATGAATCTTGGGCAAACCGACAGGCATAGAAGGCGCGAGTTCTTTATAAAATTTGACCTCTGCTTCGAACATGCCCAATGCCACACCTTGCGCTCTATTTTCTTCAAAAGACGAAGGCAATTTAACGACAACACTAGCAGGCACTAACGGATCCGATTCTTGGCTAAGGTGAACACGATAAATATCGCCCATGATGCCCACGCCTTGGCCGATCTGATCAACGGTAAATGGTGCTAACTCGGAGTCCAGGGCATCGCCCAACCAGGCAGTTGTTACTTCATCAATCGACTTGGGAATCATGCTATTTCCAGCTATTAATACATCTTCGCTATACACTAAAGCATGCCTCAATCGAATCAGACTGACCAGGAGCATTGAATGTTCGATTTCAAAGACAAAACAGTTCTCATAACAGGTGCCTCATACGGTCTGGGTGAGCAGTTCGCTTACGACTTTGCAGCCTCTGGCGCTGATCTTATTCTAACCGCGCGCTCCGAGGATCTGCTTGACGCAGTGGCGGCAACTTGCCGCGAACAAGACGTCAAAGTCACTGTTGTTGCAGGCGATGTTTCCATAGAAAAAGACGTCAACAACGTGATCTCAGAGGGATTGGCGAACCATGGTCAAATCGATGTGCTGATTAACAATGCCGGAATCGCCGACCCACGAGGCGTCGCTGCTGAACAATTCGACGCAGAGACGTTCAATCGGATTTTGAGCGTCGACCTGGTAGGCGCTTTTTACTTTGCACGCGGCTGCGGCAAGCACATGTTAGAGCGCGGCAAAGGGTCAATCGTCAATATTTGTTCTATTCTCGCCAGCGGTGGAAACGAAAACAACGTCATCGGCTATACCGCTGCTAAGGGCGGTCTGCTAAATCTTACTTACCAGCTTGGCGTTGAGTGGGCAGACAGGGGCGTACGCGTAAATGCTGTTTCTCCTGGGTTCGTCGTTACTGAAATGACCCGGCCAATGCTTGAAGCTATGGGTATCGACAAATGGATCGCCAGTCGTACACCTATGCGCCGAGTTGGCGAAGTCAAAGAGGTAACCAACGCGGTCATGTTCCTAGCCTCTGACCTGGCTAGCTACATAACCGGGGTCGACCTACTGGTAGACGGCGGCACCAACGCCAGCAACGGTACCTTCCAAATTCCGCCGATCCATCACGAGTGGAACACTGATACGCCCATGGTTCCGTCAAGCTACGAACCAGTACAACCCAGACCAGATTGGTATCAGGCACTTGAAGGTGGCATTCCTGGCCTGCACTATCCGCTTCCTGACCCCGAAACTAATGACAAGGACAGAGATTAATGCAAGTAGGTAAAGATTCGGTTGTGTTGTTTAACTATCGCCTCAAAGACGAGAGTGGCGAGACTTTGGAAGACGCGCTAACGGGTGATCCCGTGGCAATACTTTACGGCCATGGCAACGTCATACGTGGTTTAGAAACGGCATTGCTAGACAAGCAAGCGGGCGATGAATTCGAGGTGAAGATTGCACCACAAGACGGCTACGGAGTACGCAAAGACGACCAGGTCAAACGCGTTTCAAAGAAGTACTTCGCCAACGCCAAGCGACTAAAACCTGGCATGCAGACAATATTGCGTAGTCAAGAAAGCCAGCAGACAGTTACCGTCGTTAAAGTTGGCGGCAAAGTGCTTGATGTCGATATGAATCACCCGTTGGCTGGACGCGAGTTGAACTTCGAAGTCAAAATCACCGAAGTCCGCGCAGCGACCGCAACAGAATTGTCACATCAACATGCGCACGCAGATGGCAAAGATCACCAATAACGATTTAGGCTATTTCTCCTTGGATTGCCAAACCGTGCCTTCGCGCCTGGTGTCGGCCGCGCCTTCAAGACCTTCATTGCCGACCAATACAACCTGCAAGCCAGAGTTTTCACCCGCTCGCTCCTGGACATCGTAGCCCAGCTCTTTCAAGTGAGCAGCAATCTCGAGACCCTCGGGCATGCCGATCTCGACTCGAATACGATCACCCCGGGCGATAATATTGGCATGATTCAGCGCTTCCTGGGGTGACAGCCCCCAATCGAAAATACCCAGTATCGATTTCGCGACGTAGGCTGGTATGGAATTTCCACCTGGTGATCCAGTTACCAGTTTTAATTGTCCGCTGCGGTCGAAGATCATGGTTGGTGACATTGACGAACGCGGTCTCCGTCCAGGACGGATGGCATTGGCTTGTAGAGGTTCGTTGGCGTCATATGATCGAGCAAAATCAGTCATCTCATTGTTCAACAAAAAGCCGTGCGCCCATCGTGATGACCCGAAAGGGGCTTCAATGGTTGCCGTCATGGCTACTGCATTGCCGTATTGATCGATAATGGAAAGATGTGTTGTACCGGCAACTTCTTCAGTTGTGTCAGCAGCAAAACTCAATTTTCGCGGCTTCTGCAAAACCGTTGCCGGGTCTCCATAACGAACGCTTTCATCGGGTGCAAACCGTTCGCTGGCGCGGAATTGTAAATAGTCAGGATGTAAAAGATCTTTGAGCGAGACATCAACTGCGTCAGGATCACCGAAGTAGTGATCTCTATCCGCATAGGCTAAACGTTGGGCATCGACAAAAGCCACCTTTCTCCCCAGCTTGTCAGTCTCGTCAGTCACTAAGTGATCGTAAATACCGGCGATCATTATTTGTGCGCCGCCGGACGATGGTGGCGTTGTGGTGCAAATTCGGTTGTCTCGAAAACCACCGCACACAACCGGTCGCTCTATTATCCGATAGTCCGCCAAATCTTTCTCAACAAGGGTTCCGGGGTTGGGTTCGGCCGTTGCAGCGGTGACAATTGCTGCTGCGATCTCACCTTCATAGAATGCACTGGGACCCTCCTGCGCCACACGTCTCAGCGTCTGCGCGTATTCGGGATTTTTTAGTAGCTGGCCAGCCACCAGGGGATCGCCTTGCGGATAGAAGTAGGCCGCCGTGGGTGGATTCACCGCCAAGCGTCCACGTCCTTGTAACATTTTCAAAAATGAGGCCAGTCTTTCTGAAACCGCAAAACCTTCACTGGCGAGTTCAATCGCCGGTGTAAAAAGCGACTGCCAAGGCAACTTGCCGTGTTCATCATGGGCCTGTTTGTAGAGTGCGACAGTGCCTGGTACGCCAACTGCCAAACCACTTTGCCAGGCTTCAAAGAAGTTCATTTCTTCGCCATCACGCATGAACATGTCAACCGTTGCACCAGCGGGTGCCATTTCTCTGCCATCAAAAAAACGCAACTTGCCCGAAGCATGATCTAAGGTCAGTAGGAAGGCACCACCGCCAAGCCCAGACGACTGAGGCTCAACAAGCCCAAGGACGGCATGTGCAGCAATGACCGCGTCAACCGCATGACCACCCCGACCAAGCATCAGTGCTGCGGCATCGGTTGCGTGTGGGTTTGCTGTGGTGGCAATTGCTCCGTGTGGCCATGCCTGAACTATTTCGGTGGATTCGGCAGAGGTGGCATCGGTTTGAGCACAGCTGCCAACCAAAAACAGAACAGCGATGACTCGAGCAAGGGACAATAACGGCATAAACGATCTTCATGTCAGGGAGCAGTAATTGTCGCCTCAATGCACACGGATGCCAACTGCCTTTAAACATACTCGCTGATCGTCAATCCACTCGCGAGCGTCTACACTGTGCTTTTTGTAAGATTGGAAAACGGCTTGGATTGCCCTAAATGCACAGGAACGCTAGAACCCATTACCATCGGTGAGGAAATTCACCTGCACCGATGTTCCGACTGCCATGGGCTATGGTGCGACCCTGATGAACTTAGCCGCCTAAAAAGTGAGTGGATGTCAGAAGCACTGGTCGACACCGGCAGCCCGCAAATCGGACGCCGCCTAAACGAGGTGGAAGAGGTGAATTGCCCACGGGGACACGGGCCTATGCAAAAACGCTCTGATACAGAACAAAGCCATATCTGCTACGAGGAATGTGAAACCTGCCAAGGCATCTACCTCGACGCTGGAGAATTTACGGACCTCAAGTTCGTATCGCTGCTCGATTGGGTCAAGGCTCGACTGACTTAAGACTACGCCCTGATTTTCGGCTCTACGGGTCGCGAACTATAGGTGAGCACGAGCAGTGCAGGCAGCAATGTTAAATTCGCCAGCAACGCTAGAAGCATGGCAATGGCCGTCCACAACCCAAACATGACAGTCGGAATGAAGTTAGAAAAGCACAATACCGAAAAGCCAATCATCACCGTAAACGAGGTGTAGTAGAGGGCGCGGCCTATACTTTCGTGACAAAAACTCACTGCAATTCGAGCATCACCGTGGCGAGCGTATTCCTCACGGAAACGATGCAAGTAGTGAATGGTGTCATCCACTCCAATACCAATACAAACCGCCGCAATTGTAGTCGTCATCATATCTAACGGCACACCGCTAAAACCCATAGCCCCTATGACAGTTGCGGATGCCAGCGTGTTCGGAATCATTCCCAACAGCGAAAGGTGTAGTGATTTTAGAAGAATGAGAAACATAACAAAGACCACCAGGAGGATGTAGGCCAAGGTATTGATTTGCGACTCTAGAAGCTTCGACAACATGCCGTTAAACAAGACCATCATGCCGCTAACCACAACTTCATCGCGCTGGAAGCCCGCCTCTTCAACCGAAAAATCAACAATATCTTGACGAAACTGTTCGCGATCAAAGGCAACACCACTCTCGATAATGCGCCCCGAAAGTCGCAACTCCCCTGAGGCCGGATGGGCATAGGGGCTTATGATCTGACGGTGTAAATTTTCAGGTATGGCCCCTAGAATCGCTACAATTTCTATATTCCCAAGCTTCTTACCTTTGGTGAAATCTATGGCAAAATCTTCCAAGGCTGTGAGCGACAACACCTTACCTACCTGAGGTTGGTCCTGTAGAAAGCGATGCACTTTTTCAAGTCGATCGAGCATCGTCCTCGAATACCAGTATCTTTCGGGATACTCGTCGACCTCCTCACTAAAGAAGTCATCTTCATCAAATGTACTCGGCGCCTCATACGGTGGAAACTGCAACACCACGTCAAAAGGAATCGTGCCGCCCAGGTTTTGATCGATGTAGTGCATGCCCTGATAGATTTCGGTGTCGTCGTCAAAATACTCGGCAAAACGATTGTCCAGAGAGACCAGGCTTATGCCCCACACAGCCAAGCCACCGACCAATACGCAGCCCATGGTCAAAGTGCCAGGCCACCACCTAGCAAGCTCACCGAGCCATCGAATGAAGTTGTTTGTGCTACCCAGATTGGCTGCAGCATTACCCTTTTTTAGCAGTAGCAGACAGGCTGGAAACACTGTCATGGTCGCCATGAAAGCCACCACAATACCTATGCACATCATCCAACCAAAGTCAGCGACCGGGGCGATTCCACTTACGGTTAGCGATCCGAATGCAGCGATTGTGGTGATTGCGGTATAGAGGCACGGATTGAATTTCGCCCGCATTGTTTCAAATACAATACGTTGGCCATCCATATCTGGATCAAGTAGCCGCAACTCCCGATAATGCACAATAAGGTGAATAGTCAACGAGATCGTGGTGATGCCCAACAGCGCAATAAAGTTAGAGGAAATCACCGTCGCCTGCCAATTCATAAACCCTAACAAGCCTACCGTCGCAACCACACCGATGGTTGCAGTCAAAAGAGGCAGGTATACCCACCTTAGTCTGCGGAAAAACAAGCCCAGTGCGATGATCATCAAAATAACCACAACGCCACCAAAAACTCTCAGGTCGTTCCTGACATAAGTAATCATGTCAGTGGCAATCATAGGTACCCCTCCGAGGTAGAGGGTACCGGTGTGCTGATAACGTAACTTTACCGCTCGCACATCTTCAATGAGCTGTTCTTGGCGCTGTTGATTTTGAATTTTCTGCTGGCGCAGCTCACTTTTCAGCAGTTCAAGTTCCGACGAATCATGGCTTCGCGCCTGCTCAATCGCGTCTTCAATGACATTCAGTTCTGGCGTCGCAAAAAGATCAATTTTGATCGCCGTGGCGTCACCATCTTTTGTGACTAGAAGTTCCCGAAAAAAAGGGCTCTTGGTCAACTCTGAGGCTGCAAGTTCTAAGTCAGTATTCGGCGACCTTAAGGTTGGAAACCCACCCAGCAAGCTCGTCAATTCAACCGGGGGACTTTTCAACAACGGCGCATCCAAGACACTAAACACACCTCTAACACCGGCAACACCCGCCAACTCGATAGTGATGGCTTTAAGTGTCTCAAGCGAATCCGAGGCAAACGGGCTACCTGAGTTTGGTCCATAGGTCAGGAACAAAAATTGTTCGCCACCAAAGGTCTCGACAATATCTTCAAACTGGGCCAGATCAGGATCGCCTTCTACAACCAAGGTATCTGAAGATGCATCAAATCTAAACGCGTCAATTTGGGTAGCAGCCGCCACTGTAATGAGGCCGCATATAAGTAGCACCAGCCAAGGATACTTCAGATAACCGAAGCCGCGTCGGTAATCGCTATTCACTAGTCCACTCGCTCAAAATAAAATCTCCATAACACACTAATGTGGGTGGGTTGCCATCATATTGAATCCCACTTTTGCGAACTTTCCACTTATGATGTGTCTTACTCGTTAAATAATCGTCTTCGATCGAACCCTTCCGATCGAGCACAGGGAAAAACTGTCTATGAAAGCCACGGTTCTTAAGTTACTGCGCCTAATTCTGATCGCTACCCCGCTGGTCGGCGCTTTCCATCCCGTTCAAGCTGAGAGCAACGAAACCCTAGCGCCAATTTTTGAAGCGAATATTTCAGCAATTATCGGCGCATCGCAAGCTGATTCAGCAGACGCACAGGGCACTCTTGCTCAGTACATCGATTTTCCTGCAATTACCCGTGGCGTGCTCGGAAAACACCGAACCCAGCTCAGCGAATCTCAAAACAAACGATTTCAAGCTGAATTCGAAAAATCTATGGTCACCTTGTTAAGCGTCGCAACTCGAGCGGCAGGTGATTTCACAACGAATATAACTCAGACAAAGCTCAGCCCAAAAAATTCAAACCGAGGCCAAGCATATGCCGAAATAAAGACCGACAAGGGTCAAGTGATCACACTCATTGCATCGGTTGCCAAATCGGACCAACACTGGCTGGTTCGCAACCTCATTTTCGACGGCGTTAATCTCGGCTTGACCTATCGCAACCAATTCGCCCAGCTGATGCAAAAACACAATGACGACCCGGAAGCAGCAATCACCGAATGGGCTGAACACGCGGCGCAAAACCGAGCAGACTAAAACCCCTAGTCAGCCATCAGCACTTCGAGCTTTACTTGATCTGCCGCAAAATTTCGAATGCCTTCAGCCAACTTTTCAGTAGCCATAGCATCTTCATTCATCGCCCAGCGATACTCAATTTCAGAAAGTTCTGTTTTCGCATCTGCAGGGTTACCACCACCACTGGGTTGTAGTCGGCGTACCAATTCACCACTGTCTTGAGACAGTTCGGCAAGCAGTGGAGGACTAATGGTTAAACGGTCGCATCCGGCAAGCGCCTCGATCTCTCCAATATTTCGAAAGCTCGCACCCATAACCACGGTCTGGTAGTTGTGCGCTTTGTAATAATCATAGATACGTCGTACCGAAACCACACCGGGATCCGTCTCGGCATCATACGTTTCGCCGGTAGAGTTCTTATACCAGTCAAGAATGCGACCCACGAACGGTGAGATTAGAAAAACACCAGCCTGGGCACAAGCAGCTGCCTGGGCGAAGCTAAAGAGCAGGGTCAGGTTACAGTTAATGCCTTCTCGCTCTAACACTGACGCAGCTCGAATGCCTTCCCAGGTGCTCGCGATCTTAATCAACACCCTTTCCGGCGCAATGTCGTTTTCGGCATAGAGTTCGATTAGTCGCCTCGCTTTGTTTAAAGTTGCTTCGGTGTCGAATGACAGCCGGGCATCGACCTCGGACGATACGCGACCTGGTATGACCTTGAGTATTTGGCTACCTATGTCTACCGCAAGTTTGTCGCAAAGGTTTGACATTTGCTCGGATGGCGTCCCTGCTTGTGTTTTCGCCCATCGTTTCGCATCAGCCACCAGCGCAACGTATTCAGGGAGTGCGACTGCTTTCAACAACAATGAAGGGTTGGTGGTTGCATCCTGAGGCTTGAAAGAGCGGATGGCTTCAATTTCACCGGTATCGGCTACGACTTCGGTCATTGTTTTTAGTTGTTCTAGCTTATTCATAAGATCCTGTAGTTGTGATTAAAGCGATTTAGAAAGCTGACGCACTCGGTAGGTGTGGTTCTTTGTTACGCACATCGAACTCGAGCTCTAACTTCTCTAAACCGCGTAAAAATATGTTGGGAATATGTAGATACTTTTCATCCGCATACCGTGGCCGAATATTCTCCAAGCGATTCAACAAGATCGTGAAAGTAGAATAAATCTCCTGACGCGAGAGCGCAGCCCCCGGACAATGATGGGGGCCCGAACCGAACGCAAGATGTGCACCCGGTCGGTCTCGCCCCGGGTTAAAACTCTCTCCTTCGACAAACAGCGCTTCGTCCCGATTTGCTGACGCATAACCCAAGGCAACACTTGCCCCTTTAGGAATTTCGACTCCGGCTATTTCGGTATCTTGCGTCGCCACACGCCACAAATGCAGCACCGGTGTTTCATAGCGTAACGTCTCTTCAACAAAATTCCGCAAGCCCTTGGGGTCGTCTCGCAGCTCATTCATCAGCGTGGGATGTTGCAGAAACAGCATCATCGCCGAACCCAGAGCATTGGTTGTGGTTTCATTACCACCAGTGAGTAGCTGTTCAAGTAAGTCCTGGAGTTCGAACATATCCAATGGCCGAGCAGAGCCTCCCTCCGAATCAATAACTTCTGCAGTTGCCAACACGGAAATAATGTCATCTTTGGGCGCCACTCGCCGCGCTTCGATCACCTGGGCAAAGAAATGCTGTGCCTCCACCACTTGTTTAGCACTGGCGAGCGCCTGATCTTCGTCGACAAAACCACTGCCTGGCGCAAGCATGGCATCCGACCATGTTTTCAACTGCCAGATCATCTCTCGCGGCACACCAAGCTGGTCTGCAATAACCGTGCAGGGAAGAGGTACAGCGTATTCCCAGACAAAGTCCAGTTGCCCCTGGTCAATGAAGCCATCGATTAAGTCGTTCACCGCTGTTTCGATATAGCCTGTCATTTCTCGAACGCGTTTAACCGTAAACGCGTTATTGATGAGCTTGCGATATTTCGTGTGTACCGGCGGATCAGTTCGCTGCAACGTCGAGACACGCTTCCAGCCGTGATCAGCCTTGTACTCTTCAGCTACTTTGCGAACGCCGCCACCACGTGTCCCAAGTGTGTATAAATCACTGGAAAACAATTCCGGGTGCTTCTTCACATAGCGCACATCGGCGTAGCGGCTGACATACCAAGCTTGCATCTCCGGCATAAAGAACACCGGCTGGTTTTCACGAATAGATTTAAAGTAGGGAAATGGGCACTCACGCGTAGCGTCATCTAACAGCGAATATTCTGATGGCGATTTCATTGCCAAGCGCTATCTATCCTTTACCGAACGGGTTGGCATTGCGTCGACCAAAATCTGGCAGATCATCTGGATTAACATCAGCCCATTGTGCGGGCCGTTTTTCAAAGAAAGCTGCATTACCTTCTTTCGCATCTTCCCCACGAATCGCCCATCCAATGACGTCGTCGTCCTCATAGATCGCACGATATAGTTCCCCTTCGTCCATCATGCGACCCCAAGTCATCTGCTTCACAACAGACACGGCAGTAGGTGAAGACCCTTCGGCAATCTCCGATGCAAGGCGCCGCGCTTGGTTCATGAGTTCAGCTCGCGGGTAGGCTCTCAGCACCAGTCCCATTTCTTGTGCTTCGCGACCACTGACCTTTCTGCCAGTGAGCAACAGATCAGAAGTCTTTTCGATACCAATCAAGCGCGGTAGAGTCCAAGTTGCGCCCATCTCAGGAATGAGACCCCATTTCACAAACGAAAACGCGATGACTGCTTCTTCGGCAGCCAGCCGAATGTCGCAGGTCAACGGATAGGCCGCACCAAAGCCACCTGCAGCGCCATTTATGGCGCAGATCACCGGCTTACTAATCTGAAACGGATAGGTCCTAAGTACTCTCTGGGTGGGATGATCATCGGTATCGCTGGGCTCGTTCTTTTCGCCGCGCTCACGCACATCATTTAGATCTAAGCCCACACAAAAAGAATCACCTGCCCCTGTGATTATGACGCACCTAACGTTCGGATCTTGATCACAGTCTCGTAAGTACTGGGTCAACTTTACGGCCATTTCCGGACTATAAGCGTTACGCTTTTCAGGTTGATTCAGCGTAAGCGTGGCAATGTGGTCTTCTATGTCAAAAAGGATATGGCTCACGATTCACATCGCCTCAACAAGATTTTTCAGACGATCGCACTGAGCGACACGCTCGGCAGGCGTCTTGCCAGCCAACCCTACATTTAAGGCTGTCACACCGGATTCTTTCAGCGCTGCGAGTCTGTCCTTAACAAAAGCTTCGTCACCGATGAGCGAATTTTTGGCAAGATAGTCTTCCGGAATGGCTTCTTCAGCGGCTTTCTTTTCACCGCTTAGATACAAGTCTTGAATTAGTTTAGCCTCGGCGGCATAACCACTCTTCGAAAAAATGTCGTTATAGAAATTTTTCGAACGCGCACCCATGCCACCGATATACAGTGCCGCTTGAGGCCGTGCGAGATCCCGTAGCCCCTCAAGGCCCTCACCGATGGCGACCATCCCCCCTGCAAAAACCTCCAACGGCGGCCGATCTGCACTACGTTTTGCCTGGCCCTTTTTAAGCGCATCACCCCAAACAGCCTGGGCGGCTTCTGCGGTATAAAAAGCAGGCAACCAAGCGTCCGCGAGTTCTGCTGTCATCGCAACACTGGCTTGTCCTAGCGATGCCACCGCTATGGGGATATTTTCGCGGACTGGATGGTTGATTAACTTTAACGGTTTGCCTAAGCCCGTGCCCTGGTCTTGCGGCAGTGGAATTTGGAAGTGCGTACCCATGTGTTGCACCTTTTCGCGACGCCAAACCATGCGGCAAATTTCAATAATTTCTCGCATACGCGCAACTGGTGCTTGGTAAGGAACCCCATGAAAGCCCTCTATGACCTGGGGTCCAGAGGCGCCAAGACCTAACATGCAACGACCATCAGAAAGCGCATCGATACCTGCGGCAGTCATGGCAAGCAACGAAGGCGTTCGGCTATAGATAGGCAAAATACCCGACGCTATGGTTATCGTATCGGTTTCGGCGGCCAGATAGCCCATGGCACTGGGCGCATCGAATGAATATGCCTCAGGCACCCAAGCCACGTCGAGACCTGCTTTTTCTAGTTCCTTAATTTCCTTTACGGCTTCTTTAAAGCCGCTGGCATAACTCATGAGAGTCGATATTCGCATCGTGTTTCCTTTTGAAATAGATCTTTTACTAACTAACAGCCTGTGCGCCACCCGCTTCTACCAAGCGAATTAACACATCTAATTCTTGCGCACCTACAACGCCCCGACCATCTGCAACGTAGGTAGGCACCCCAGTCACACCATAGGTACGAGACAACTCCCAGTCTGCGTCGATGGCTGGCGAAAATGTTCGCTCATCCAACACCACTTCGGCCGCGGCAACATCTAAGCCTGCATCACTCGCAAGTCGTAAAAGGACATCGCGATTCGAGATATCTTCACCCTGCACAAAATAGGCGGCATACAGTAGATCGTGCAACGCGGCGCCTTTTTGCGGTATGGGCTCCTGGGTTTCAGCCCACTTAGCCAATTCTTGAGCCAGTCGGCTGTTGTAGGTATGCGAGCGCTGTCCGTAGGGCAGGCCTGCTTCGTCCATCACCGCTTTCATGTTCAGGTGAATAGCCTCGGCATTCAAATTGCGCGCCTCAAACAACGCCTCCAGAGATTGGCCCTCTAGTGGTGTATCTGGGTGCAAAGGGTAGTGTACCCAGCGAATTTCTATGTCGTATTTTTGCTGTAGCTGTTCGATGCGCCCGGCACCGAGATAACACCAAGGTCAAACAAAGTCGGTGAAAACTTCTAATATTAGTGGCTGCGTCATATTGCCCTCCCCTCTTTTTTCACATGACTTAATCGCTGTTGCATAGTCTAATTGAATCAACTTGCACGCCATACCCATTTTCGGCAGTCTTTGCAGATTGAACATCGGAGCATCACCATTTCAACAACCACTCCTGCAGCCACAGATAACCCGCCATTTTATGTTGCCAGTGCCGCTGCGCGTATTGGTGAAACCCTCGGCGTCAGCGATTGGGTATTTATTGACCAAACTCAGGTCAACATATTTGGCGAAGTAACTCGTTGGCGAACCCCAGGACATTGTGATCCTGAGTTTGCAAAAGCAGGCCCCTACGGCGGCACGCTCATGCACGGCTTCCACATGCTTGGACTACTCTCCCATTTCTTCAAAGATTCAGGTTTACACCCCAAGGACGCGGAGAACCCATTGAATTACGGATTAGATAAAGTCCGAGTACTCAAACCCGTGATTATTGGCGATGGGGTCAAGCTCCGATCGCACATTAGCTTGCTTGAAGCACAGCCAAAGCCCAAGGGTGAAGTACTTCTAAAAACATGCCATCAAATTGAAGTCGAGGGCGTCGAAGGATTCGTTATGTACGCCGAGTATTTGACCTACTGGCACCCCAAAAAGGATCGTTAGACAAAGTAATTTTCAGCGAACGTCTCTAGCGCACTTTCGATAGCTTCCACATCACCAGTATTAAGCGAGAGCACCAGGTCTGAGACACCCGCATCTTCATAATCAGCTACGCTCTCAGGTGTGATTCGGGTCATATCTAGTCGAACTTGCACGGTATCTAATACGTATTCCCGATCTGCAGTCAGCATATCCTTCATGCTTGCCAATCTTTTTCTTATCCCGTCAGGGGAACAGTTCATGGGATGCCAGCCATCCCCAAACTGAGCCACGCGTTTGAGCGCAGCGGATCGGTTACCGCCTATGACCATACGTGGATGTGGAGTTTGTAGGGGTTTCGGCGACGTAAGTATGTTTTCGAAGGAGAAAAACTCACCTGCGAATGACGCCTCTTCCGTAGTCCATAGAAGTCGCATCACTTGAAGAAACTCATTGCAGTAGCGACCTCGAGATTCATAAGGCACGCCTAGTGCAACATTCTCATCTGGCAAACTTCCTGCGCCCAAACCAACCACCAACCTTCCTCTGCTTAAGCAATCTAGTGTCGCAAGCTCTTTAGCCAAAACCATGGGATGCAAGTACGGCATAACCAAAACACTGGTGCCGAGCTTCACTCGGCGTGTTTCAGCCGCCAGCCACGTCAGCGTAACCAAGGCATCATGGTAAGGTCGGTTACCGAGACGTTCCTGCACATAGCCTACGTTGAGCACATGGTGGTTAACCCACAAGGAGTCAAAACCCAACTCTTCGGCACGCTTGCCCAAGTGAATCAGCTGGTGCGGATCTTCAATGCCAAAGTTATTAGGCACGACAAAACCGTATTTCATTAAACTTCCCTCATGGCTTAGACTGTTCAGCTCAAAATTTACCAGGAGCGCATTATGGGCAAATCAATCACCCGCTTCACTCTAATTGGTCTGACAATGATCGGCTTGCAAGTCATTAGCATGCAAGCAGTGGCCGAAATCAAACGTACAGCATCCGGCAAACCTGACCTGTCTGGCATTTACGATACGGGCACCCTAACACCCACCGAACGGCCTGAGTGGCTCGGTGAAACGGAGTATCTCTACCCATGGTTCGCTGGGGTCCTAAATTGGGCTTTCGAAATCGCCGCAGATTGGGCCATCAACAACGAAAGTGACCCAGATCGCGAAGCACCGCCAGAAGGGGGTGACGGCAATAATACTGCAGGCGCAGGTGGCGTAGGCGGTTACAACGTTTTCTGGATAGATCCAGGAAGTGCCTTAGGCACCGTTGACGGCAACGTGCCAACGTCCCTTATATACGACCCGCCTAATGGTCGATATCCAGAAGTACTGCCAGGCTTGGAAGAACGAATGGGTACGCGTTATCAGAGTTTTATCCACGAAAATACGGGGACTGCCAGTTGGCTAGATCACGAAGGCCCTGGACCATTTGACGGTCCTGAGTCTCTTGCGCCGTCGGAACGTTGCCTTATTTCCTTCGCTGCGACGGTGCCTACGATCCCGAGCATATACAACAACTACAAGCGCATTGTCCAAACCGATACCCATGTGATGATTTTGCAAGAAATGGTCCACGATGCTCGTATCATCAGAATCGACGGCGAACATACAGGCAGCTCAAATGGAACTTGGTTGGGCGATTCAATTGGCCACTGGGAAGATGACGTGTTGATTGTCGAGACCCTGAACTTTAATCGCATCAACGGTTTACCCGGGGCTGATGAGAACTTGCACGTTATAGAGCGCTTCAGTCGCCTGGAGGACGGCAGCCTTCACTACGATTTCACGGTCCAAGATGGCACGTCATGGAGCGCACCCTGGAGTGGCCGTTACCTGTGGCAAGAGAAGTCTGACAGCAAGGTCTATGAATACGCATGTCATGAAGGCAACTACGCCATGGGCAATATTTTACGCGGCGCTCGACTACTCGAGAGCGAATGGTCTTCACCTTCCGAAGACACCTTAGACAACCCTTCTGGCGAGTAAGCACAGAGCAAACAGCACGAGGCATACATGGATCTTAAAGTAACAGGAAAGGTAGCGATCATTACCGGAGGCAGCGAAGGGATTGGTCGCGCAGCAGCAGAGCGCTTGTCCCAGGAGGGCGCCTTGGTCGCTCTCGCATCACGCACCCAAGCCGATCTCGATCGCGTCGCCGCAGAAATCCAAGCAAGCTCTGGCCACGAGGTAATGGGAATCGCAACCGACGTCCGCGACGAAGACTCAGTTAAGAAGTTAGTCGAAGCCGTCGTCGCCAAATGGGGGCGCATCGATATATTGGTGAATAATGCTGGCACTTCATCTGCCGCGAGCTTCGACAAAATGACCAACGAACAACTCGACAATGACTTCACCTTGAAGGTCAAAGGCGCCATCTACTGCACACGCCATGCATTACCCTATTTGCGAGAATCCCAAGGTAGCATCTGCAATACCACTACGCCCGGGGGGAAAGCACCTGGCGTTGCATCACAGCCAACTGCAATGTCACGAGCCGCGGGTATTTCACTAACAAAAACTTGGGCAAGTGAATTTGCAAAAGATGGCGTCCGAGTTAATACGGTTTGCGTGGGCTTTCTTAGAAGCCGTCAACACAAGCTGCGCTGGGAAGCTGGACGAGATGAAAATCCCGATGTGTCACTCGACCAGCACTACGAAGCATTCAATCGCATCATACCCATGGGACGGGTGGGCGAAGCATCTGAAGCCGGTGACGTCATCGCCTTCTTGTGTTCAGATGCAGCGAGCTACGTGACAGGAACGGCAGTCAACGTCGACGGCGGCATGTCTCCGGTCGTATAGTTAAAAATAGTCATCAAAAAGAACTACTACTCAACAGGAAACCTCTATGAGCATCCCCTTCTACGCTGCAAGTGTTGGCAGCTATACCCAAGTCCTCGACGGCGTCGCGGCGACGCTTAAAAAAGGCGCTGATCATGCTGCCGAAACTGGGCTAGATCTTGCTAAAATTGTCAGTACTCGTCTGCACGACGATATGATGCCATTTCACTTTCAAGTGGTTTCGACCTGTCACCATTCTTGGGGCGCTATGCAAGGTATGCAGGCAGGACGTTTTACGCCACCTTCGTTTGCGCAAGATCTGGATTATGCAGGACTTCAATCGTTAGTTACTGAGGCACAAGAAGGGCTCGCCTCCATCAGCGAGGCTGATGCAGAAGCACTGGCGGACCAGTCTATGGTTTTCGCCCTCGGTGAACGTGAAATGCCATTCACAAATCAAAACTTCGTGTTGTCTTTCTCGCTACCGAATTTCTATTTCCATGCGACAACCACTTACGACATTTTGCGTATGTCAGGTGTACCACTCGGTAAAATGGACTTTTTAGGCACGATGAAAGTCGGCTAGACCCACTAGCCGAGAGCGTCTGCGCTGGCCTTATGGGCCAGTGCCTTTTCACCCAGAGTCTTTTCACCCAGAGTTTGGGCCTCATCGTCATGCAGGCTTTTCCATAGTCCTAGCGTGGTCATGCTGACCACCACCAACAACGGCACGGACACGGCGACCACAGCAGATTGCAACGGTCGCAAGCCGCCTATTTGAATCAACGTAATAGGCAGTAGGCCTAACGCCACGGCCCAAAAAACCCGATTCCAACGAGCAGGATGAGCATCTCTAGGCAGCGCTCGCGTAGTCGATGATGCCAAGGTGTAGGAGGCAGAGTCGTAGCTGGTGGCTGCAAAAATAATGCAGACCAGGCAGAAAATGGGCAGTACAATCCAGTTCAACGGTAGACTGGTAATAACACCAACCACAGCACCCGCTGCACTATTGTTCAGTTGCGAAAGTACACCGTACTGTCCACTCAATTCCAAGTGCACGGCATAACCGCCGAGAATTACAAAAAACAAAGTGGTACCCAAAGTCCCATATCCTAACGACCCGAGTATTACCTGTTTGATGGTACGACCGCCGGAGATCTTGGTAATAAATATCCCCATGAATGGCCCCAGGGCAAGCCACCAGGCCCAGTAGAAAACCGTCCACGACTCGACAAAGTTCGAACCCGCGCCGGGGTCAGTCCACGTGCTCATGGTTACAAAATTTTGCAACATAAAGCCAAACGTTGCCGTGCCAGACTCCAAAATAAAGACAGTTGGACCGACGACCAAGACGAACACCAGCAAACCAAAAGCCAGCCACACCGCCAAATTGCTTAACCGTTTGATGCCTCGCTCGAGACCAATCCACACGCTGACCACAAATACTGCGGTGATGACACAGATCACTACCACTTTGAGCGCAAAGGTGTCTTGAAGATCAAACATCCATCCGAGACACGCAGCGATAAGTGGTACAGCCAAACCGATGCCGGTGCTACAAGCACCAATCAAGCCTACTGTGTAAGTAATGTCGATGATTCTGCCGGGTAACCTTGAGGCCCACTTACCAATTATTGGCTCACACGCTGCACTAAGGGTCAGGGAGGCCACACCGCGCACATGGTAGGCATAGGCGACAGCGACGGCTGGCAGACAATACAGAGCCCAGCCAGTGAAGCCCCAATGAAAAATAGGATACGCACCTGCCCACTGCAAAGCTTCGGGCGTTAGTGATTCGACCCCCATCGGCGGCGCTTGGTAGTAATGTGCCCACTCTATGGTGCCCCAATAAAGGACACTGGTACCAATGCCGCCACAAAAAAGCATGGCTGCCCAACTAAATGTGGAAAAATCTGGCACGCCATTACCACCCAAGACAACATCGCCAAACCTCGAGAAAGCGAGATAGAGCAGCAAGCTAATGGCCATAATACTAAAGAGGATGTAGATCACCCCCAGTTCTTGTGTCACATAGGTGAAGGCGTCGTTGAGAACAACAGCCCCTTGCTCCGGATATAGCGCCAAAGGTACACAGGCTGCGACCACCACAAAGGCACTGGCAAAGAAAATGAACCAATCGATATTAGCGCCATCGTTGGCTGCCGTTAGTTCTGACACTACTACCCTTCTCCCAATATGTTTCTCATACCTTCACCTAAGTCTTGCAAGGCACTTCGTAAAATAAACCGGTCCCAACCGATGCAAAAATCTTTGACGCCTAAATCTAAATATCGCTTGGCCTGTTCCACACCCCCGATTTCGATTCGTGGCCGAATGCCGTACTCCAGCGACTTGGAAATCACCAGTTCCTCGAAGGGACGAATTTCAGGCATCGCCATAAGACCAGGCTGACCGCGCGAGAAGCCAAAGTCTGCCGGCCCCCACTGCGTCATGTCGACGCCTGCATCTCGCGCGCTGTCCAGCACCGCATCAAGATCATCTAATGTCGCTTGTTTTTCGATCATTATGGCGAACACAAACGCGTCGAGATCTTTGCCATATTCTTCGGTGTCATAGTTCGCGAGCGCTGGCCGGCGAAGTTTGACGCCCATCAAGCCTCCACTGGTCGGTGTGTCAGCACGAATGATGTCATGCGCGTCGCTAACATCCTGCGGCGTACGAATGTCGGTAAACAACACCGCTTTAAACCCAGCTCCCATGGCAGCCTGCGTCCAAAATGCCTGACCTGCTTGGTCGGGCTTTAGCATCAGTGGCAAGTTACCGCATTGAGCGGCGCGTGCTTGATGATAGAGGGTTTGCATATCTACTACTGAATACTCAGCACACACCTCTGCATAATCAAACAAACCCAGATCACCGACCATCTCGGCAATATCAGGGTCTGTGAAAAGAAAATGGGTACCCAAGGTAGAAGCACCTTGATCCAACTTTTCGCGCAACGTATTTTTTAAAATCAAGCTCTGTTCACCGCTTCGGAAAAATCTAGGTCGGGGCCGCCGGGGATGATACCTGGTGGGCGGCTACCGTAGTAAATGCCTTTGATGGCTGCGATATCCACCGTCTCACTCACGCCTGGATATGCATAAAGGTCACGCGTATACGGCCACAAGTTTTCGAACTCTACTAACCTGTTGCGGTTACATTTAAATTGACCATAGTAGGCCGCGTCAAAACGCACCAGCGTTGCAAAGAGACGCCAGTCGGCCTCAGTTACCACATCACCACACAAATACCTCTGATCTTTAAGCATTGTGTCTATTACATCGAGCGCTGCGAACAAGCTAGCGAAAGCCTCATCGTAGGCACTCTGCGATTGGGCAAAACCACAACGATAGACACCGTTATTTACATCGGAGTAAATCCATTCATTCAGCGCGTCTATTTCAGCGCGGTGTTCGAGCGGATAGAAGTCGACAGCATTTACCCCTGGCAATGCATCGAACTGATCGTTCATCATACGAATGATGTCTGCCGACTCGTTACTCACAATGGTTTGATCTTTTTTATCCCACAGCACAGGTACCGTGCAGCGGCCTGTAAAATCAGGCGTGGAGGCTGTGTAGACATTATGAATGTGCTCGGCTCCTAACAGGGTTTCGCCAACACCCTCAAACGTCCAACCCTGATCTCCCGCCGCTGGCCTGGTGTACGAAATTGAAATCGTACTGGCTAGAGATTTTACCGAGCGATATAGAATTGTACGGTAAGCCCAGGGGCAACCCGCATTCACAAACAAATGATAGCGCGAAGCTTCTACCATAAAAGGATCTTCCCCCAGCCAGCTTCGAAAAGGCGAAACGGGGCGTTCAAAGGCACCGGACTTATTTAGGCGCCGCTGGTCTTCGTTACTCCATTGTCCGTCGATGAGCATTCCCATCTTTTTCTCTATAGTCATGACAACGAGTTACAGTAGCAGATTCACACAGGGATTTTGTTAAACTAACCGCGTATGCGATCAAAGAAAGACAAGTCTCGAAAATCAAACCTGGTTTATAGCACCGATAACAGTGGGGATGCTGCTGTACGCCGCTGCCCCGCCTGTCTGCGGCTAGTTACAGCGTGCATTTGCAAAACAAAACACAACACCCTAGAAGATCATTCTTCAACGGACGGGATTATTAGACTGCACCGCGAAACCAAAGGCCGCAAAGGCAAAGGCGTGACCCTGGTAAAAGGTATTAATCTTCCAGACTCTGATCTCAACCAACTCGCCAAAAAGTTAAAGAGCGGCTGTGGCGTGGGTGGTTCGATCAAAGCTGGCGTAATCGAACTACAAACCGCAGATCGTGACAAAATCAAAACCCTACTCGAAAATATGGACTACACCGTCAAGATAGCTGGCGGCCAATAGGAGATTAGGGGACAGAACGCAGTTCTGTCCCCGGCTTAAGAATATGACAACAAATATTGACCTGTACTACACAATGCGTTCGCCCTATTGTTACCTTGCAACGCCACTGATCACTGAGCTGGTGTCCAAATACGACCTGATGGTCGACCTCAAACCTGTTTATCCGCTAGCAGTCAGCGACCCTACTTTTTTTACTAAGGTAAACCCACTCTGGCCACCGTACTTGCAACGTGACACTCAACGCATTGGCGACCGTCTCGGTATTCCTTTTCGCTGGCCTCGGCCAGACCCAATCGTACAGGACATGCAAACTCGAAAAGTTGCTGCTGAGCAACCGCACATCACCCGGTTAACGCACTTTGCGCAAATTGCCGCGGATAAGAAACGTGGCCTCGAATATGTCGCAAACGTATCGGAGCTGTTGTATAGCCCTGAGATTGATGGTTGGAATGAAGGTGACCATTTAGCAAATGCCATGACCCGTGCAGGACTAGACTTGCAAGAGTTTGAAGATTTGGCTGCGCGAGATGCAGACAGACTTGAAGCCTGCGTCCACGCTAACCGCGAGAATCAACTCGCGGCAGGACACTGGGGAGCACCCCTGTTTGTGTTCGAAGGCGAACTGTTCTTTGGTCAAGATCGAATCGACGACCTGGTGTGGCACCTACAGAACAACGGCCTTCGCGAACGCTAAGCTCTTAGCCCTCGACCATCACTCACTGGTAGCCTCATTCAATGCTTGGCGATCAACCCATGCGGTATGGGCGGTATCTATGACAAAACTCTGTAGCGCTCGTGCATCGTCTTGGTCTAGCACGTGGGCAAAACTGATCATGCCCTTGTTGCGACGCGCACCGCCCAGGACAATTGCATCCCAAGCTGCGTGAGTCTCAGACGAAATATGTGCCAAGTTAGGTACAACACCACCATCAGCAGGTCCGAGTGAGTGACAGAAACCGCAATGCTTACGCCACAGGTCCTGGCCTTTTTCGATGACAGCAGTATCCGCAGTCAACCGGGCAGGAGGCTGATGCACAGGCGGCAAACCCTTAGCAGGGGGCAGCTGTTCTTGACCACCTAGTTTGTAAACCAAGATACGCCCGGTATCAGCAATCTTCTCTTCACAGGGCACGCGTTCGTACAAACCCACTGCGCCACCCCAACCCGCCATGAATGCCACGTATTGCTCGCCATCGACTGCATAGCTGATGGGTGCCGCAATGGTGTTCATCTGCGTTTGTGTTTGCCACAACAACTCACCGTCTTCGGCGTCGTAGGCTGAAAAAGTACAGTTGGAGCCGGTTTGAAATACCAAACCCCCACGAGTGGAAAGTACACCAGAAGCTCCAGGGCGTTCATGGTCAACGCTCCAACGTGGAGATTGGGTTTTAGGATCCCACGCGACAAGTTTTGTGGTCACAACGTAGCCGTCATCGAGGGTTTCGTTGTATTTAAAATCAATGGCCGTGTTCCAGCTGTCACGATCATATTCAAAGTTCCGCTCTTGGGCATACACCATGCGGTTATCTGTGGTGGGCATGTAGACCAGCTCTGTTTCCGGGCTGTAGGACATGGGGTGCCAATTGTGACCACCCGCCGGTCCTGGATGCACTTCGCGCTCCTGATCAAGAAAGTGTGAACTTGGGTGCTCGACCGGGCGGCCTGTTTCCGGGTCAATATGCGTCGCCCAGGTTATCGGCACATAAGCTTCGGCTGATATGTACTCTCCCGTGGCACGGTCCAATACATAGAAGAAGCCATTTTTCGGCGCTTGCATGATGACTTGGCGCATTTCTCCTGCGATTTCTAAGTCAGCCAGAATCATCTGTTGAACAGCCGTGTAATCCCAGTTGTCCCCGGGCGTTGTTTGATAGTGCCAAGCCAACCGTCCATCGTCCGGGTTCAGCGCAACAATCGATGCGAGATAGAGATTGTCCCCACCACCTGGACTGCGCGTGTAGCGGCTCCAGGGAGCACCATTACCGACACCGATGTACAAGAGGTTAAGTTCCGCATCATATGCCATAGCATCCCAAACGGTACCGCCACCACCCACTTCCCACCATTTTCCGCCGCGCCAGGTTTTCGCAGCTTCAGCGAGCTCTGGATGTTCAAACGGTTCAGCAGGGTTCCCAGGCACCGTGTAAAAACGCCATTGTTCAGCGCCTGTGGCTGCATCATAGGCTGTAACATACCCACGAACACCGAGTTCGGCGCCACCATTACCAATGATGACTTTGCCTTTAACAACGCGTGGCGCACCAGTGATGGTGTAGGGTTTACTAAGATCTGTGGTCTGCTGCTGCCAGCGCAGACTGCCGTCACTGGCATCTATGGCAATGAGGCGTCCATCTAAAGCGCCGACATAGACCATATCGCCCCAAACAGCCACACCTCGATTGACGACATCGCAACAAGCGTTCCAACCGTATTCTCGATCTACTTGTGGATCATAAGTCCACAAATGGGCACCGGTCTTAGCATCATGGGCGTAAACCACACTCCAAGTCCCAGAAGTGTACATGATGCCATCTACTACAATCGGTGTGGCTTCTAGGCCGCGCGTGGTCCCAGTATCCCAAGACCAAGCCAAACCCAGATCGCCAATGGTCTCTTTGTTAATTTGTTCAAGCGGGCTGTGGCGTTGTTCATCGTAGGTGCGTCCATGCGTCAGCCAGTTTGCAGATTCTTGCTCAGCTTGGCGCAACCGTTTATCGCTGACGGCGTTTGCTGAAGGGGTGCTCTTAGCCGAATCTTGTTGAGCTTGGCCGGTGAGGCGAAATATCGCGAACATCCCCTGCGCGTCGTCCAAGTTAGGGAATCCGCCGACAATCTCTGGATAATCGGGTTCATACTTTTCAGCGTAGGCCGTAAGGATTGGCTTCCAACCCGCCTCAACACGGGTTGCGTGCATATCGTAAGTCTCGTCACCCAAGCGCATCTGTACCGCACTGGCCGCGCCTATGCGTTGCGTCCAACCACTATCGGGTGAACCGACGACATACAAATCACCTTCGAATTGTACGACCCAGATAATCACCACTCGCGGCAACATGCCGGTGCCGACACTCAAGCTGATTTCATGAACCGGGTTCGTATCCCCCCAGGTTTGGGGTACCGCGCTCGGTGTTCCGCCTATAAAAATACCTGGCATTGGTCCGATTGGTGCGACCCAAATCGCCACAAGTAGGCCGAGTCCTAAGATGAGTGCCAAGCTTTTGATAATCTTCATAGACATTTCCGCATCAAATATCCGCCAGATAGTACCTCCAACTGTTCAGTCAGGCCAATTCAGGGCTGGATGTTCTTGGCCCCGTCCTTACGGTCTAACCCGTCTATGATGTAGACTCTCCAAGGAGATTGAGATTATTGGGGAGTAACATGTCTGCACAACGCACCTGGCCGCTATCCATTGTGGCTGTATTAATAGCGATGTTTGGTTTGCCCATGGCGGGATATGGGTTGGAGCTTGCGCTGTTAGGCGGCACACCCTATTACTTTATTTGTGGGCTACTCATAACGATAAGTGCTGTGCAGCTCTGGCGTGTTCAGACCAGCGGCTTTTACCTGTTCGCGGCTGCTTTGCTGCTGACATTGGTTTGGGCTGTATACGAAGCTGGCACGGAGTTTTGGCACGTCGGTCCTAGAATTTGGCTAGTTGGTATTTTCGCCATGTGGCTTTGTTTACCCGCTATACGACGCGCACTTTGGGGTACACCTCACCCTACACTGAAACAAATGCCCACCGTATGGGCGTGCGGTACAGCGAGTCTTTTAGTACTAGTGGCAATGACGGTCAATCTGATATCCAACCCTGTTCAAGAAATTCCAGATGTCGTTTACGGTCCTAGCCAAAACACTGACGATTGGACTGCCTACGGTGCTAGTCACAAAGGCACACGGTACGCACCTCACGACCAAATAACCAAAGAGAACGTAGGCCAACTAAAACAAGTTTGGCAGGCGGAAACTGACCGAGTGGGTCGATTCAGCGGCACACCGATTCAAATCGAAGATACGCTTTATTTGTGTACTTCCCAGAATGTCATGTTGGCTTTGGATGCCGACACAGGGGAGGAACGCTGGCGCTTCGATCCAGAGAATGCGACCCCTCCTTACGGCATCATTGGAAATTGCCGGGGAGTCACTTACTACCACATTCCGGAACGAGACAAAGCAACCCACTGTGCCGAGCGCATTTTTACCGCGACAACAGACGCGCGGATGCTTGCAGTGGACAAAACCACAGGTGAGCCTTGTTCTGAGTTCGGTGAGGGCGGTCAAATTTCACTGCTCGCGGGCATGGGCGAAGTTAAGCAGTACTATTACTTCGTCACCTCACCTCCGACGGTCGCCAGTGGCGCCTTGGTTGTCGGTGGCTGGGTAATGGACAACCAAGAAATCGAAGAACCCTCGGGCGTAGTGCGTGGTTATGACCCTCGAACCGGAAGCTTACTTTGGGCATGGGACATCGGCCGCGAAGGCAAAACCGTTATGCCACCAGAGGGTGGCTACTACACACGTGGCACCCCCAACGTCTGGAGTCTGACAACTGCTGATGATGAACTAGGACTCGTCTACGTGCCCACCGGCAACGCCACTCCAGACTACTTTGGTGGCCACCGCACAGAGGTGATGGATAAATACGCAAGCTCAGTGGTCGCCATTGATGCGGCCACCGGACTTACCCGCTGGCACTTCCAGACCACCCACCACGACATTTGGGACTACGACGTACCTTCCCAACCAAGCTTGGTTGATCTGACCTTGGATGGTGTTCGACGCAAAGCTATCATCGTGCCGACCAAGCGTGGCGAAGTATTCATGCTAGACCGCGAAACAGGCGAACTGCTCACAGAAGTAACGGAAAAACCCGTTCCGCAATCCGACATAGCCGAAGAACGAACAACTGCAACTCAACCCTTTTCAACCGGTATGCCTTCCTTTGCACACCCATTAATCCGCGAAGAAGATATGTTTGGTGTTTCACCCTTCGATCAAATGGCCTGCCGCAAAGCATTCTTAGGACTTCGATACGAAGGTCCTATGACGCCGCCATCAACAAAAGGCACCTTACTGTACCCTGGGCCGGCCGGTGGTATGAACTGGGGTAGTGTCGCTATTGATGAACAACGCCAGCTCATGGTGGTGAATAACATACACCTACCCTTCGTAATTCACATGGTGCCCCGCGAAGAGAATCTGCTTGCTTCCAACGAAGGGCTTAATCCTGGCTACGGTATTGGCGGCGCCCAACGAGGCACACCGTTTGCGGCAATCGTACAAATGTTTAGCTCCCCGATTTCTTTGCCGTGTTTGGAACCTCCCTACGGTGAAATGTCAGTGGTCGACCTCACAACCCAAACCATTATTTGGCGCAAACCCAATGGTATTGCCAGCCTCGGCATGCCTGCTACAGCAGGTTCAGTGGTTACAGCGGGTGGTTTAATTTTTAATGCAGGAATAATGGATAGCCGACTACGCGCCATTGACACGCTTACCGGTGAAGAACTCTGGCAAGACGAAATACGTTCCGCATCCGATGCCACGCCAATGAGTTACGTGAGCTCAGCGACAGGTAAACAGTATCTATTGGTAACGGTGCCAGGCGCAGGTAGACCCCCACCCAGCGAAGACCACGACGTCGACGCTGAAGCGCCGGCGGCACCCACCGGCGGCCGCGTTATAGCCTACGCGTTGGATTAGAGATTTAGCGAGTTGAGTCCCAATGCACACAACCAACCTCCCCCTGCTAAAGCGAAACCTACACGTAATTGCAGTGTTTTTGATGGTCGTACTTTTCGGGTCGGGTATTTGGCTGACCCAACCGGTAAGTGTGCCCGCATTCGCAGAACTGCCAACCATCGCCGAAAAAAAACAGGCCTTTTTCAGCTACCTGACGCCGTACGTAGAAACGGTCAACCTAGAGGTGTCCACCCACAGAAGCTTGGCGGAAAACCTCTACAAGACATCCAGCAGTGGATCTCTTAATTGGTTTCAGCGATTCCAAGCTAACAGACTGGCATCGCTATATTTGCCAGACGAATTCCGTTCTGAACACAATTGGCCTGCACAACTTACTGAAGTTACTAAAAGAGCAGGCCAAATACCGACAGGGTTAGCACTCGCCCAGGCCGCGAAAGAGTCAGGCTGGGGTAGTTCTCGATTTGCCCGGCTCGGCTACAATTTTTTTGGCCAACATTGCTTCAATCGAGGTTGCGGCTTTACGCCGAAGCGTCGCGCTACGGGTCTTCGCAACGAAGTTGCCAAGTTTGCTTCGCCTAAAGACGCGGTGCGCGCCTATATCCACAACTTGAACACGCATCCGCGATACGACCGTTTCCGAGCGATTCGATGGCAGCTTACAAGCAACGGTGATAGACCCAAGGCCAAGCAGTTGGCGGCGGGACTCGTGGCTTATTCAGAACGCGGTCAACCTTATGTGGACGAAATTGTGGCGCTCATTAAGACGAATAAGCTCGATTGAAATTCAACGGCTGGAATAAACTCGCCGCAGCTCTACTGCTTGCCAACATCAACTTGACCCTTTTGGCCGAGAATCCTGGGGATGCCGATCATGGCGTGGCCCTGGTTTACCATCACATCGCCGAACAAACACCAGCGACAACAAGCGTTAGTCCACATGTTTTCAAGCGCCATCTCGACTACCTCCAGGACAACGACTACACCGTTGTGCCACTCTCAATCCTTGTAGACGCTCTAAGAAATGGTGTGTCGGTACCTGACCGAGCTGTTGCGATTACGTTCGACGATGCCTACCGTTCCGTCTACAGCACCGCTGCACCACTGCTGCAGGCTCGAGGCATGCCGTTTACAGTATTCGTAAGTACCCAAGCCATTGAACAGGGCTTCGAACCCTATATGTCCTGGGACGAAATAAAATCCACCATCCAGGCCGGGGGCACCATCGGCAATCACTCCCACACTCATGGTCATTTGTCTTATTCGACCGGGAGCGAAAATAGCCCGCAATGGCGTAGCCGAGTGATCGCCGATGTTACCCGGGCACAAACGTTAATCGAGCAAAACCTTGGTCAAACGCCAAAATTTTTCGCCTACCCCTATGGCGAGTTCACGCCTGAGTTAGCCACCATCATTGCGGATCTTGGCTTGTATGGCGTGGGTCAACATTCTGGCGCTATCGGCTTTGGATCTAACTTTCAGACTCTGCCGCGCCATCCGTTTTACACCGGCGCAGATCAAATAACGCGATTTGCAGAGCGCATCGATACGCGTCCACTTTATGTTGAAAGTCACCCAGAAAATGGATTGCAGTTGCACTCGAACCCGTTGCAACTAACGCTTAAACCTCAGCCCGGTCCATTTAAAAGAGACCTCATCAGGTGCTACTACGAGGGTCGTAGTTTAGAGCTTGTTTGGCGTCCATCAGAGACGTTCATCACAGTGCTTAATCCTCCAATGACAGGCCGATCGAAGCTGAACTGCACCGTTAAAAACGACCAGGGCGACGGATACCACTGGTGGAGTTACCTTTTAATGGGTACTCCTGTGGACTAATGCAGTAATGGGGTCAGAGTCAGGGGTCA
>JBNMMV010000014.1:0-29232 GCA_051270205.1 Limisphaerales bacterium
AGGAATTGGCCTTTGCCCGAACGCTGGGCATGGTGAATGGCAGAAACCACCCCCAAAGCCATGAGCGTACCAGGAAAGATGTCGGCTATTGCAGGCGTAACCAAACCATCGTTGGCGTGTACCAAGCCACCGAAACTCTGCGCTGCCGCATCGAGACTTGGCCAGTTTGCATAAGGACTTTCACCCGTTCGCGGATCACCAAATCCACGCACACAGGCATAAACTATCTTTGGATTTCGTTCTGCGATCACTTCATAACCCAAGCCAAGCCTGTCCATCACCCCCGCTCGCATATTCTCCACTACAGCATCTGCTTGATCACACAGCTTTAGAAAAATGTCTTTGTCGGCATCGTCTTTCAAATCTAGACAAACGCTTCTTTTATTGCGATTCACTGCCGCAAAGGGCGCGCCAAAGTCAGTACCCGCTTCGCGCTCCTCATGTGTACCTGCGTGGTCGGGAAGGAATGGCGGAATATTGCGGTAGCCGTCACCTGTAGGAGGTTCAACTTTTATTACCCGCGCGCCAAGATCAGCCAGCAAACCTGCGCCAAAAGGTCCGGCAAGGGCTCTTGTGCAGTCGATAACGGTTAGATCTTCGAGGGGGCCACTGCGTGTCTCGGTCATGATTATTAGGTCCGTTCAGAGAAGCACAAAGAGTGGCAGCAAGAGAGAGTCCTCGCAATCTATCTTTCACTTCCCCCAAGCGTTAGACAACCTTGAAGACTAATGTCAGCATTGGTGTCACTAAAGACAATGGGGCCTGGCTAGCAACAATGGTTCGCCTTACAGATCTACCAGAATACGAACGCGCACACCTGCTTGCCAAAAATATGCCGCCACTGGGCCCTGCTTGTTGGACCACAAAGACCAAACCACTCAGCGCGTGCCGCATTGCAATAATTACTACGGCAGGTCTGCACTTTCGAGATGACCCGGCGTTTGAATTTAGCGATGCAACCTTCCGCCCAATTCCCAGCGACGGCAATGTAGACAACCTCATTATGTCGCACAGCTCGGTGAACTTCGACCGCAGCGGATTTATCGAAGACGTCAACCTGGTTTTTCCAATCGATCGCTTCAATGAACAAGTTGCTTCAAACACCATCGGCTCGCTGGCCAGTATTCACTACAGTTTTATGGGTGCCGGATTACTGCCAGAGCAGTACGAGGCAAATACAGCCCAGGTGGCAGGGCTGTTGAAGAAAGATTTAGTTGACGCTGTCTTCCTGACGCCTGTATGACCCAATTGCACCCGCGCCGTGAGCGCCATTGGCTACTATCTGGAACGTGAAGGGATCATGACTACGTCGATCAGCTTAGTGCGAGAAAACACTGCCAGCATGCAACCGCCTAGAGCACTTTGGGTACCCTTCCCGCTGGGCCGCCCGCTTGGCGTGCCAAACAATCCCGCCTTTCAACAACGAGTCATTACCGCGGCCCTCGACTTGTTAGACCGACCTGAGGGACCCGTGCTCGAAAACTACAGCGAGGAAGCACCGCCCATCGAAGTCGAATCGGCGCTTGCCTGTCCTGTGTCATTCGCGAAGCCAAGTGAAACTGAATCCTGGTCTGGACGTCTCGCCAGTGAAGTAACGACTTTAAAGCCTTGGCACGCGTTGAGCCTTCGGCGAAGAGCTGGCCGCACCCTCACTGGTTTATCTGAACATTCTATTGAAGACAATTTAAAGAAGCTCGGTGAAATGTTGGATTCGGGTGACATTCCGAGCCAAGAATTTCGATGGCTAAAGTTTGCCATCGAGGACGCCAAGGCGTTCTATATCGAAGCGCTAACAGCACAACCAGGTGACTATGTGCAGACCGAACTGCAGCGCATACTGTGGCAAGACACACAACTGGGTTATGCATTACGTACCTGTCACCAATTATTGGTCAGTGACCCAAGCACGCGTCCATTCGCTGGTATCATTGCACCTCGCGAGGCAATAGCAACCGCAGCTCACTCAACACCGTCGGGGGATATCAATTGATTACAGTCTCACCCATCACACCAGGCTTCGTTGCCGATATCACGAACGTCGACGTCACGGCGCTCAACGACGAAGAATTCTCCACGATCTATCAAGCGTGGCTAGACTATGGTGTGTTGAGAATTCGTAATCAGCCGATTGGCGAAGGTGCGCTTCAGCAGTTCAGTACTCGCTTCGGTCCATTAGAGGAGGCACCCATGGGCCGCATGCCTGAAGCGCAAAGGAAAAAGATCAAAAACCGATATGTCACCCAACTGTCGAACATATTGGTCGACGGCAAACCCATTGGTGGCTTAGGCAATGCCGAAGCATCCTGGCATTCGGATATGACGTACGTCACCACACCCCCACCCGCAAGCATTCTACTGGGCTTGGAAATTCCCAATCGTGGCGGGGAAACCTACTTCGCCGATCAAAACGCAGCACTCGCGGCTGTGCCCAAGCTTTTACGTAAGCGTATCGAAAACTTAACGATCAAACACGACGCTGCACACACCAGTATTGGCAAACTACGTCCTGGCTTTGAAGCTTTCGAAGACCCAAGGGATGCCCCAGGGGCGATACATCCAATGATAAGGCGACACGAAGAATCGGGTCGACAAGCCTTATATCTGGGTCGGCGCGAATGGGCTTACATTCCAGGACTTGTCTTAGACGAAAGCGAAGTCCTGCTCAATGAACTTTGGTCCTACGCCGCCCTTGCCGAAAATGTCTGGCAACAACAGTGGCAGCCCAATGACATTATCATCTGGGACAATCGACGGGTGCTCCATAGGCGCGATGGCTTTGATCAAAGTGAAAGGCGCTTAATGAAACGTTGCCAAGTATTGTCCAAAATATCCCACTAGGTGCAAATTGCAGATACTGCAAAGACTATGAGTAACACCAAAACGGCGCTTTCAATTTCTTAGACGAAAAAAGCACAATCCTCGCTGTTTAGAAACAGTAAGGTCTTGGCCAAGCGGGACATAGATGGCAGTGACGCCGGTTTTGTGGGGGTTAACACTACCCCTTACACGCTTGAAGTTGCGGATGCGCGATTGTTAACCGGTAGTGCACGCAAGACCTGTGAGACAAACGGATTCGAACTGCTCAGCGCATCCTTAAGTAACAAGGCTTTAGACTTTCACGACCATCAGCAGGTCGCGCGCAACTACTATCCGGAGTGTGAAGAGTTAGTAGCAGCGTCTACTGGCGCAAAGACCGTATTGGCCTTTGACCACAACATTCGGTCCGCACAGGGTAAAAACAGCAAACAAAGAATCATCGGCGGACAACAAGTCCAAGGTCCTGCGAAAATGGTGCATGGCGACTACACCCTGGTTAGTGCACCTCAAAGACTACAAGATTTGGCCCTTGTTCCGAAGGTTAACGACACCCTCTACTCAGTGTTGGAGGAAGGCACTGCTTTGCTTAGCCAGGAAATGGTAGAAAGGTGCCTCGCGAAACACAAAACTGAACACCAGTTTTATTCCTTCCCGCAATTAACCCGCGATGAGCCCTTGCTACTTAAACAATGGGATTCGAAAGGCGCTTTGGCACAAACAGATGGAGCGCAGGCTGATGCAAGCGAACCGACGGGGCCGTACACGTTTAGTTTCCACAGTGCTTTCGATGATCCCGCTACACCGGACGACGCAGCAGATCGCTGGAGCATTGAAGTTCGATGTATTGTTCTTTACAACTGAACAATGACTAGAACATCTGCCACACGATCATAGCCATCCCACATACGGCAACAGCCCAACAAACGGGGCGAACCCAAGACCAGCCAAGACCATAAACAAGAGCATGGGCAACACGGCCATAGAAAAACAAGCTCGCTCCAAGCGCCGTCGTTTCATTTGACACCCCAATAGCATTAGCAGCGAGAACAATAACCGCAAACATCACCAAATTTTCTTGCAGGTTCGCTACCAATCGTTGAAGCCGCTGACGCAGAACCGTCGGCTCGGATAGGCCGTCTCGGCTGCCGGCCTGGGCTACAAGACCATTTTGGGCGATGCCAAGTAAGGCCTGTACCATAATGATTACAAAGAACAACAAAGTGCTGTAAACCAGCATTGACAGTTCGATAGACATTTCTAATTCTCTCTAGTTTGTATTTTTACGAGGTAGCTTGTTAGTTTGTCTCTGCATATCCTCACCGTCTACACATTAATTGAGCGAAACCAGTAGCTGATGCCAGCCTGACCAAATCCGTGGTACGGTCTCACTTCAATAGATGGCGGAAGCTACGGCCTATGCGACCTCTCGAATTCGGATGGTTCCTACCCACCGCAGGTGACAGCACAGCCTTTGGCATACCTGAGGCCAGTATCGACAGCAGTCCTGAGTACTTCACTCAAGTAGTAGATGCAGCAGAAGAAGCTGGATTCGAATATATGCTGATCCCGATTGCAGCTGAGTGCTGGGAGGCCTATATCGTCGGTGCCTTCATGGCAGCAAACAGTAAAAAAATTGCGCCCCTCATTGCCGCTCGACCGGGATATGTAAACCCAGTATTACTCGCCAAAATGATCGCAACTTTCGATCAAATGAGTGGTGGACGCATTTGTGTCAATCTCATCGCCGGACAGTCGGAACAAGAGATTCGTGCCGAAGGAATTCAATACGATAAAGAAGATCGCTACGCGCTAATGGAGGAAGAGGTCTCAATTCTCAAAGCGCTATGGACTGCCGACCAGCCACTACACTTCGATGGTCGCTTTCATAAGATCGAAGGCGCCAGCGTTACCCCAAAACCGCTCCAACAACCCTTTCCACGTTTCTACTTAGGTGGTGGCTCTGAAGAAGCCTGGAATCTCTCTGCTAAACACTCCGACGTACACTTATTCTGGGGCGATACACCAGAACGAATTGCCCAGAACATTGCCGATATTCGCGCGCGCGCGGCAGCCCACGGTCGAGCAGATGACATTGGATTTGGCATGCGACTGCAGATTATTTGCCGAGAATCAGAGGAAGATGCCTTGCGCGCTGCGGACGAGCTAATTCGCAATATCCCGGAGCATGCACGAGAGAAGCTAAAGCAAAAGACCGCCAATTCAAAGGCCAATCAACGCGTACAGGAACTGGCCGCGGAAAAAGGGCTTTGGATCGCACCACACCTTTGGTCGGGCCTGACCCGATTCCGTCCTGGTGCCGGTATCGCGGTTGTCGGGAATCCGCAACAGTGTGCGGCGACGTTACAGCAATTTATAGATGCTGGATGCCACTCGTTCTGTCTATCTGGATACTTACACGACGAAGAAGCCGAGCGCTTTGGCCGACTGGTTCGACCGCTACTCGTCGAGCAAAACCCTGGTCGATCAAAGCCCCTGGCCGCGACTAACTAGGTGTTCTGCTATGAATGACGCATCATCGCCAACGCCCCAAAAGAATGAAGAACGAGCACTATGCAAAAAAGGCAGACCTAAATAATACAGCCCGGCATCCGGGCTAACACCACGGTCGTGCGAAGGCACCCCGTTTTCATCAACTTCCCCACAGTGAACCCAAGAGAAGTCTAAACCGTAGCCTGTCGCCCAGATCACCGATGAGATTCCAGCTGTCTGGATGTCTACTGAAAGTGGTGGTGCCGTTGGCATTGGTCTCGGGCTTGTCTCGCTGCCACCACCTTGCGCTAAGTGCTCCTCAATCATTCCTACCGTTAAATCGTAGGCCTCATCGCCTATTGCGATATCGTTGAGCAAGTTGTTACCGACATCAAGCGCGCCATCCTCGACCCCTTCCAACCGTCCCAGTAGATGCCCACCCTTGTTGGCAAGCGCTCTCAAGTCGACGTCGGCCCCACCGCTAACACCAGTGAGCAGGGGCGCATGATCGCCCACTGGGCGATCTTCCACCGGCTCACGGGTCATGCCAATCTCCTCCCACCAGTCCATGATGTCGCGACCCTTGTAACGGCGCGGTACGCGTTTGTGTGCACCTACACATAGATACGTTTCACGACCTGCATCGATAAGGTCTTCAGCGATCTGAACACCCGACCCGCCCGACCCAACGACCAAGACTGCACCTTGAGGCAAAGTACCCGGTTGGGTATAGCTGCTGGCAGTGAGTTGCACGATGTGCACGGGTAGTTGCGCACTAATCGCCGGAACAAGTGTGCGTTGATAAGGACCTGTGGCGAGTACAACGTTAGCCGCCTGAAATTCGACTTCGTCGGTTTTGACCACAAAACCGGCATCGGCCTTTCTTTCTACCGCCCTTTCTACTGATCGAACGTTAACGCCGCACCGAATCGGCGCCGCGATGTGGTTCGCGTAACGTTCCAACACACCAACGATGCCGTCACTGCCCATAAAGTCGTTGGGGTTGTCACCGTCGTAGTCAAAGCCCGGTAAGCGAACGTAACGGTTGGGGAATTGAAATCGCAAGGAATCCCATCGCTCTGTTCGCCAGCGTTCACCAACTCGAGCACGCTCAAGCACCAGGTGCTCAACGCCCTGTTGCGACAAATGGTAGCTCAAGCTCAATCCGGCTTGCCCACCACCAATGACAATTGTGTTGAAGGATGTTTTCAAAACTTGCAGACCTGATTACGCAGCATCGATGCCGCCCATGCACAGGTATTTCAATTCCATGAAGTCATCCATCCCGTGCCGTGAACCCTCGCGGCCTAGACCAGACATCTTCACCCCGCCAAACGGTGCTTCTGCCGTTGAAATCAACCCGGTATTGATGCCGACCATGCCATATTCTAGCGCTTCAGATACACGCCAGACACGCGCCATATCCCGAGAGTAAAAGTAGGAAGCTAAGCCAAATTCAGTGTTATTGGCCGCAGCGATGACTTCTTTTTCATGGTCGAAGCTAAATAACGCAGCAACAGGACCAAAGGTTTCTTCGGTGGCCACCGCCATGTCGCTGGTCGCACCGGTTAAGACAGTCGGCTCATAGAAGGTACCTCCCAGCGCGTGCGCCTTGCCGCCAAGGGTGACCAAGGCGCCTTTCGAAACCGCATCGCTGACGTGCTCCTCTACCTTGTCGACCGCAGCTTGATCAATGAGTGGTCCAAAAACCACGCCGTCATCGAATCCGTCTCCTACCGTAAGCGTAGCGACTTTAGCGACGAGCTTCTCAGCAAACTCATCGTAGACGCCTGACTGCACGTAGATTCGATTCGCGCAAACACAGGTCTGACCGTTGTTGCGGAACTTGGCAATAATCGCGCCCTCAACAGCGGCATCAATGTCTGCGTCGTCAAAAACAATAAAGGGTGCATTGCCACCCAGTTCAAGGCCGAGCTTCTTTATGGTCGGTGCACATTGTTCATAGAGCATCGCGCCTATTTCAGTGGAACCGGTAAAGGTCAGCTTTTGGACAATCTTACTAGACGTCATTTCGCTACCAATGACACTGGCTTGACCAGTAAGTACAGAGAACAAGCCATCAGGGATTCCAGCGCGTTGTGCCAGAACAGCCAGGGCGATGGCAGAAAATGGCGTTTGCGAGGCAGGCTTCAAAACCATGGAACATCCCGCTGCGAAAGCAGGTCCCACCTTGCGGGTGATCATAGCATTGGGGAAATTCCATGGTGTAATCGCTGCAACAACACCAATCGGCTGTTTGATTGTGATGATGCGTTTATCGGCGGCATGACCCGGTGTTACCTCACCATATGCCCGTCGTGCTTCTTCTGCGAACCAATCAATGAAGCTGGCACCATAGGCAATTTCGCCTTTGGCCTCAGCCAGCGGTTTGCCTTGTTCCACGGTCAGAATCGCGCCCAGGTCATCTTGGTTTTCCATCATGAGTTCATACCAGCGACGTAAGATTTGCCCACGTTCTTTGGCAGTTCGTGCAGCCCAACCGTGACGGGCAACTTCGGCACACTCGATGGCTTCTCGAGCATCCTCCGCGCTCAGTTTTGGCACGTAGCCAATCACTTCACCGGTGGCAGGGTTAGTGACTGAAAGACCAGTTTCTGGGTTGGCTTCAACCCAGCGCAGTCCAACCCGCGCGGCTTGTCTAAAAAGCGTCGCGTCATTTAAATTAATCATGAATGTTCCTCTAGTCGATCTATTTTCCTACAATCTGATCACTGGCGTTGAGAGCATCTCGCCCGGTACCGGCAGCTTCTTTATACGCTGCCATAAATTGCGCAACATCGCTTTCGCTTACCGCTTTTTCAATATCCCAGCCTTGGGCTAAGCGCTGCTCAATTTCTACCAGTACGCCTATAGGCCCCTCACCACGATTACGAACAACCAGTTCATTCACTGGTTCAAGTAACCTGTCTTCGTAAGCCTGAAGCGCCGCATGTCCTACGCCATGGGCGCGCAAACACGCGCCTAGAACTCGTGTATCGACAATCCCTTGGCTTGCGCCACCTGAACCATGTGGAAACATGGCATGGGCTGCGTCTCCAATGAGTGCAACACGGCCGTCTACCCAGCGGTCTACAGGATCCCGATCTACCATCGGATATTCCCATATTTCGTTAGAACGACCGACAATGTTTGGCACGCTGAGCCAATCGAAATCCCAGTCAACAAATGCGTCCATAAACGCGTCGGCTTGAGCTTTTTTATTCCAGTCACTCTTGTCTACCTCAACACCCTCGGGTCGAAGCTCCGCGATCCAGTTAAGTAACGTCTCTCCATTCTCGTCAAGCGGCTCTACCGGGTAACAGATAAAGCGCTGAGATATTCCGCCAACCATGACAAAGGAATTCTTGGTTCTTGGCGGTGCAGCTCGCGACACCCCACGCCACATGATTGCGCCATTCCAATTCACTTCACCTTGGTCTGGGTACATTTGCCTTCTGACCTTCGAATGAATGCCATCGGCGCCAATCAGAACATCACCATTTACCGAAAAAATTTCCCCGTCCGCCTTTTCGAAGTGCGCGGTCACGTGGTCACTAGAGTTTACAAAATGCGAGAGTCGTGCATTGGTGACCACACTCTCTTCACCAAGACGGTCTCTTACGGCTTTAAGTAAGCGCATGTGAAATTGTCCACGATGCACAGAAAACTGAGGCCAATTGTATCCGGCTACAGTACCTCTCGACTCGGTCCATATTGGATAGGCGTCATAGAAAAACAGCGCCCACTCTTCGGCTTCAATGCCAATCTCTCTTAGATCTGCCTCTAAGCCCAGCTGAAAAAGCTCTCTTACCGCATTCGGTTGCAAATTAATTCCAACACCCAACGGCTGTAGCTCTTCAACGGCTTCAAATACTTTTACGTCAACGCCAATTTCGTGGCAAGTCAACGCCACTAAAAGGCCAGAGATTCCTCCACCAGCTACTAAGACCGTCACTAAAATTCTCCTCCTATTCTCGAGCTCAACGTCTAGATAATAATCGTAGCAGCAAAACTGGCACAATCGTTTTAAACTCACCCCCCCAACGACTGCCTTTGGAGAGACTATGCAAGATTTACCTTCCAGACTTCACCACAGTGCCGTTGTAGTAAAAGACCTAGGCGCATCCAAAGACTTCTATGAAGACATAATGGGGTTACCCCTCATGGCAACCTGGTGTGAATCTAACGATACGCTAGGCGAGTTTTGTCATGCTTTCTTTGGACTCGAAGACAAGTCAGCCGTTGCCCTCTTCCAATTTGCAGACGATGAAAAATACCAGGCGTTGCGCAAGCCAGACACACTGTCCCCGTTCCATCACCTTGCACTGGCTGGCACCACGGAGGTTCAAGACAACGTTCGAAATCGCGCAGACGCTGCTGGCATTGCTCACAACACAATCAATCACGGTTACTGTATATCTCTTTATCTGGATGATCCTGATGGACACAAGGTTGAGATCACTTGCGACACACAAGAAGCGGCGAACAATGAGTCTTTGATTCGTAATCGCGCTGCTGAAGAACTAAGCCGATGGCTCTCCGGAGATCACAAAACCAACAACAATCTGCGTAGTGCTACAGCTGAGTAACGTATGACTAAAACAAAAGATGAGCTGATCGCGGCTGCTCACGAACTAGCACCCCTCTTTCGAGAGACCGCCCGAGAAGCCGAATTGGCAAGACGACCTCTTGATCGCGTTATTGACGCCGTACGAGAAAGCGGGCTCTACTCTTTGATGGTGCCGAAAAAATACGGTGGCCACGAATTGGACCTCGATACGTTCTTTGAGGTGTCGAAAATTCTCTCCAAAGCAGATGCTTCTATGGGCTGGCTCACCAGCTTTTATATTGAGCACAACCTGTGGTTTTTCAATTACCCCGAAGCCTTATACGAAGAAATTCTTGGCGAGGAAAGCTACGCTCTTGCCCCTGGAACGCTCAACATCGCCGGTGGCAAAGCGGAGGTCGTAGACGGTGGTTACCGTTTGAGTGGTCAATGGCAATGGGGCACCGGCATCGTCCACAGTACTTGGGTAATGGTTGGCGCGCTTGTTCAGGGCGATGAAAGCCAAGCAGGCCCCTACTTCTTCATATTGCCGCAGGATCAGGTAGAAGCTATTGATACATGGCATGTAAACGGCATGTGCGGCACGGGTTCCCAAGACATTAAGATCGACGGTGCATTCGTTCCTCAAGCGGCAGCACAACCTTTTGCTGACTTGTTGAATGCAACCACAGGCATAGCAGATCGATTCGATACCCCGCTCTACCGAACTCCGCTGATGGTTGTATTAGGTATCGCCGCCAGCACGCCAATTCTAGGCGCTGCACAAATGGCAGTGGAAGAATTTACTCTGCAAACGCGTATAAAACAGGATAAAAATCAACAACGTGCGGGTGGAAGCATAGCTCCTTTCGATGTCACTCCCGTCATCGGTGAAGCCGCCCTGAAAATAGAATCGGCAGAACTGATGATTAGAAGCGTGATTACAGATGTAATGGAGAAACGCGTCGAATCAAGCCAAGAAGAACGCGGCGAATGGCTATCGCGCCTCGCACATGCAGCTTACACCTGCAAAGAGGCTGTCTTACAGATCAGCGCTGAGACAGGTGCCAGCGGTGGCTTACTCGACAATCCCATTCAAAGAGCGGTTCGAGACATTTCTATCGCCGCAAATCACGTGGTATTCGCTAAACACGCGCGCTATGGAGATTTTGGTCGCTTACGCCTAAGTCGTGCAATCGAGTCTTGATGAATATTAAAACGAGCCGACTCGCGGCCTTTTCTCTACCGGCCAGCACCCTTGCAGCGCTTGGCCTACCCATCGTCATATTTCTGCCGCCAATGTATGCAGAGGCTGGACTCGGACTAACATTGGTCGGCTCCATATTCATGCTCACCCGAGTATTCGACGTCGTCACCGATCCTGTATTTGGAATCCTCGGAGACCGTGTGAATACCCGTTGGGGCAGACGTAAACCGGCCCTAGTCCTAGCGGTTCCGTTGTTAATGTTCGGCACCTATCGAGTATTTTTCCCAGGCGACTCGCCCAGTGGACTAGACCTTCTCGTTTCGATGCTCATTTTATACATCGGTTGGACCATGTTTACGCTTGCCCACACTGCATGGTCGAGTGAGCTCTCCACAAGTTACGATACGCGGTCCCGAATTATGGGAACAGTTCACTTCTTCAGCCTTCTCGGAACCATTGTGGTTCTGCTACTGCCCTTCGCATTGGACCAAATAGCCGCCGATGTCACCATGACAGACAGAGCTGGCATCATGGGTTTGTTCATTTTGGTTACCCTGCCACTTTTTACGGGTATAGCGCTTGTTTCAACCAGCGAGCCTCCGCGCATTAAAGAGACGCCTCTTGCCTGGCGTGAAGCGCTCATCAGCTTGCTTGAAAATAAGCCGCTTCGTCGGTTATTGGTTGCCGATCTCTTGCTCGGCATGCAAGCGGGAATCAACGGCGCAGTTCACTTTTTCTTCATCGGCCAAGTGCTGGCAATGCCAGAGCATGCCAGCACCTATTTACTGGTTCTGTTCGCCAGCGGCTTGGCCTGTATTCCAATATTCGTACGCCTGAGCTATCGCATTGGTAAACACCAAGCGCTATGCGTCTCAACACTCATGACATCTATCGGCACAACGAGTTTCTTCTTTTTGCCTGCAGAACAATTCTGGATGACCTTCTTTATCTACATTTTGGTAGGCATTAGCATCGGCTCTAAAGACTTTCTCATGAGGTCTATCATGGCGGATGTGATCGACCAGGATAAAGTAAAAACCGGGGTAGACCGCAGCGCCCTGTACTACTCCATGCTCACCCTCACAGCAAAGATCGGACTTGCCGCCTCGGTTGGTATCCTCTATCCCATGTTAGATTGGGTCGGCTTCGACCCTAGCGGTGAGAACACAAGCTCGACGCTTACCGGTGTAAGAATCGTTGTCGCAACGTCTCCCACGTTGCTACTGTTTCTAGTAGCGGTGGTGATGTTTCGTTTTCCTTTGGGTAGATCGCAGCAAGAAGAACTTAGGAGTCAGCTATAAGTTTTATCTGCTTCAGGGTCGTAAATATTACCGCCTCTCCAGGCGGATGATTTCCACTTAAATCCATATAACATTTTCAGCCCCAACACGGGATTTCTTGATTTAGTTTTTATCATCTCGGGAGTTTGTCCCGAGGCCGATGATTCAGGGTCAATCCAAACAACTGTGCCGCATGGCGTGCCGTCCCCACAGTCTGCAACAGACACATGCGAGATTCCCTCCTCGGGCCATCAGCGCCGCCGGGTAATCTCTATGCGACATCCTCGATTTGCACCTGAGGTCATCATCACCTCAGCACAGCCCGACCTATCTATCTGACACGCGAAAAACCCAAACGTCTTTTGGTGCATCCTGCGGGTCGCTGTCAGCCGGTGGCGGGTACTTTTCCACACGGGATGTAATAAGGCGTGAAACGTTCTCTTGCGCGACTCGATCTAGGCGGGCTGGATAAACCGAGTCGCCGACTTTGATGCGTACTCTAGGATCCTCCAACACATAGTGCGTCCACGATTTCGTGGAGCCGGATTGTGCGGGTATGTAAAGAACCCCTTCGTGCAACCAGCATGACGTTGTGACTGAGTGGGGATCATCGGGCCGACTCTCGACGAAGACTGTCGGGTAGTCGTTCGTGAATGACCAGTCGGTCGGATAGGAGGACTCTTCTCCACTGAGGCGCTTGCCAGCGAGTATGAGGACCGGGTCGGTGCGGGTGACGTAGCCGATGGCAGCTACAACTACGGTTGCGGCAACAACTATGGCGATGATCTTTAGTATTTTCATATGCAGACTCCTGATGAGCGGCTGTTGTACCGCAATTCTCCTGGTTACTCAATTTACCAATTCGTAGACGGCTAGGATCAGCCGTGATTGTCGAAACCGAGTTCCACACCCAGTTGGCGCCTGCTTTCCTCACCGAAAGTGTCCAGGGGTATGCCACAAGCATCGGCAACGCGAGTGTTGAGTTGGAACATCGATATCACGGCGGCCGCGTCATGAGCCGCGGGTTCACCAAGTTGGTCATAGATGCTGCTGCGCGCGGTAGCAATTGCAGCGGTCTTGCCTTGCAGGACGGCGTCGACAAAGCTGACCAACAACTCGCCGCAGGACACGCCACTACCTGTTCCAAGTTTTACTATATCCAGGTCGATCTTTGCGCTTTGAGTTTCGCCGCTCACCCGGAGCAGTTGGCTGTGTGCGGTGGTTCAGTAAAAACAATCGTTGAGAAAAGAAACCCGTGCTGCCAGGAGTTCCATCTGCGATTTGCTGAGTGCGCGGTTGTGATCTGCGTCGCCATAAATTGGCACCAGTGCATAGGGCATGTAGTGCGCAGCCATCAAATCCTGGGCAGCGCGTACTGCATCTGGCACGAGGCTCATGGCGCGATGCATGTTGGGAACCAGGCCCGTGCCGAACAGTTTGCTGTCTTCGCCGACTTCACTATGTGGAATCCACGGCACAAATGCGCCTTCTCTTATTGCGGAAACAGGCCTCGCTCGCGTTGGTATGCCTGGTTCGGGTTCGGGCAGGGGTTGTAATGATGTTCCCAAAGCGAGGCAGAAATCGTCGACAACCAGCACCTGGGTGACGACGCTTACCATCTCAACGTAACACGCGTCCTCGATACCTTCGGCTAGCAGGCTGCTAACCCAGCTTGACGTGATACGACCGGAGTCTGTGACAACCCGATGCACCACGTCTACCTCGATGGGTGCCAGATTTGAGATTTGTTCATGCGAACCAGTCTGCGCGTAGGGGGATAAGGCCTTTTTTCTGCTCGCACAGAAGCGACAGCTTCTTGCCTGGCGAGTTTCCCGAGCAATTTCGAGGCGTTTCTCCGCGTCTAGCCAGGTTCCGGCGTTGGCAATACGTTGCCAGGCGCGTTCATGTGCCTGCTGCAGGTCGTGGCGAACAGTGATGCTGGTATTGTTGTAACTGATCATGGTTAGCTTACTCAAAGACGGTAGAGGCTCGTTGGGCCAGGGAATTCAGCGCCGTCGTCGTTACCGATTTCGCTCTGGATGAGGGCGTTCAGCTTGTCGTTCTGTTGCGTAATCAGGTCCGCGTGTTTGGCTGGATTCTGGGCCAGGTTCCGCATTTCCGTGGGATCGGTAGCAGTGTCGTATAGCTCCAGGTCGTTGTGTTTGACGAGCGTGTCGAAGTTCTGCGGTGTGTGGTGTTCACCCAGCCCGAAGTAGCGGCCAAACCTGTAGCGCCCGTCAAACATGCCCCGCAACACGCCACGTTGACTGAAGTCCGGCGTCCATTTGCCTTTGATGAAACGAGCGTTGAACCAGCCGCTGAAACTGTCTTGCACCCCGGCGCTGGCGACATCCTTGAAGAAATTGAAATCTGTCATGATCAGACTGAGGTAAACCAATACACCTGTTTTCGAGCGCTCGGACGGGCTGTCCGTATCCAGGGCTGGCGCCAAATTGACGCCCTTTAACTGTGTGTGGCGTGCGATCACTTCGTCGCCTCCGGCTAGACCGAGTAAGGTTGGGACCAGGTCGACCGCACTTGCGGCTTCGGTCCGTTGATTTCCACCGGGCAGGTCGGGGTGACGGATGAGCAGAGGGACCCGCAGGTTTTCTTTGTAGATGAATGGTCCTTTCTGGCGTAAACCATGAGCCCCCGCCAATTCGCCATGATCGGAGGTGTAGACGACGATGGTATTGTCGGCTAGTCCGGTGGTATCCAGAGCGTCGAGTACGGTGCCGAGATGTCGGTCAACATCGCGGATACAGTTGAAGTAGTAACTGCGGAATTTGCGCCACAATGCAAGATCGTCACGCGGCATCGCACCGTAGAAGTAATCACAGAATTCTACATAGCGCTGGTGCATGCCAGGCTGGTGGTCAAGGTTCTGTGCAGTCACGTTTTCGGGCAGGGGCAGATCCTCCCAACTCCGATCATAGGGCGAACTCAATGGCGCGCCGCGCAGAGGTGAGAGCAGATTGTGGTGTAATCGACTATCCACCTGGTTGGCGTGGGCCTGGTAAAACATGACGTCGTGAGGGTTTACTAGATTGACCGCGAGGAACCAGGGTTGTTCGTGCTTTAGACCGCGACCGCGATCATGCAGCCAGCGCGCGGCATCATTGGCGATCTCCCGATCGCGCATGAATCCTTCCCAAGTGCTGCCAATGGCGTCGCCAATTTCGGAGTAATCCGCGAAACCGTAATCCTGCAGTGCGTTGGATTTGTTCGGATAGCGCATACCTTGCGGATCCGGCGCGGGGCCGAGCGAGCCCAGATGCCATTTGCCTTTGTATGCGGTGTAGTACCCGCATTCACGCAACATTGTGCCCAGGGTCGGCATCGAGCGCGGTAGTTCATTGAAAAACGGCGTGTTTGCGTTTGCCACTGCACCAGTGAATTTGCTGTGCTGTCCAGTATATAGGACTGACCGGGAAGGCGTGCATGGCGCGGTGGTGACGTGGTAGTTGGCGAATTCGAGGCTGTTTTCTAAAAGACGTTCATGCTGTGGTAGTGGCAACGCCTTCGGTAAATCCACGCGTGCCTGTTCCTGATCGCTCATGACCAGGAGTATATTCGGCGGCTTGCGATGCACGATTGCTGGTGCCTGGCGGCTGATTAGGATCCCTGCCAGACCTGTCGTACTTTGTTGCAGGAATCGGCGACGGCTGTTGTGACTCGAGCTAGCCACTGACGTGCTCCGCAGAAGCTGAAAACTGAGTCTCTGCCCTCGGTCGCAGCGACATTAACAAGCCGGCGAGAATGGTCGATTTCACGAACCATTGCTGTACCTGGATGTTGACGGGATACGGCGCGTCTGCCGACAAGTCACCGTGCACCATGACGGTCGAGGAAACGATGACGATGGCGAGTGGCCATACAACCACCCGGGTCCACCGACCTGAAGCTAACAGTGCACCGCACAACAGCTGCAAGCCGATCGCGACAGGAATAAGGGCGGGGTTGCCACCGGTGGCTTCGACATGCTCAACGCGAATGTCGAAGTAATACCATTGCCACAGCGCGTTGATGACGAAGTAACAGCCGATGAGTGCACGCCCTAGGACCAGCAGCATTGGCGTCGCGGCAACGGACTGGGAGAGTGCCCCTTGCCAGGCTAGCAACACCGATCCGAGCATAGCGGTATGCACCAGTAGCGCTTTGAAATTCACCTCACCGCGCAGGTCTGCCGGGTACTCTCCGATTCCACCAGGTGAAAATTGGCCGTACAACACGCCGGCCATGACGATAAAGGCCACGAATAAAAGTGGGAGAAGAACGGATTGCCGGTAACGAAAGGCAATCACAGCGCTCAGGCCAGCCATGGTGGCAGCCGCGAACGCAGTCCACAGGTGGCTGTGTGCGGCGAGATCCAGGTAAGCGATGCGTGTTTCCCAAGTGATGAGAAACCAGACCGCGAGACACGCAAGTGCTGCGACCAGTAACCAGCGCCCGCTATCGAACAGGCGACTCATGGCAAAACGCCAAGCTTCGCTGCGAGCTTGATCAAGGTGCCCTGGATCCGGCCGAGATTGCTGTTCGGGACCGTTTCCGGACCACGGGGACCGCGGTTTCGCCACTTGATGAGTTCGCTGGGGGGTACGCCGGAATCAAATTGCGTGACCATCTCATCGGGATCGAAGTCTTCACCGATAGGGTTTTCTGTAAATTCAGGCCCGTCGAGAAAGGCGTTAATTTCTTCGGGAGAGGTGAAGTTGTCTATCTGCAACTCGACGTGGTTGTGGTCGGGATCCTGGTAGTACATGGAGGTAGTACCACCATGATTGATACACCAGTAGGGACGAATCCCCAAAGTGTTGATTCTCTGGTAGGTGGCCAACAAGTCGCCCAACGTCAGGTAAGTGAAAGCGATATGATCCACACCTGACTGTGTGCGCAACTTTGGTAAGAGTGCCGGTGCTTTGGCGATAGCTACGCGGTGGTGCTCATCGTCGTAAGTGAGGAAAGTGATGAAATCATTGGCATACATCGGTTCCGCTTCCAGCACCGTCTTATACCAGCTGATCATCTTTTCATAGCGACCGGTTCGAAAGACAACGTGGGCGAATTTTGCGGGTGCGATTTTGCCCCGCGAGATAGCGGTTTCTGGCAGGTGTCCCCGTTCTGGCATGGTTACTTGATTTGGCATGGTGAATTCCTGTGTCAGCCCACTGATTGGTCGGAGCGCGGCTGTCCTACCCGGTTACGCAATTTGCCGATACCCTGGATTTCTAGCTCAACCACATCTCCAGGTGCGAGAAACTGCCATCGTTCAATACCCGTGCCATCTGCGGCTGCTCCAGTGGCGATGAATTCCCCCGGAACCAGGCGCTCACCTTCAGATGCACGCTCGATCATGGCGTCGATGCCGTAGAACATCTCACGGGTGGAGGTTTCTGCTCTGATTTCATCGTTTACGCGTACCGTCATGGTTAAATCCTGTGGATTTGAGATCTCATCTTTTGTTACAACCCATGGCCCGATGGCGTTGCCGCCTTCGAAGTCTTTGCCCTTGATCGGACCCAAGGAACCGCCGAGCATTTCCTCCAGCAGCCGATCGCGAGCGGAGAAATCGTTGTACACCGTGTAACCAAACACATGAGATAAGGCGTCTGCGCGGGAAATATCTTGGCCGCCGGTGCCTATGAAAACACCCAGCTCTATTTCGTAATCGAGTTTTGTTTCCGCAAACGAAGGCCACGGCACCTCGTCCTCGGGACCGATCACGGAGAGTGCATTACCTTTGTAATAAGGTGCGCCTTTGTAGAAGTCTTTGGGTACTTTGGCGAAGCGCAGAATCTTGTTGAGCGCCACGCCAGCGCCACCTGCGCGAGAACGCACTACCGCGTCTATAGCCTGGGTCATGTGACGTTCGTATACGCTGAAGCAACGCACGCGTGGCGGCTGGGGTACCGGCGAATGCAGCTGCACCTGATGCAGCGGAATACAGAGGCTGTCGTCACCTGCACTCGTCACCTGATCAATTATATTGCGCGCTGCGTCCAACGCCGAGTCGCCTGCTTGCATCAGGTGCAGCAGGCTCGCAAAGGCAGGCGTGCTCGGACCACCCAGCTGTTGGTTTGCATGATCGAGATCAACCAACTGCTCGTCATCGAGCAACCCGCCCAAACGCAATCCACTGCCCGCGTCGAATGTCAGGAGTTTCATTACCATCACTCTGAAGTAATTGACAGAACGGTAAATTAAATTTAAAGTTCTGTCAAATGGCAATTGCAAAGACAACTCGAAGCCCCCGTGGTCGTCGCCCTGCGGAACAAGGTCCGGCACGCGAGGATATTCTGCGAGCGGCGATCGGCAGTTTTGCGGAGCACGGATTCGAGGGTGCGAAGATTGCCGAAATTGCCCGTCGCGCGGGTGTCCGCCATCCGCTCGTGAGCTATTATTTTAACGATAAAGAGTCGTTGTGGGATGCCGCTCTGGAACAGGTATGGAGTGAGTTCTGGCGGTCCTTCGGCGATGCGGCGGCCGAGCTTCAAGGGATCGAACCGCGGCAACGATTGCGCCTGCTGTATCGGCGCTACGTCCTATTCTCAGCACAACACCCGGAACTTCATCGATTGGTGGCAAACGAGTCTTTCTCTCCCGGTGCACGGCTGGATCGTTTGGTAGATCGTTATGTCGCGCCGTTTCAGGCGGCGATTTTGAAACTGATTGAAGAAGCTACCCAAATCGAAAACCCACCCGATCCCTTGTACGTGATGAGTATGCTCAACGGTGCCGTTCTGTCGTTCATTGCTGGCGCGCCGTTGGTTCAGCGCGTACATAATATCGACTCCACCGAACAGTCACGTGCGCTGGCTATGGCTGATGCAGTGGTGGATGTTGTACTGCATGGAATTGCTAAGGAAAAAGATGCGCGCCTTCCAGATTAGCGAATATGGCGGTGTCGAGGTGTTGCGCTTGAATGAGGCAGCATCGAACCCGATACCTGCGTCGGATGAAGTGCTGATTCGTGTGGTCGCGACTTCTGTGAATCCGGTTGATGCAGGACGTCGTGCCGGGTACGGCCACGCCATCTTCAATGCTCGAGGTGGCGCCAACATGCCCTTGATTCTCGGGCACGACCTGTCAGGTGTAGTGCAGGCCATTGGTACCCAGGTGAAAAGCTTCAAAGTTGGGGATGAAGTCTGGGCGGCGCCAAATGCCTTTCGCGACGGTACCTACGCGGAATTAATCGCAGTGGCAGAGTCCGAGGTCGATCACAAACCGGCAAACATCAGCCATGTAGAGGCGGCCACTTTACCTTATGTTGCACTGACAACATGGGCCGCGCTGGTAGGCAGAGTAGACGCCGCGACGCACCACAGCAGCGACAAACGGGCGTTTGTGCCTGCAGGCGCTGGTGGTGTGGGCTCCTTTGCGATTCAACTGCTCAAAGCCTGGGGATTTCGAGTTACTACCACGTGCGGTACATCAAACGTGGCGTTGTGCAACTCGCTCGGCGCCGATGAGGTCATTGACTACACCAACAGTCGCTGGCAGGACGCCGGACCCTTCGATCTTGTGTTCGACACGATGGGCTATCGCAATGCAGCGGAGGGTAGTGCTGTGTCTTTGCTCAATCGACGCCATAATGCGCAATATGTCTCCATTGTGCATGACCTGATGCCGCTGACCGATGCCCGCGGTTTACCCTTGGGTGCGTTGTCTGCCGGGGTTGCCCTGCTAGGTCGCAAAATCCGCGAACGCATCCTGCATGGCAGGGGCTACCACTGGTCGTTGTTTCGTCCGAATGGTAGTGCACTTGCTGAAATAAGAACGTTAGTGGAAGCGGAACAGATCCGACCGGTCATTGACACCGTTTACGAATTTGCAGAGTTGCCGCATGCACATACGCATATCGAGACAGGACATGCGCGCGGAAAACTGGCGCTACGAGTGCAGGATGCCTGACCCGCGAAGTCGACATCGGCGATCGCAGAACATTCGTTGGGTGAAGAGCCAGGTCCGAATTGGTGATAGGCGTCAGGCGAGTTCGAAGGCGGCTTTCGCTGTTCGCGTCGATTTATGAGTTCGTTATTCTGACTGCAATGTGATCTTGCCGACGAAACTTACGGACGGCGAGATTGTTCAAATTCGTCATTACTACGATGTAAATCTATCTTTGAGCGTCAGCAGATCAATGCCATAGGCGGCGCATTCTTCTTCATGCGATCCGGCGCCCAGACCGAGGCGAGCCCTTTCCGTGTGTGTATCGACTCACTTACGGCTGCACCCAAATCGGTGATGACCAACCACGTTGTTGAGTGGTGAGGGGAACATCTTTGGGAATCTCTGCCCCGGCAGTATTGGCCAGCCACGTTGTCCACCGACAAGCTGGATTCTCAAATACCCGAACATAGTAAAAAGCATTCTGGTTTTTGTCGTACGTATCATCTGTAAAACGAGCACTCAATTCCGACGCACCCAGTTCGTCCGTTGCCGCGCAAGTAGTCGTATCCACGGTGGCTGAAGTTGGTGGACATTGGCCATCGTCCCCAGCTGATCGTCCATCAGCGCAAGCCACATCCCAAATACGCTGTTGGGACTCGCCACCTTCGATCCAGCCTTTGATCACTTGAATTCGGTCCAGCGGTGAAGCGTCGGGGTCACGAAGCGCCTGCGCCCAAAATGTTGGCGCATCATGTGAAAGTTCAGAACCCATAGGCTGTGCGTGCTCATACAACGCCTCAGCTGTCGGATTGTCCGAGGCTATGTCGCCAGCAAAGAAGCGGATTCGCAGTCGAGATCCACTTGTGGCAAACGTCTCACGGCGTTTCAGGGCGGCAAAAATTGAATCTCGCGTATTGGATTCTGCCCATACTCCGGCGAGTCCGCCGACGTTCATCTTGCGGAACGGGCCCGCTACCACATGCTCCGCCGCAAAAGTCCGCTCAATGACTTCTTTGTTACCAGTAGCTCGAGCGTTTCGAGAGGTCTGCTGCGGATTTGTATTGCCGGGGTCGGAATTATGATTATCAGTCGAACCAATCAAGCCGATCTTGAAAAGATTAGTTTCGCCCGCGCTACGCATCTGTATGCCTTGCATCAAGGCGTTACGAACAAATGACTGTTCCGTGGCACACTGACCCGACTCACCTTCCTCACAGGTTGGGAAAAGATTTCCAAAGTCGCAGTCTTCGTCCGCAAAACCAACCCCAATCTGGCATTCAGAATTGCCTTTTTGTTGAGTAATTTCCGCCACACGATCTAACCGAGCGCGCCGTTCTATATCGGCGTCAGTGTAGGCAGAGCCATCTTCGTCTGTGCGTGAAAATGTTAACCCCCAGGAATAATTAGTATTGTGGGGAATGGTGAGAACCTCACAAGGTGCCTGACACGCATGGTCCAGTTGCGAAAAGAAATCTGCCTGTCCGACCACATCCATAGAAGAAATCGCGTGGGGAATCACCTCATCGCCACGGAAGATGACATTCCTATGCAACATACCAAATGACGGCAGCAGCGAAGAAAACTCGTAGCCAATTAACGCAGTGAAAGTGCCAGGATCGTCAAATTCGTTGGCGACGGCCTGGACTCGCTGCCAAGTGGTCATCGCAGCAGTAATGCACACCGCTTCATCTTCACACAGCTCTGGCGATCTTTGCGCTGGTCGCGTTGTGCCTCTTTTAAATGCCAGCTTCAGGTAGTCCGCTTGGCGGTTTCCAGGCGCTCGCATATTGGTGCACGCTACAGAGTCAAAAAGCGGGTGATCTAAGTCTGTACAGGCGCCGATAGAGTCGAAGCCTTCAGCGTGATCGGTGAGCGCCACAAAATCCAACGGCTTTGCTAGCTGCGTTTCTATTCCCGTAGGCAGCTTGACCAACTCACCTCTAGCAAATCGGTAGGCATCCGCTGGGCCAACTCGATTGCCGCCCGCGTAAGCATCTGTGGACCAACTTGTGTGAACGTGCATATCGCCAAAGTAGGCTTGACGATTGGGCATCGAGTCAGGCTCGATGAACTCAACCCCAGCATCCGTGGCAGAGACAAGGTCGTCTTGGGATCCGCATCCAACCAGTATTGCGATAAAAAGTAGACTGCTGAGTCTCATGAAGCACCCCTCTTGTAGATAGCCTCGACCAGATTACCCGCAGGGTATACTTTTTGCTATTGCGAACTGTTTCCAGAGGTTCCGACCGCTTTCGTGCTAACCGAAAAAAGCACCTATTGATCGCTCGACTAATGCGGCACCTACCCAGGAAGACAGCCCGATACCGGCATATAGGAAAACACGCAAATATATGGTCATTTCGTATGGCCACACTCTGGCCTGTTGCAGTCGTTGCTCCCAGGACACCAGCTCAGGTAAGTTGCTCAACTCCGATGTGGAAGTGCCATCGACGACTGCAGCGCTTCGATCGGCGATTCGGGCGCGGACTTTTTCTAGCTGCTGACTTTTTTCTTCCGCGTAACGTCGCCGAATGCCTGTTGTAGGAAGGATCACCACGGCGAGTAATATACCTATGAAAATGATCGAATGGCAAAGCACCGGAATCCAAACCAGGACGCTGCGCCGCGTTCTTTTCGCCAGCGCTCGGAGACTGGAACGGTCTAGCAAATTGACCCTGCCGTGCTCCTCCAACAATTTTCCCAATCGGCGTGCGAGGGCAATATCGATCCAGATGAATTGGCTCAGCGTAAACGCATAAATGAGATTTCGAAAGTACGGCCATCCCGCAAAGGTTGGCTGAGATAACTGTCTAGCCGAGGCTATACCCTCGCTCGCCATCTGGGAGATCCACCATGTAAGGATGATCATCAAAAGCATCCAGCATAAAGTCCATACGTGTATCGCGCTGCTTTGTTCAGTAATCGTTGCAGCCTCGCGGTCCAAACTTTTTTCATCTAGCGCCAATGCCGGGGCCAGCGCCAATACGTCACGCGGGGTCATCTTAAGTGTATAGAGCGTGCCGCCAATAAAGTAACCCACAACCGCAATAGACAATACCTCATAGATGATATTCGAGACCGTAAAGTGGACATCGCCACCAAGCCACTTGAATATGACTGCCCATATGACAAAAGTCAGCAGTAATGCAAAGCCGGCCATGAGCGCCGCGAACACTGGTCGAACTTCGTGCTGCGTTAGAAGCCGGACATACCAGTAATTTGATATTTTCATAAGTTAAAAACTCCTATCGCGGTTCTGCCACACGGTAGAGACCATTTTTGTCCCTGGGCAGTACCTCACGAAGCACTACCTTTCGGTTTAAGCAACATTTTCACCCAGGTTGAAAACTTGATAAACGGTGTCAACAGCGGCAGCACCTTGAGCAGCTTTTCCAACTGCCAATCGACCAATGCTGAATCCAACCGCGAATAGAATTGGTGAAACAAAGCCTTCGCTCGATCTGATGACCGATCAACACTGTCAATCGACATCGAAAACATGACAAGGATAACAACCAGATTCATCTTGTAGCCGTTGATAAACTTTTTGTAGCTATAACCCGTAACCCCGTTTTCGATCAGTTTGTCGTAGTACAGCTTCAGCAATTCCTGTTCGGTTTCCTTGCGATCTTCTATGGAAATGCTTTGCGCCAACCAGCGGGCGATGTCGTTGACAGGATCGGCCTTGCCTGACAATTGCCAGTCTAAGACGCAGAATTCACCGCCTTCTGCCGTCGGTTGAATGATATTGTCAGAACGCAGGTCTCCGTGCGCTAAAGAAAATGGAAATGGCGGTGCCGGTTGCATGCGAAATAGCGGCGGCAGCAAGTACAGGAGGTGCTTCATTTCAGGGTAGGCGTCAAAACTACCTGTCTCTTCCACCTCTTTGATATTTTGTTGCAATCGTGCGAGGCCTTCTTCCATGGGCATTTCGTTAATGATCCACTTCGCCCAGTCGTAGCCATCCAGTTTGTCACTGTTCCACCATTTAGCATGCAGTTTTGCAAACTGCTCGATCACCTGACGCGAGGTTTCTCGGCTTGTGCCCAGCACCTGATCACTCGCCTCTCCCGGCGCCATGTCTTCGAGCAGCATCGCGAAGTACTGGCTTTCTTCATCAAAGTCACTGTAGTAGCAAACAGGCACCCGAATACCCACGTCCTGCCCGATATCTCGATAGAAACCGATTTCTCTTCGATACAGACTCTGGTCCCGCGCCATCTCCCGCGTGTCTACCCGCGTCGCCGCAAACTTCGCAATAATGCTAGCCGGAGCCGTACTGCTCTCTTTCGAATAACTCAAGGCAACTCTAACAAGTTGCCCCATGAACCCTTCACCAACACCAATCAGCTGAGAGGTAAATCCGGTGATCGTCACACCGCCAATGTAGGGAGACATGACGTCTTGCAGCCATGGTGTCGTTAGTTCATCTGGCGCTTTCGGAAACGCAACTGTTGGCTTGTTAGACTTGTGCCGACTCATCGGACCTGCCTTCAGTTCTTCCGGCAGGTGATCGTGGAAATTCAGCGTTGACAGTTCTGGTTGGTCATCATCACCATCACTATTTCCATCACTATTTCCATCACTATGAAATGTAACCTCAGTAACCGCCGCGTTGTGCATTAGATATTGGTGCCCAAAAGCCGGAGTGGTATCCATGAGCCTCGCCAATAGGTGTGCAATGGCTGCGCCGTGACTAACGAAGATAATATTTTCACCCGGATGTTGGGCTTTGATTTCCTCTAAGACGCGGGCCATGCGATCTGCTAACTGGTTGGGTGATTCACCGTTATGCCCCCGAAAATTATCATCTGAAATGGAATGTTTAGCGAAGCCGACCTCATGCAACTCTTTGTAGGTAATACCCTCCCAATCGCCTAAAAAACCTTCGACTAGGTCATCGTGGGTATCCAACGGCAGCCCCAGGGCCTGCGCAATGTGCTCGCCAGTATGGTGAGCACGGGACAGCGGGCTGGCATAAACACGGTGATACGGTGTATCCCATTCTTGTAGCATGGCGGCGGTTGCCTGGGCTTGGCGAATGCCTCGTTCATTCAAGGGGGATTCTGTTTGACCGTGGGCAATCTGTTCTAAGTTACCGACAGTCTCACCGTGGCGGACGAATAGGAATTGCTGCTTTTCTAGCATAACGGGGGGCACCTAAACTAGGGTAAATCAGGGAATATGCCATAAAGCCCTGGATAATGGCGAGGCCAGTTACAATCCAACAGTGCTCACATCGCCTTCGTTTCCAGGCGCTGCTCATCCGCCTCGTCCTGCTTCGCAAGGCGCTCACCCCGCTCAAGATCACTCCACGTAAAAAAGTCCTCCGCCACCAGATAAAGCGCGGGCACCATAAACAGCGTTATTGCGGTCGCGAACAACACCCCGTAAGCAAGTGAAATCGCCATCGGGATGATAAAGGCGGTTGAGGGATCACCACCCCGAGTGAGCAACGGTAACAGGCCAATAAACGTCGTCACAGACGTCAATATGATCGGTCGAAATCGCACCACCCCAGCCATGGCAACCGCCTCATACAGGTCTACCCCCTCGCGCCGACGACGGTTGATGAAATCAACAAGCACCAGGGACGCATTCACCACAACACCTGACAGGGCAATTATCCCCAGCAGTGAAAAGAACATCATTCCCCAGCCCATGATGTAATGACCAATGATTGCACCTACAGCGCCAAACGGAATTACGCTCATGATAACGAATGGCTGAATGTATGATCGCAACGGTATCGCCAGTAATGCGTAAATAATGACCAACGCAAGCAGCCCGCCAACGGCGAGACTCTGCATGGATGTAGCCCGCTCTTCCTGCTCACCAGCAAGACCCGCTGTCATGCCAGGATAACCGGCAATAACACGTGGTACCGCCTCGCTGAGCATGCTGGCGACCACTGCCTCGGGGCTGGTTGTACTGCGATCAACTTCGGCGGTGACATTGACCACGCGACGACCATCGAGTCGATTGATAGTAGAAAATCCACGGCCGAGCTCAAAAGTCGCCACGCTGGTAAAAGGCACCTCTACACCGTCCCGTGTGCGGATGCGCATGTCTTCCAAGTTGCCTATGGATCGGCGTTCACCAATCGGGAAACGGACCATCACGCGCACGTCGTCCTGACCACGTTGAATGCGTTGTGCCTCAGCACCATAAAAAGCTGAGCGTACCTGTTGGGCCAGATCGCTCAGGGTCAGCCCCCAGTTTCTCGCCTCCGGTAGCAGCGTGAGTTTGATTTCTTGTTTGCCAGCGCGAAACGAGTCTGAAATATCGTAAACACCGTCATAACGACTCAACTCGATACGAAGCGCTGCCGCAGCCGCACGCAGTTGATCTACATTCCTACCAGCCAGTTGGATATCCACCGCACTTCCAGCACTGAACTGATCGGAATTGAAGCTAAGTTTGACTGCGTCAGGTATGGAACCAACAAGCTCTCGCCAACGGTCGCCAACCTGCCGAGACGTAATCGAGCCCCGATCATCCTGGCCGATCAATTCCAGCGCAATTTCTGCATTGGCGCTGTTACCAGGTCCACTGGGCCGCGGTGGCCCACCTTTTTCAAGGTGGGTACCCACACTCGTAAGAATAGCTTTCACCCGACTCGGCGCGCCTGGTGGCAGATCCGCGTCGAGTTCTTCGCGGACCTTTTCGGCCGCCGCCTCAATAATCTTGACCGACTCAATGGTCTGCTCAATGGCCATTCCATCTGGCATCTCCAGCGTCGCATAGACAACATCGCCTTCAACGGCTGGAAAAAAACTGATGACGATTCTGCCGCTTACGATCATCCCCAGCACCAAAATCAGCACTGCAAGGCCGATAGCACCAGTGAGATATCGGCGCCGCAGCGCATGTTCCAGCAAGGGTCGATACTTGTATTCGGCAAAATTTTCCAGCCACTTTGATAATTTGTCCTGCATGCGCGTCCAGCGCAGACCGATGCCAGATGTGCTCTCTGCGTGATTCCGGTGCGCCAGATGTGCCGGAAGAATGAGTTGAGATTCGACGATAGAAAAAGCCAGACTGATCATCACCACCCAGCCAATAGAACCGAATACGTCCGCCATCCGACCTTCGGCGATGACCAACGGCAAGAATGCCGCCATGGTCGTGAGCACACCAAAAATGACCGGCACGGAAACTTCCCGGGTGCCATCAATGGCGGCGCCGATGGGGGACTTGCCCATTTGTTCATGAGCATACACGCGCTCGCCAACCACGATGGCGTCGTCAACAATGATGCCGAGTACCAGAATAAACGCCATGACACTCAACGTACTTATTTCCATATTTGCATACGGGAACATGGCCACAGACCCCAACATGGCAATAGGTATGCCTGCAGCGACCCACATCGCCAAACGAAAGCGTAAGAACAGTGCGAGAATCAACATCACCAGTACTAGGCCACCCGCGCCGGTTGCCATTAAACTGTCTATGCGGTTGCGCAGAATTGAGGATTCATCCTGCCAGACATCGATGGAAACCCCGGGCGGCAAGCGCGGCTCTAAGGTGTCTGCGTACTCCCTGACCCGCCTGGCGATATCGATGATGTCCTCTGTTCCAATTCTTGAAACTTTGACCACCACCGCCGGTGAGCCGCCAATACGGGCAGCCAACTCACCCTCCGCAAAGCCATCCACCACGTTGGCTAACTCGTCGAGATAGACCATGCCGCCATCGGGTAACGACAGCACGACGATGTCTTCAAAATCACGAGCAACATAAGCCTGGCCTTTGGTTCGTAGCAGGATTTCGCCACCTGGTGTTTTGATGTTGCCACCTGGCATATCCAGAGATGTCGTACGCACTGCCTCGACAATCTCATCGAGCGTGATTTCATGGCGTCGCAAGGTATTCTCAGAAACCTCAATCGAGATCTCATACGGCCTGACATAGGCCAGTTGCACCTGAGATATTCCCGGTATACCAGAGATCTCGTCACGTACCTGCATGCCAAATTCCTTCAGCGCACGCTCGCTGATGCTGCCGGAAATCACCAGATCCATCACGCCATGGCGCACGACAGACTTCGAGATGATGGGTTTTTCAGTCTCCTTGGGAAACGTGTTGATACCATCAACTTTACTTTTGATTTCATTCAGCGCCTGAATGGCGTCAACATCTTCTGTGAGTTCAACCCGCACGCTGCAGTTGCCTTCGCTGGCAATGCTGTGGATTTTTTTGATCCCGGCGGTACCTTCAACCGCCTCTTCGACGCGAATACAGACGCCTTCTTCCGCTTCTTCCGGTGCCGCCCCCAAATAGGGAACATCTATGGAGACCATTTCCATATCAATATTTGGGAATGTCTGTTGGTGAACGGTAAAAAGGGCAATTATGCCCCCCAACATCAAGATCACCATGAGCAGATTAGCGGCGACGGAGTTTCTAGCAAACCATGCAATCGCGTTATGCATCAGGATCTCCTAAATCACTTCCACAGCGGGTTCTTCGCTCACAGGTTCAACCAACATGCCTTCAAACGCGGTCTGTATGACAGACACACAGACACGCTCGCCACTGCTCAGTCCAGATTTGATCAGCACCTCATCGCGATATAAACGCAAGGGTTCTACCTCACGGAACCGAAGCCGATTCTCGTCATCAATAATCAGCACCTGGTTGCTGTTTCGCAATGCGTTGCGCGGCAGGATGATGACGTTTTCTGCCTGCACGCCCTCAATGGAGGCTTCTACATACAGACCAACTTGCAAAGGAATATCACTGTCGTTTTTGACCCTGGCGATGACGTGCACCATGCGGCTGCGCCTATCGATCTCTGCCTCGGTTCGAACAATCTCTCCCTGCCAATTGTAAGTTTCACCCGCGTAGGCCGCCGACAGCGTTACTTTGGGGCGCAGGTCTTCGGGCAACAGTCCGCGCCGCAAACTGAAGGGTAAGGCAAGGTAAGCGAGTTGGCGGTCTGCGATGGGTAACCGCACTTCAACGTAATCTGTCGCGTAAACTTTTGCTACTACCGC
>JBNMMV010000015.1:0-28462 GCA_051270205.1 Limisphaerales bacterium
CGACTAACAAAAGCTCACACGGCAAGGGCGAGTAAATTGCAACCCGAAGCCATTATGCCGCCAACCCGCTCGACACTGGCTGAAATGGATGGCGAGACGGTACAGCTTATCTTTTAGCGGATCTTTTGAGCCACGAAGACATCACACCGTCCTTTCTCAAGTTTGATTCAGTGTGAATACTTCGCGTGTATGAGGTCAAATGGCAGACAGTGTTTTCTCACAACATCATTGAAGTGTTGCGCAACGTGCGTGTCCGCAACCACTCCCAGAATGCCTACTCCGATTTTGACAGCGCCAAATCGGCGGGTAAAAGCGTGCCTGCACGCCAGTAATGGTACGCCGCCCAGATGTTTACAAAGCCCCATGTGAACAGGCTGTAACGTAAGGCATCGTCACCAAACGAACCAACCAAAAGGTCCGAGAGTATGCCCACAGCAGGCGGACCAAAAACGAAACCGATAAAGTTCAGTATAAACAGAAGAATCGCCGCGGCCACAGCGCGCATATGCACCGGTGCCAAGCCTTGTGTCTGGGCAAAGGTAGTTCCTTGATAGAAATTACCTAACATCACAGGTATCGAAAGTAAGATTAGAGAAAGCCACCACGCATCCACCCAAAAGGCAGCGGCAGCAGCAGGAACGCATGCCGCCAGCGCCAACGCCACCACCCACAGATACCATCGACTGTCGCGCGCACCGAACCGATCCGAAAGCCAACCACCAGCAACGATGCCCAGGCCTCCCGGAATGCCCAAAACCAATCCCAGCCAGAAACCCGCTTCCGTTAGGCTCATGTCGTGGGTCCTGACGAAAAATGTCGGCGCCCAAGTGATTAAGCCGTAGCCAACGAATGCGCTAAGTCCGCCGCCCGTGGCCATATGTACAAAAGCGCGACGCGATAACAAAAACCGAAACACTTCAACGATGGACGGATAATCATGAACTTTATCTGCCGAGACCCCATCCGCATGCCCCCGGGGTGGCTCTTTTACGGTGAGGAAAACAACAGCGGAAAGAATGAGTCCCGGGATGCCGACAATAAAAAAGGCAGTGCGCCAACCAAATTCATCGGCAATGGCGCCGCCCGCAAACAACCCAAACATGATGCCTAAGGGAATACCCAACGAATAAACACCCAGCGCGGTTGCACGCTCTTTCGCTGGGTACAAATCCGCAAGCATCGAGTGCGCAGATGGACTGCACCCGGCCTCGCCGATACCCACACCGATACGCGCTAGGGCCAATTGCCAGAAATTCATGGCCAACCCAGACAGAGCCGTCATTGCAGACCAGACTGCTAGAGACAAGCCAATCAAATTGCGCCGATTCCAGCGGTCGGCGATCAATGCCAGCGGCATACCCAGGGTCGCGTAGAAAATGGCAAATGCTGTGCCCGACAATAGCCCCATGGCAAAATCTGAAACCCCCAAATCAGCTTTAATCGGCTCAATCAATATCGAAAGGATTTGGCGGTCGATGAAGTTGAAAGTGTACACAACCACCAACACGCTCAAGGTGTAGCGTTTGACAGATTCACTAATAAGGGGGGTCGCTCCAGTCGTCATATTTATCGTTCTTGTTCTGGCTGAAAGCCCAAGAGTCTAACCGACTGGCCACGTCTATGCTTGGTCTCTAATCTCGATCTCTAGATCCCACCATAACCCTAGCGGCCACGCGCTTTAGGTCGAATGAGTGAGGTGAAGAGTTGATTTGATACGACAGATCCTAAAAGATGCGACTTGATCTCAAATAACCAAAGGCCAAACCGATGTTAAAAGTGCTGCGTTACTTAGGATTAGGAATCGTATTCGTTTGGTTCATGTTTGGTGGTATCACACACTTCACCAACCCCGACTTCTTCGTTGCGATCATGCCACCCTACTTACCATGGCACTTAGAAATCGTATACCTAAGTGGTGTTTTCGAAGTCGTGTTTGCCGCTATGTTGGTTTTGCCAACAACACGGCAGTTAGCCGGCAACCTGCTCATCGCGCTAACCATCGCTGTCACACCGGCCAATATTCATATGTGGCTTAATCCAGATTTGTTTCCCGATGTAGAACCACTCCTTCTGTCCTTAAGGTTAGTCGTGCAGGTCATTCTCCTATTTGTGATTTGGTGGAGTACTCGCAAGACTGACCCTTAGCCTCTAACCAACTCCTTATTGGTCTAACCACTACTACCGTAAGAGTCGACATTCTCCTACCTGTTACAACAGCACCTTTAGTCGGCGCTTACTTCCTGCCCAACGGTATCGGGTCACCTTCCGTTCTTAGGAGGAGGATATTCGGCAAGGAAACACCGCGACTCACCACTGGACCAAAGTTGTGTTCACGCGATAGAGAACTATTCACTTAATTTGTCAGCACGCGCGCCCAGGTTTATGTTAAAAGTAATGGCCGTTTCACCGTTCAATTATCGGAGCTCAAGCTACAGGGCCGAGCTACGCGGTGAGCAAAACATTCATAGGGGCCGTTATGCACGACCAACCCACGCCAGCGATACCCGCGCCGACTAAAGATATCGAACAAGCGGTCACTGATCTGGCGGAACATGGTTTGTGTATAGTCAGTGAAGCCCTGCAGCCAACAACCTTAGCCCGCGTACGCAAAGCGATGTATCACGCTGCCGATGATGATCTCGAACGCGGCAGGGTGAAGCCAGGCTTTGCGCTGGACAAAAACGACAACAACCAACGGGTTTGGAATCTGCTGAATCGCGATTCGATATTCTCCGATCTCGCCGAGCACCCAATCGCTCTGCGTCTTGTTCGTGAGACCTTGGGCTGGCCTGCCCTGTTGAGTAATATCTCGGGTAACATCACACGACCGGGTGCAATCGAAGGCGTTCTGCACGCTGACCAAATATTCGTTCCACAACCGTGGCCAGATCAACCACAGGGCATCAATGTACTGTGGTGTATTGATGACTTCACCGCAGAAAATGGTGCCACCGAGGTGGTGCTGGACAGTCACCGTCTGCATCGCAGTCCGTCACAAGCCGACGAGCCAATTACCACGACACCTCTTATCGCCTCCGCCGGTACGGTATTCGCCTTCGAAAGCCGTTTATGGCATCGCAGCGGTGCAAATACATCTACCAACCAGACTCGAGCTGGGGTGTTCCCATTCTATTCCACGCCGATCTATCGAACCCAGGAAAACTGGTTTCTGTCCCTAGATCCCAGCGTTCGCGATAACGCTTCAGACACACTACTCACTTTACTCGCTTATAAGTCTGAGGGCTTCGGCACGGTTTACGGTGAGTCACCTATCTAGGAATTATCATTATGGTTATGCGCTTAGTCTTTTGGTTGTTTATCCCCTTGTTAATGTCTTGTGGAGCGGATGAGTCAACAGACCCTGGCTCCAATCAGGCACCAGAAGTGAATTCAGATTGGATAGATGGCCAAGTACTGTCCGACAGTGGTAAGCCGGAAGCTGGCGTCTGGGTGATCGCAGAAACCAGTGCACTACCAACCCCATTTCGCAAAATCGTTGTCACTGACGAACATGGCAATTTCGTCCTGCCTCAGCTACCCAATGTCGGTTATCAGATCTGGGCGCGTGGTTACGGGCTAAAAGATACCCAGCGACTAACGGCCAACCCAGGACAAAGCATCAAGCTGTCTGTGAACACTGCCACGCCTCAAGAAGCCGCCGCCATCTACCCAGCCAACTATTGGCTGTCGATGCTGTCACCCCCAGAGGGCGACCCAAACTGGGTGAATAATTTCAAACTTGGCTGCCAACTATGTCATCAAGTCGGGTCTTTGCTGACGCGCACTAAGAATCGAGAGCAACTCGATCTCGGCCTGCACAAAGCGGCATTCATGAATCTTGTCGCAGACAGCTTAGGTAGAGAAAAATTATTGACCAGCATGACCGAGTGGCAACAACGTATTCTCGACGGCGAAACACCACCGATGCCCCCAAGGCCAAAGGGCGTAGAGCGCAATATGGTGCTTACCCACTGGGGCTGGGGTGATACGTTCACCTACGCACATGATGAAATTGCCACTGACAAGCGCAACCCTAGCAGTTACGCCAATCAACCGATTTACGGTGTCGACTTGGCGAACGACCGAATGTTGATACTCGACCCTATAACCCATGAGGCTTCCACAACCGCCGTGCCCACCTTGAATGGCTTTGACACCCCTTGGTGTAACCAAACCTACCAGCCCATGGGTGCCACGCAAGCAAACCCAGCAGGATTTGGATCGTTGGGATGTCCGGTTAAGGCGGGTATTACCGGCTTCGAGGGACAATATCCCAACCCTGCCAATCCTCACAACCCAATGATGGACGACAAGGGTAGAGTCTGGATCACCACTCAGGTGCGACGCGAATGGGCCGAAGACTTGCCGGAATTTTGTGCAGCATCACCGGTCATCGCCAACAACTACCATCACCGTCAACTAGGCTGGTACGACCCAAAAACCGATAACTTCCAACTCATTGACACTTGTTTCGGAACGCACCATTTGCAATTCGACAAAAATGGCGTGTTGTGGCTGAGTGGCGATTCATACGTGATCGGCTGGTTCGACCCCGCAAAATACGACCCACAGGATCCATCAACGCTGGCCGATGCGCAAGGCTGGAGCGAAGTCAAAGTCGATAGCGACGGTGACAAAGTCGCCGATACAGCATTGGTGAGTTTTAATTATGGCATCATTCCAAACCCAAGCGACGGCAGCGTTTGGCTCGCCCAACCGGGTGGCAATCCAGGCGATCCAATAGATTTTCGGGGCAGGTTGATTCGCTACGATCCGCTATCAAATAGCCATGAAGTTTATCGTGCACCACCACCGGCCGCGGGTCCTCGCGGCGTAGATGTGGACAGCTCGGGTATCATTTGGGTGGCTTTCGGGGGCAGCGGTCACCTCGGACGTTTCGACCGCAAGCAGTGCACACAAACCTGGGGGCTCGGCGATCAGTGCCCCGAGGGCTGGACCTTATTTCGCAGTCCCGGCCCGCTCATCAAAACCGACAATAATCCTGCTAACGAGCGTGGCGCCGATTTTCACTATTACCTTTTCGTAGACCAGTTCAACACGCTCGGTATGGGTGAAGATACAGTAGTGGTCAACGGCACTGGATCTGACTCGCTGCTGGTTTTTGAACAAACATCTGAGGCGTTTACTACCGTGCGCATACCCTATCCGCTCAACACTTACACCCGAGGATTAGATGGTCGAATCGATGATGCAGATCTGGGTTGGAAAGGTCGTGGGCTGTGGTTTACCAATGGTCTAGATCCGATGATTCACTCAGAAATCACCCAATCCTACGTCGGTAAACTGCAGCTGCGGCCTGATCCATTGGCCAGGTAGTTACCCTGGCCAGCTGATACCGCGAACATCGATTCCGGTTTATCCGGTAGATATTTCCGGCAAGTATTCATCCATATGGGCATAGCTCAAGGCCATGGCTTTTGCTTTATCGAGGTCATAATGCATGCGCGAGACAATACGTTGCGCATACAAGCCCCCGCCTGCCTGAATATTGGTGACCGCAGACCAACCTCCTAAGGCATCGGCCGTTACATCGCGAATGGCATGAAACAACTTAGTTCTGTAGGCACCATCAACGGACTGCATGGTGCTCATATACTTGCGCACCAAGTGACCCGTTTGTTCATTTTCAAGGTCAGCAATGCTAGGGGCAGTAAGCACACTGCCACCAGCAATATCGTGCAAATGCCGCACCATAAGTGAATAGTTGGCTGCACCATGATACTTACCGACATTAGTATATAGTTCGTTAGGGAACGCGGCTGTGCCATCCGAGGTAATGCTACAGCTCTCTATCGCGGCTTCCAGTGAAGCGCGGATGAGCGTGGCATTGATCATCATTTCGGAGATCTTTTCCTTAACATGACCCACCTTTTCGATGCCATTCGCTTCCGATATCAACTGTGCGTAGCCGACTAGCCGATCATACCCAGAGACCATAGCTGACAACCCACCCAAGCGCTCCCAAAGTCCTAGCGAGTGGGCGAAAACCGCGGCTAACTCAGGCACGCCGTCGAGAAAAACCCGCTCGTTAGGGACAAACACATCGTCGAAGATGACAAACCCTTCCGGCGTGTGGTGACGTCCGGATACGGGGAAATCTCGTTTGTCTTCGTGTCGTGGCGCATAGGTTGTATTGATTATTTTAACACCGGGCGAATTGACCGGTACCATGGCGGCAACTGAATACTCTTCTTCGCCTGCACGCATTGACTTGGTTGGAATAGTCATCAGTTCGTGACCCATCGATGCCGCTGATATATGTAGTTTGGCACCACGAATCACCACACCGTCTGGACGGTGTTCGACGATCCTCACATAGGCATCTGGGTCGTCTTGATGAGCTGGTTTGCGGCTTCGATCACCTTTCGCATCGGTAATACATTGGGTAATGCGAACGTCTCGAGCCTGGGCATCCTTGACATAGCTTCGAATACGCGCCGCGTTTTCTGGCAGCTTATCTTCTATGCGATCGGCTGCGGTGAGCAGCGTCATAACAGATGCATAGGTGACATGCGTCAACAGATCCACCGTTTCATGCAACTCGACTTGCTCTCGCAACTCATCTGCAGAGCTGGGCACCTTCATGAATTCCCCGACTGCGCCGGGTTCTGGGTTGTAGAACCGATCATAGCCTGCGGCTGCGCTATCTACAGTGATACCCAGAATTTCATGACCCGGAAGATCAGTCACTTGCTTACCTTCAAAAAACGTTTCGCGACCGTCATTTAAAGACTGTCGGTATTCATCGCCTGTCATCATTGGTAGTTCCCTCCCCAGGAAAGTGTGGTTAGACATTATAGCGCCGGACTTTCTCAGATGCAGCATTCCTATGATCCGACGGCGCCAAAGTTTTTGCAGTAATGACGACGTTATCGTAACTGTCCAGACTGATCCTGAGACCCTGCAGGAAACTACAATTTCAACCTGACGTGCTCTTTGCAACGTGATAAAAAGACGAGGGCGGGAAATATTCAGACCCGTCCAGCGAAGTTCAAACCATAGGACACTGAAGGACAATCATGCGCATACTCGTAAGCGGCGGTAACCGCTATATAGGTCTGGAACTGACCAGGGAACTGGCGGCGGCCGGGCATGCAGTGACGGTGATCAATAGCCATGAAGTCGCCCTCCCTGATCAGGTCGAAAGAATTCACGCTGATCGCCGAGTCGACGGAGCGTTTGAGGCCGCCTTGCGCGAGCGACGCGACGAATTCGACATATTTTTCGACAATACAGCATTCACTCCAGCAGATGTCCGTCCGATGATGGATATTTTCCAAGGGCATTTGCAACATTACGTGTTCACTAGCTCACAGGCGGTTTACCGACGCAGTTATGTTCTTCCAATAGAGGAAGACTTCCGCCGCCACGCAGCGGATGATAACGACCCGCGCAAGGCCTACGGGGTGGGCAAGGTGCAATGTGAAGACCTGTTGCTCAACGCCTGGCACGAGCATGAATTTCCAGCGACCTGCCTCCGCGTTGGCCACACTATGGGGCCGCGCAGTCCGGCAGCCACCCGCGATCCCGCATTTTTTGCGCGCCTTGAAGCCGGTCGTCCGATACTGGTGCCTGGCGAAGGATACGCAGTTACTCAGCTTATCCACATCAATGACGTCGCACAATTCATGCTATCTCTGATTGGCAACAAAACCGTTAAGGGCGAGGCTTACAACGTATCAGGCAGTGAATACGCAAGCATCATTGGCGTGATTCAGCTGGCGGCCCGTGCTGCGGAGATCGAGCCACAAATCATCCATGTCCCCATAGAGCTTGCACGCCAGCAACATCCACCGCTCTTGCACTGGGGAGAATCCGTTACCGGGTCGGCAGTGATGTCTATCGACAAGGCCCGGGCTCATACGGGGTGGGCACCTCGATACGGTATCGAATCCGGCTATCGCGATTCATATCTGTGGCATCAGACGGAAGGTCGCGACAAGTACGAATTCGACTTTTCTAAGGACGATGCCCTAATTGCACGGCTCTCCGAGTAGCTATGGGTGAAGGATGCCGAAGCCTATCGGGCATCCGCATCAGCTTCGTATGCATCTTCGTCTGCTCGGTTCGTCAATTGGCGATAGGTGGTCATATCGTAAGGCAGCTGGGTTACGATGCGGCCTGACGGCACACGATAATAACCGCGACAATCGGCTCCCCAGACCTTAACCGCCGCAATATCCTGCTGCAGCTGGTCGTTGTACGCCTGCATCGCTTCGTTGCGGACATCTATCCACTTTAAGCCCATCTGCTCCATGCGCTTTATGTGCCTAACAATATAGTCGACCTCTAGCTCCAGCATATAGATCAAAGAACCGTTGTTGGTATTTGGCCCATACAACATGAACAAATTGGGAAAGCCGCTGGTGGCGATACCCAGATAGGCTTGTGCACCATCGCGCCACGCTTGTTGAATACTGCGACCACCGCGCCCATGCACCTCCATCGAGGCCAGAAAGTGGGTGGTCTCAAATCCGGTGGCCAGAATGATCGTATCTGCTGACCGCAATTCGGCATCCGCAGTAACGATCCCGTCCGCTTCGATACGCTTGATGGCGCAATCCACCAACCTGACGTTTTCTCGGTTGAACGTGGGATAGTACTTATTCGACAGTAGCGGACGGCGGCAGCCGTAGTTCATCTGCGGGGTCAGTCGTCGCCGCAACTCCGGGTCGTTGACCTGGTCAATATTCTCCAGCCCTGCCACCTCTGCCGCTTCCAGCATCTGCGGATCATTGAACAGGATCGCACTCTCCAACTGTTCGTAGAGCTTGCGACGTCGCGCTTCGACGTTTTCTGGAGTTTCGCGGAACTGCTCCAGCTCAGCGACTGAAAATGGTTCGTCTTCTTTGGGTAGTACCCATTGCGGTGTGCGTTGGTATACATCGAGTTGGGCTACCTCTGGGGCGATCTCGGGGATGGTCTGCACCGCGCTGGCGGCGCTGCCGATGATGGCCACGCGCTCGCCACCTAGTTCGTGTTTGGCGGGCCAGCGGGCTGTGTGAAAAATCGTCCCGGCAAACTCATCCAACCCGTCAATTTCAGGCATCGCAACGTCATTGAACATGCCAATAGCGCTGATCACGATATCCGCGCGCAGCTGCTGACCGTCTGCAGTGGTCAGCAACCAAAGCGCCTGGTCTTCCTGCCAATGGGCTGCAGTCACTTCAACGCCAAATCGACAGCTCGCGCGTAGCCGGTATTTATCCGCTACATGACGTAAATAATCGAGTATCTCCTGTTGTCCCGCGTAAGGTCGAGACCAGTCAGGTTTAGGTTCAAACGAGTAGGAATACAAGTGGGACTGCACATCGCACTCAGCTCCTGGGTAGCGGTTGTGCCACCAGGTACCACCGACATCAGTAGCCTTTTCCAAGACGATGAAGTCATCGATGCCTGCATTACGCAAGGCGATGCCTGCATACATCCCGCCCGGGCCTGCACCGATAATTGCTACGCGCACCCGCTTTGGTAGGTTGGTTTGTTGCATATTCTGGTCAGTCATTCAGAAAGTTCAGTTTCAACCCCGGCCGCGGCCATGGCATGCTGACTAACCGACCGGTGCCGGAGAGGGTGATGTAAGCCGTCTGTAGATCTTCGCCTCCGAAACAGATGTTGGTTGTGAACACATCTCCAGTAGGGATGTGTTCGACTTGCGCGCCATCCGGTGAAACCACGGTAATGCCACCGTTAATCAACGTCGCCACGCAAACATTGCCAGCGGCATCCACCGCTAGTGAGTCAAACAGCTGAAACCCGGGCAGGCCTAACAGCAGCCTGCCAGAGCGCTGATCCAGTGTGCCCGGCGAAGTGATATCGTATGCCCATACCCGGCCGGTGATGGTTTCGGCGAAATACAGCGTTTTTTCATCTGGCGATAAGCCAATGCCATTGGGCGTTTCGCGGCGACCGAGCTGACAGCTGATCTTGCTGCCGTCGGGTTTAGCGTAGTAGATGAAGCCAAGGTCCTTGTACCTGTCGTAGGATTTGCCGAGATCGGTAAACCAAAGCCCACCCTGACTGTCGAAAACGATGTCATTAGGTCCATTCAAAGGTGCGCCATCACAGGTCTTGTAAAGGACATCCACTCGTCCAGTGTCTAACTCTACCCGTTCAATGCGACCACCGGAATAATCGTCCGGTGTACCGGAAGGGGCTAGCATGTCGTCGCTTTCGTTCCATTTGAAGCCGCCGTTGTTGCACACGTAGATGGCGCCGTCCGGGCCCATGGCAGCGCCATTGGGTCCGCCACCTAACTCGGCGATGACCTCAGTTTCGCCCGCGGGTGTAACCCGGCTCAATGTCTGACGCTCGATTTCCACCAACACAATCGAGCCGTCCGCCAGGGCGATCGGCCCTTCGGGAAATCTCAACCCGGAGGCAATTTCCTGCATATTCTCCATTCCGGATTCTCCGCTAGTATTCTACCTGTACCAATCGGTCGCCATGAAACGTACCAAGCCACAGCCCATTGGCATGACGCAACGCTACCGTTGCACCGGTGAAACCAGGTGTCGGCTTTTTGGTTAGCACTATTTCAGCGGTCATCGTTGTGGGATCTACTTCAGCCACTTCCCAAGCATCAAAACACAGAGGCTGACCACAATCACTGTTTGCAGACATCCGATGCCCCACAGCTAGAATCGAACCCGATGATGTCCAGCGCAGATTATCTGGGCGAAAGGGTAGTTCTAAGGTTTGCACAGGCGTCAAAATGTTCTCCGCACCACGCTCAAATTTGGTGACACCCTGACCACCCCACAACGCAACATAGACTGAGCGTTGATCGGGTGACACAACAATTCCGTTGGGGCCCGACATTTGCGTTCCAGGAACACTTTGTAGTGAGCCACCTGGGTGCCATTCATAGAGGAATCCGGTGACCTCCCCGGCGAAAATATCTCCTGAGGCCAGTGGACCTTGACCCGCTATACGCGTCGTTAAGAAACCCCCATCAGCTAACGCGGCAACTGAATTTATATCATTGTGGATCGGTATCGGCACACAGCCTACCCACGACAGCTCAATCTGCGCCGATTGTGCATCCACCGCAAAAACTTCCACCGCCTCACGAGCACCATGGGAGGTAACGTAGAGTTGATGTCTGCCATCAGCAATGGTTAAGAGCGACAATCCATGCGCCGAAAAATTTGTGCGGTCCAGTGGGCCGGGACAGTCGGGATAGGCTTGTTTGTCGAAAGCATCCTTCCCGCTTGCAGGATACAACTCTTGAAAAGCATGAGTATCAGGATTTACAAGATACAGATGACCGTTCACACCTTCGCTCGACATACCACTGGCAATCATCCACGGCGTCTCCGGTAGAAACACCAAATCTTCAGCATTCTGTGGACCGCATAAAAATGTCATGCCTTGGTCTGGCTCGCAGTCAACTGCGAACGCTTGCGGTGTCAACAGACAACCCAGCGTTGTGAGCAACGATATTACGACCAACATCACTTTCAGTTCAGTTCGCACCTTCAACCCTCCTACATTTATGTATACAAGCGCTTTGCGCCAGCCTTTACGAAAACTCGAAATGCTATGTATTGCAACCCAATCCAGTCGGGCAAGTAACCTAATGTGTGAGCTAGCGGTTAGATTGGCCACATACGCTCCAATCAGTCACAATGCGCCGCTTTCTGATCCAGGTTAATGTCATGGCGACCCGAGAAGAAGCGAAACAAGTTAGGCGCGTTAAAATCTTGGCAGCAACGCGCGTGCTCATACGTGACACATCCGTAACTATATTTTCCATGCGCGTGCTGGCAAAACGCGCCGGCGTAAGCCTGGTCACGCTGTACAATCTGTTTGGCTCTAAGCAGGCGATCATGTATGCCCTGCTCGATGAGGACATCCAGCAGTATGGCGGGCAATTGTCACGCAGTCGATTAGATCCGTTAGCGATATTATTTCGCGCAGTGACGTTAGGTAAGACGCACTTTGAACGCGAGCCTGACTACTACAAAGCGATATTGTTCGCCGTCTACAGCAATGGCGGTACCGAATTCCGGACCATGTTCCGAGGACCTCGACGAGAGCTCTGGCGGCGCCTGGTCGCCGAAGCAGTAGAAGCGCAGTGCCTGGAAGAATGGGTCGATTGCGAAGCATTTTCAGTGCACCTCGCGACGATCTATTTCGCCAACATTCTGGAGTGGGTGGCCGGAGAGATAAGTCTGAAGGACGTAGAGACTCGCACCCATTACGGTTTCGCTCTTGCACTGTTAGGCGTGGCCACACAAACGCACACCGATGTTTTACTAGAACGGATCACTAAAGCGCAGAAAAAACTGTAGCACCGTCGATAAATTGCGCACTGACTATGGTCCATACTGCTCTTTCAACTCCCTCTTGAGTACCTTACCTGTAGCAGTGCGTGGTAACGGTTCGCTTACAAAGAATATTCTGGATGGTACATTAAAGCGGGCAAGATGGTCTGCCACATGAGCCTGAACGTCGGTTTCGCTCATCTGCACACCAGGTTTAAGTTCCACCACAGCGGCAACTTCCTCACCTAGTTCACGATGGAATAAGCCGATGAGTGCGACATCCGCAATGCCAGGATGTTGATGTAATACGCCTTCTACTTCGGCGCAGTAAATATTTTCGCCGCCCCGAATAATCACGTCTTTCTTACGATCAACGATGTAGTAAAAGCCATCTGCATCGCGGTAGCCAAGATCTCCTGTCTTGAACCAACCATCGCTAAAGGCTGCTTCCGTTTCTTCCGGCCTATTCCAGTAGCCAACAAACAGATTGGCCCCTTGCAGCCATAGCTCACCGATCTCTCCACGTTCACATTGTTGGCCGTTATCATCGACGATGCGAATATCAACCGTTGCTGTGGGACGGCCAACGCTGTTGGGATGGGCTAAGTAATCTAGGCCACCGTTGGCAATGATGGCCGAAGTTGTCTCTGTTGCGCCGTAGCCATTACCCGGGGCGACGCGTGTTTGAAACATATTGGCGACTCGCTTGATGAGGTCTTCCGGCACGGGTGCACCACCAGAAGCAATACTGATCAGACTGTCCAGTTCACCCGACGCGGCCCGCGGGTGCTCCAACAGTTCCCGTACGACTGTCGGCACACCGCTCCAGGAACGGATCTGTTCCCGGTTTATCAGATCTATAGCTTGCTCTACATCCCACTTATACATCAGCACCAATTTGGTTCCCGTAGTTGCCGAAATATACAAGCCGCTTAAACCACCAATATGGAAAAAGGGAAATGTCTGCAATGATGACGGTTGCGGAGTCGTCGACTCGCTCGCCCCAAGTTCCTGCGTTGCGATGGCGGCAGTCACCGCGGCGGACAACATGGTATTTTGAATATTGGTGGCGTGATTCAGATGAGTATGCAATGCCCCTTTTGGAAAGCCCGTGGTGCCTGAGGTATATAAAATTGATGCGTAGTCTAACGGTTGGATATCGACCTCAGGCAGTTGTCGAACGTTGGTGTAAGGCGCCAACGCACTTTCCCACTGAGGCACATCGGAATGTGGCGCATGGTCGCGCGTTAGTAATATAGTTAGTCCTGGGAGTTCATGCAATAGCGGCTGCAGACGGCTGTAGCGTTCACCATCAAGCAGCGCGACCATGGTTTGCGAATCCTGCAAACCGTATAAAAGTTCCTGCCCCGTCCACCATGCGTTCAATGTTACCGCGACTGCGCCTATGGCCTGACAGGCAAAAAAACCAACGGCCCATTCAGGATAGTTGCGCATGCCAATGGCCACCCTGTCTCCTTTAGCGACACCTTGATCTTGCAACCAGGCTGCAAGTCTAGCGACCATATGAAAATGTTCCGAGTAAGTAACGCGCTCGTCTTCATAGACCAAGAAAACAAGATCGCCATGATCGAGCGTATGCCACAATACGTCACGCAGCGTTTTCGGACCTGTCGCGTAAGCACGCACGTTTATTCCGCGAGTATTGGGCTGCGAACAGAGTTCGAAGAGCCCGTGCTCCGCGGTCAATCTGGCGATAATCTGCTCACGGCTCTCAGTCAACGTTCGTTGTTCCTCGCTAACCATTCGTTATCCCTCGCTACATACGGGTCGTTACAGACCGCAGCAATACCCTACTGTTATACCACCAGCGGGGAAAAAAAGAATAGAGAAAAACATAATGCGTTTCAATTTGCTTTGGCATATCCTAACCTCGAAGTAAGATCGGGGGAGAGGAATACCGAGCTGCATTATCAAACGTGCGGACGCAACCGTGCTCGCTATGCTTCATCTCCTCCAACAAGATCGCAACTTCGGTGAGTTGGAAAGATTTTTCCTATTCATCAATTTGTGGAACCGGAGATATTTTTTGGAGAGAAAACAATGACCCTTTCAAAACTGTTGGTGACGGCGCTTTCCGTTGCGTTGACAATACCATTTGTTTTGCCTGTGATGGCGGAGGAAACCGACGGGCGATCCGTTATCGAAGAGATCGTCGTCACGGCCCAGAAACGAGAGGAAAGCATCAACGAGGTAGGCATGTCGATTCAAGCCACCTCCGGTGATCGTCTGGACGAACTTGGAATCACCGACACAGCAGAGTTGTTCAAAGTTGTATCTGGCTTCAACTCCAACGTGACCTACTACGGGACGACCATTTATACCATTCGGGGGGTTGGTTTCCAGGATACTGCCCTGGCCTCTAGCCCGACGGTGAGCGTGTACTTAGATGAAATGCCACTGCCCTATTCTGTGCTGACCCAAGGGGTCACGCTAGACCTGCAACGAGTCGAAGTCCTAAAAGGCCCCCAAGGCACCCTATTTGGCCAGAATGCCACCGGCGGCGCGGTGAACTATGTGGCCAATAAGCCTACTGAAGAATTCGAAGCCGGTATCGTAGGCAGTTATGGTAAATACAATACTTTTGATTTGCAGGGTTTCCTCAGCGGACCGATCACCGAGTCTCTCAAATATCGTGTTGCAGCGCGCAGGATCCAATCTGACGGCTGGCAGGAGATGTACACAAATCCCAGCCAGATGGCTGCGGACCCTTACTGGACGGATCTCGCACCCACCGCGCCGTCGCGCAACTATGCCATCGACGACGAAGCGGGAGATCAGGATTTCGTCAGCTGGCGTGCCTCGCTCTTGTTTGAGCCAAACGACCGCTTTAGCGCACTCCTCACCACCACGGGTTTCATCGACGAAGGGGATTCCCAGCGGCCACAACTACATGGCTTTGCCACCTTGAATCCGATCAATGGTCTCGACCCGCTGATCGCGAATTATCCGCTTGCCCCGCGGGACAACGAGTCGGCCGATTGGGGAGCCTGCGTCAATGTCAGCGGCGGCACAGAAGCAGACGTATATGGTTTTCGGCCATCCCCAGGCGCATATACCATTACCCAAACCGATCCGGGTGGCGAATCGCTGAACCTTGCCAATCGGCGCTATGATCGATGTGAAGACGCAACCAAAGACAATGATTACTGGTCTGTTGCTTTGCGGATGGACATCGACATCACCGATGACATTATGCTCACTTCTCTCACCAGTGTTTCAGACTTTAACCGAGACCAAAAACTGGAGAGTGACGGCACGATCTATCAGGACTATGAATCTTACCAAACCGGCTATATCGAAGACATGTTCCAGGAATTTCGACTTTCAGGCAGCTTCAAGGGCAACGGCAACTGGGTGGTTGGCGCTAACTGGGAAAAAACCGACACATGGGACAGTTTCCTACAGACCTACGGTATTTCTACGGCGGTACCGACTCAAGTGTTTAATCGTATTCCGCTCGGTCCGACCAATCCCAACAGCAAGCAGGAAATTGAAACCTGGGCCGTATTCACTAATGCCGAATATGAGTTAACGGATGCGCTGACTCTCCAGGCAGGTGTACGCTACTCAGAGCAAACTCGCGATCATCGGGGTTGCGGCAGTGACGGTGGTGACGGCACCTGGGCGGATATCTCCGTGGAAATTCAGCAGCTGTTGCAATGGATAGACCAAGGCACGCCACTGACAGCCGGTGGCTCTCCCGACCTATCAGGCACCACCTTTTTAGATGCCGGTCCAGGCAATTGTGCTACCACCGGTCCCGCTCCCACCTATGCGCCGGTGCCATCGGGCTTTACCGGTGAGTTGGACGAAAACAGTACTTCCTGGCGTGTGGGCGCTAACTGGTTTGTTGATGAGCGTAAGCTGGTCTATGCAAACATTAGCAAAGGCTTCAAATCAGGTAGCTTCCCGACCGTGGCCACAGCTGCTGCTATCCAACTGCAACCGGCTACCCAAGAAGAATTGTTGGCCTACGAAATTGGTATCAAGATGTCACTATTGGAAGGCACCCTGCAGCTTAATGCTGCAGCTTTCTACTACGACTATACCGACAAGCAAGTGCTCGGCGCGATCAATGATCCGATCTTCGGTTCCTTGCCTTCGCTGGTCAACGTACCCGAATCTGAAGTAATCGGCGCCGAATTCTCGGCCGAGTGGTATCCCACCGAAGGCTTGCGTATCGCACCGTCGTTGAGCTACGCAGACAGCGAGGTCAAAGGTCAATTCAGAAACTTTGACCCTTTCTTCAGTGGCACATTCAATCCAGGAGACAAAGACTTCTCTGGACAATCGTTCCCCAACGCGCCCCGTTTAACGGGTAATATGGACGTGCAGTACGAATGGCGTCTAGACAACGGCATGATTCCATTTGTCGGCGTCAACGCGAACTATCAGAGCGACACCAGAAGTTTCTTCTACGATCGCTGCCAAGAAGCTAATCGTACCTGTACCCCAGAAGTCCATCCTTTCCTCGTTGGTAATCATGAAATGAAAATCAATGCGCGCACGCTCGTCGATCTGAGGGCCGGTGTGGAAGCAGCTGATGGTAGGTGGCGAGTATGGGCGTGGAGCCGCAATGTCACTGACAAGTATTACTGGAATCAGTCTGTGCATGTGAATGACGTCTTGCTGAAATACACCGGCATGCCACGCACTTATGGTTTGGCTGTGAATGTGAAATTCGGTGGCTAAAAGCATGTCCAAACCAGACAGTGTGCTGCCCGCCAACAAGCGCGGAAGCTTCTAAAATGAAGTGGCGCTTACCTCATAACGGTTACGAACACGAAGTTCGTCAGCCCTTGCGAGTAAGCGCCCAACTCACCAACGTCTACTTGTTATGCATGGTACTCGCTTGGCTACCTGCGATGTCTCAGAGCAACGAGAAGATTCCAAGATCCTCCGATGGCAAACCCAGCCTTGACGGGGTCTGGGATTATCGAAGTCTAATACCACTCGAACGTGCCGGGCCCCTGGCACTCACGCCCATCCTCACCGAGACCGAAGCGGTGCAACGCGAAGTACAAGCCAGGCGCAAAACGAACGATCAGGACCGACCGAGCGAAGTCGATCGTAACGCGCCTCCTAAAGGCTCAGACGTTGGCTCCTATAACAGTTTCTGGTACGACAATACCGCGGGTATCGCGACCGATTTACGCACCTCACTGATCGTAGACCCTGCCGACGGCCGTGTCCCACCCTACCAACCCGGCGTCGAGATACAGGCGCTGGGCGACATCAAAGCCGACAATGTCCTTGCCAGACTTAGAGTCGGCGGGGTGGGTACAGCTGGTCCTGAACAACGCGGTATTGCGGAACGTTGCCTACTGGGATTCAGCTCTGGCCCGCCCATCCTGCCGGGCGGTTACAATCAGAACATCCGCATAACCCAAACCGACGACTACGTGGTCATTCTCAATGAAATGATTCATGACGCACGTATTGTACCGCTCAACGGTTTACCAAGATTAGGACTAACCGCCTGGATGGGCGAATCACGTGGCCATTGGGAAGAGGATGTATTGGTGGTTACTACCACAAGCTTCAACCCAACACTTTCAAGTTTCTCGCGAAGTTTTTTCAGTTCGGTCGGTAACGCCTCCGAGTTGCACCTCACTGAGCGCTTTCAACGTCTAGACGAACACACGCTGCGTTATGAATTCACCGTTACCGATCCAGCAACCTACACCGCACCCATAACCGGCGTGTTGTTCATGCGAAACAGCAACCAACGAATTTTCGAGTACGCGTGCCATGAAGGAAACTACGCGATGCGGAATATGCTGGAAGGCGCGAGAGCCCAGGAGCAACAGGAGGCGGAGTAGCACTCGCCGTCTACTACATATAGCAGCACCATGCAGAGAGAGGTGCTTTGTTTAAATTGACCATGACCACCGCACAAGGTTAATCTTCATAGACACCCTGGGGAGGGAGAATACTATCAAAATCGGCGTCACACTATTCGCACAAAACTATGTTGATTGGGATCGGTACGAAGCCGTAGAGGCTAATCCAGATCTCGAAGGCACTCCGCAATTGATCCACGATGGTCAGATCTATCGGGAACAACTACATCTCGGCCGCATGGTAGAACCGTTAGGGTTCGATTCACTTTGGACCATCGAGCATCATTTTACGCCCTACACAATGGTCACTAATCCAACTCAATTTCTCTCTTACTTTGCAGGCATCACCAGCAAAATAGATATGGGTACGATGATCGTAGTACTGCCCTGGCACGATCCGGTGCAAGTCGCCGAACAATTCGTCATGCTCGATCACATGCTCGACGGGCGCAACCTAAAGCTGGGCTTTGGCCGCGGTCTTGGCTTACGTGAGTACAACGGGCTACGAATTCCAATGGACGAATCTCGCGAGCGATTCGACGAGGCACTCGATGTTGTGCGACTGGCGCTAACCCAAGAGTGGTTTTCCTACGAAGGCGAGCACTACCAGATTCCACGCACCAGCCTACGACCACGGCCGCGAGAGAATTCGACCCTCGCCGATAACCTGTATATTGCCTGGGGTAGCCCACAATCGATGCCGGTCGCTGCACACGCAGGCGCCAAACCTCTATTTATTCCACAGCGTGGTTGGGACGCGCATCGCCAGGAACTGGCGGGCTACAATCAGATCCGCGAAGAAGAACACGATTGGGGCGTTGAACGGCCCACAGCCGTGTGCTGGGTTTACTGCGCAGAAACCGATGATGAGGCGCATGAAGGCGCTCTGCAGTACATGACCGAATATGGTGATAGCGCCTTGCGCCACTACCAGTTCCTAGGCGACCACCTGCAAAAAACCAAAGGTTATGAGTACTACGCCGATATGGCGAAGATACGCAATGCCTTACCTGCAGATACCAACCCCGACGATATCTACCTGACGGATCACATTTGGGGAAGTCCGGCGACTTGCCTGGAGAAACTTCGATCGGTCAACGATCAGATGGGTACAAATGACTTTATCGCGGTTTTTTCCTACGGGTCGATGCCTGTGGAAAAGGCAGAAAAGAGCATGCGGCTGTTTGCCGAACACGTACTGCAGACTGCCCAGGGTTTTACACCTGGAGAGTTGCCAACCATCGCATAAATTCGGTTACTCAAACGTTCAGCGGAGCAGGCTTTGCAAGACTATCTAGCGATCATGAGAGAGTGTGCTGAGGCAGCGGGGGTCCGCCCGGCTGAGTTTGTTCAACCTACCGATCATGTTGCACAATTTGGCGATATTGAATTGCACTGGCTGGATTGGGGTAACCCGGATGCACCTCATGTTTTGCTGCTCCACGGTGGTTCTCTAACCGCACATACATGGGATATGGCGGTGTTGGGGTTACACCACAAATATCACTTTGTTGCGCTTGATCAGCGGGGTCACGGCGACAGTGGCTGGACACCAGAAGCGAATCTGGCCCTCGACAGTGGCGATCTGATGCTCGCGGATACCAAGGCCTTTATCGACTATTTGGATCTTCCCGACCTGGCTCTGGTAGGCATGTCCATGGGTGGGATTAACACCATTCGCTACGCGTCACGTTATGGTGAACATCTGCGTGCAGTTGGGATTGTAGATGTAGCACCAGTCAGCATGCAGGAAGGCCAGCGTGAGATGGCTAATTACCGAGAAGCGACGGATATTCTCGACAGCTTCGAAGATTTTGTCGATCGCTCGAAAAAGTTTATGCCCCATCGTGCAGAAGCGCATCTACGCTACAGTCTTTTTCACAGTCTGAAACAAACCGACGATGGGCGTTATACCTGGAAGCGGGATACGCGTCCGCGCCCAGTTTCGTCGGCGTCCGAACTCGAGGCCAGTAGAATCAGCGAAAAGCACGAGGCTGAGCTTTGGGATGATGTCCGTCAAATTCAACAACCAACACTTTTGTTTCGCGGTGAGGAAAGCAAGATTCTGTCAGCAGAAATTGCTGATCGCATGATTGAAGAATTACCCAACGGCGAGCTTGTTTCGATAGCGCGTGCGACACACAACGTGCACAGCGATAATCCCGTCGATTTTGCGGTGGCGTTGGACGATTTCTTGGCCGCCCAGAAATGAATAGCCTTGGCCTGTACACATGCGCAACTGGTTCTTAGCGGTTTGACCACGTGAAGTGCCAGGCGAGGCGTAAGCACCTGGGATGTCTCATATTAAGCTTCAAATTTCGTTATCAATAAGGCGGGTCAGTTATGACACCAGAGTTGGAACTACAAATTGCAGAGCAACAACCGTTGTTTGGCGCACTGATTGTCGCGCCAGAAGGGGTCGTCTTTACCCGCGAGGAAATGGACGGCGTGCCTGTCGAGGTCACTGAGCCAGCCGGTGGCGTAAGCGACGTTGGCCTTGTGCTGATCTATCTCCACGGTGGCGGTTATTCCAACGGACTGGCAGCGTGGGCGCGGCGCGGCACGGCGAGGCTGGCACTGGGATTGGGTTGCCGCATCGTCACTCCAGACTATCGGCTTGCACCCCGATTTCCATTTCCCGCCGCCCACGAGGATGTACTTGCGGTCTACCGCCATCTTATTGGTGCTGGTGGCTATGATGCCAACCGAGTGGCGGTAGCTGGCGATTCTGCCGGAGGTGCGCTAACAGTTTCTTTGTGCGCCGACGCTCGAGATTTGGACCTTCCCCTGCCAGCATGCGGCATGCTGAATTCGGTTTGGGCAGACATCGCCATGAATACGCCTTCACTGGATGATCCTGTACGCAACGGTTTTGATATTCGACGCGAAGTTGTGGTGGCGTTGTGTGAGACCCTGCTGGCACCCGGTAACGTAAATCCCATGGATCCTCGTCATTCACCGGTTTATCGAGATCTGGCTGGATTGCCACCGTTACTCATTCAGGCCGCGGGACGAGACGTTTGTCATGATGACAGTATCCGCCTGGCCGCCTCTGCGCGCGCAGCGGGTGTATCGGTTACGATCACTGAATATCCTGATGCTGAGCATATCTGGATTCTTAACGGGCCATGGCGAATGCATTACCCTGCCGACTTTCCGCAAGGCGCGGTGCATTTCGTTGACCGCGGTGTGGAGGCACCGGAAGCGATAACCGCCATCGAGGAGATGGTTTCGTTCGTCAAGGCATGCTGCTGTTAGTCGCTACGCGTCAAACCCGATACTGACGCTGCTCGCGCAGCAGCACCGCTAGTTCAGTCCATGTTGAAAACTTGCAGCGCCGTCTTACCGACGATCAACTGCGCGTTTTCCACCGTTGTGGCATCGAATACCGCCTGAATAGAACTGCGGGTATAGCCGAAGGTGCTTTCCTGATGCGGGTAGTCTGATGACCACATACAAGTTTCGGCGCCGATGCGGTCTAGCAACGACAAACCTACCGGGTCGGTCATGAACGTCGCATAACAGTGGTTGCGCCAGTACCAGCTCGGCGCGTGTTCGAGTGTTGGATTAATGCTGGTGCGAAAATGCGTCGCGGCCATGTCTGCGTCGTGCAACATGCTCGCGACCCAAGCCAGACCGCCTTCGACGAACACTGCCCTGAGTTTTGGGAAGCGGTCGAAGATGCCACCGAAAGTCAGTTGTGACCACTGCATGCGAAAACCCTGCATCTGGGTCAACAGGGAGATACCGGCTGCGCCGGGCATAGCGGTGGGAATGGCCTCGCCGATGTGGAAGATCAGCGGGATGCCGCTATCAGCAATGGCCTCATAAAGCGGGTCCATGACCGGGTCGTTATAGTTGATGTGTTTACCGTCTTTGTCTTTACCTGGTTTCAGCGGCACCATGAGTCCGTGGGCGCCCAGGGCTTGGCAAGTAGCGACGGAGTTCTTTGCTTCTCCCATGTCCCAATAATTTGGCACCATCACCGAGTAAAGCCGCTCGGACGCTTCTGCGCAGCGCCGTGCGATGGCGGCGTTGTATAGGCCGAAAACTTCTTCCCGATTCTGCATCTCGCCGAACATGAACAAGCCAAACAGACGCTGGGGAAAGATCAGCTCTTTTTCCACACCTTCGATGTCTAGATCCGTCAGTCGGGTTGGAATATCGTTCAACCCTGGTGTGCACTCCATAGAGACGCACAAGTGTTTGGCCAGCTTCGGCGGCGTCATAGATTTGCCACTGATGGAGAGGTCGAACACGCCATCGCTAAACACCATGCGCGGCGCCTGGTGTTTTTTCTCTTTGGGGAAGCCCTCGTACCAGTAGTCCTGCTCGATCAAGTGACTGTCTGCTGAAACGATGCGGGTACCAGCGGGCCATGGTCTGGTTTCCGCCTCGGGGATCCGCCTGGGTGAAACCTGTATGGTCTTCTGCGCCGGAATTTCCAGAATATACTCGTCTTCTACCGGATCTGTGACTTCGCTCATCTCTGTCTCCGCTGTGGGCTACTCAGATAACTTATAACGCATTTTTAAAAAACCGACAATCAGTCATCAGCCGGTGGTCGCACATGGCACGCTGCGCTGCCGCCACCAACTACCGGCTCATGCTCAGGCATACGCTGACGACAGATATCTTCCGCGTTAGGACAGCGAGTATGGAAAGGACATCCGGGGGGTGGGGTCAAGGGGCTGGGCATGTCACCTTGCAACGGTGGCTGGCGCCGCGCCTTCTGAATTATCGGATTGGGTACGGGTACCGCGGCCAGTAGCGCGCGGGTATACGGGTGCGCGGGCTGTGCAAAAATTCGCTCGGCGGGACCTTGTTCCACGATTCTACCCAGGTAGGTCACCGCTACAGTGTCGGCAATGTGTTGCACCACGCCAAGGTCGTGAGAAATAAACAGATACGCCATTCCGGTCTGCTGGCGCAGTTCCTCCAGCAGATTCAGTATCTGGTTCTGGGTTGACACATCCAACGCACTGACGGCCTCATCTAATACCAGCAGCTTAGGCTGCAATGCTATTGCCCGCGCGATGGCAATTCGTTGGCGTTGACCGCCGGAAAACTCGTAGGGATAGCGCTGCAAATGATGTCTCTCCAGACCCACCAATTCCAATAGACGTAGCACCTCCGCGCGCAGCGCCTGACCATCCAAACGGCGGTGCACGATCAACGGCTCGGCGATCACGTCGTGGATCAGTTTCGACGGATCCAATGACGAATAAGGATCCTGAAAGACCATCTGTAACTTCGGCCTCAGTCGACGCAAGTCATTACCGTGGAGATGCGTGATGTCTTCGCCGTCCAGTCGGATGGAACCACTACGCGTTTCGATGAGTCGCATTACCGCACGCGCCAGAGTGGATTTACCCGAGCCGGATTCACCCACCACCGCGAAGGTCTCGCCCGGTTGCACATCGAAGCTCATGTGTTGCACGGCGAAGAGATTCTGGCGGCGTTTTAAGAAACCGCTGCCCACCTTGAACGCCACTGAAAGATCTCGGACCTGCAGCATGCTCAGGAACCCCGCAGGTCAAGTTCATCAATGCGCTGACAACGGCTGAGTTGAGCGCCGCTGGCCTGTAACTGCGGCGCGCCGTCTTCACACGCCGGTGTGGCGTAACGACAGCGTGGATGGAAGCGACATCCCTCAGGCAGGTGCCACGGTACCGGTGGTACGCCAGCGATGACCGGCAGAGGTTGGCCGCGCTTGCCGAGTTGGGGCATGGCCTGGAGTAATCCTTCGGTGTAGGGATGGCTCGGACTTGCGAACAGATTCTCGGTGCTGGCCACTTCCACTATTTCACCAGCATACATCACCGCAACGCGATCACAGATATCTGCAACCACGCCAAGGTTGTGCGTCACAAACAACATAGCCATGGCAAACCGCTGTTGTAGCTCACGCAGCAGATCCAACACCTGGGCTTGAACGGTGACATCCAGCGCCGTTGTCGGTTCGTCAGCAATCAAAAGTTTCGGCTCGCAAGCCAACGCCATGGCGATGGCTGCGCGCTGACGCATGCCACCTGAAAACTCGTGTGGGTAGGCGTGGATGCGTTGTCTGGGACTGGGTATGCGTACTAGATCAAGCACTTCCACCGCTCGATCCATCGCCGCACGTCTACCTAAACCCATGTGAGTGCGCACGCCTTCAGCGATTTGTTCGCCAATGGTGAAGGCCGGATTGAGGCTAGTCATTGATTCCTGAAATACCATGGCAATATCTTTGCCTCGCCGCTGGCGCAAGATTGGCTCCGGTAACTGCAACAGATCTTCGCCATCTAATAGAATGCGTCCGTTGCTGATGCGACCAGGGGGAGCAGGAATCAGCCGCATGATGGCCAGTGAACTTACGGTTTTGCCGGAGCCTGATTCGCCAACCAATCCCAAGGTCGAACCTTCAGCAATGTCGAAACTGACATTCTGCACGACGCTCACCCAACCAGTATCCGTGAGAAAGTCCACACACAAGTCTTCCACCTGCAACAACGATTGCTTGTTCATTCAGATCTCACCTCACGGCCTAGGGAATCTCGTAAACCGTCACCCAGCATGTACAAGGCCAGCACAGTGACCGCAATAGCCAAACCGGGAAATACGATCAACGAGGGCGCGTGATCGATATACCGAAAACTCCGCCCCACCATCGCGCCCCAACTGGAATCTGGCGGTTGTGTACCCAGCCCGAGAAAGCTCAACCCCGCTTCCGCCAGCATCGCCACTCCGGCGAACACCGAGATCTGCACGAACAGCGGCGAAACGACATTAGGCAACACATGACGCGTGATGATCCAGCTCTGACTACAACCGATGCTACGCGCAGCTTCAATATAGGTCTCCTGGGCAACGCTCATAGTGGTAGCGCGCATCAGACGCAGGAAGGTGGGCGACAGCAGCACGCCCACCGCGATCATGGCGTTGGTTAAACTAGGACCCAGCACGGCGATGATGGCGACGGCCAGAATCAGCGGCGGGAAACTCATCAGCGCATCTGTGACCCGCATGGTGAGATTGTCGACGTGGCCACCGAGCAGGCCGGCAATGAGCCCCGGCGGCACACCCAACACCAAGGCGATGGACACCGCCTGCAAGGCTGCAAGCAGGGAAATACGCGCGGCAAATAGCGTCCGGCTGAAGACGTCGCGCCCGAGTTCGTCGGTACCGAACCAATGGCTCCAGCTCGGACTCTGCAAAACTTGGTTGAGGTCCAACTGCAATGGGTCATAAGGTGCCACCCACGGCGCGAACACAGCCGCCAACGTCAGCGTAATTAGAAATCCCAAGCAGACTAGGGCCAGGGTTTGTTGGCGGAAGCGGCGTAGGAAACGCTGACGTGCATTTCTCGACACAGCAGCGCTTGTTGTAGACACCTCTGTTGGGGCAACGGCATCTTTCATTGCGGACGCACTTTGGGGTTGAAGTAACCGTAGGAAACGTCCACCAACAAGTTAACCAACACAGCCACAAAGACCGACATGATCACCACGCCCTGAATCATCGGCAGGTCGCGGGTAAAGACCGACGCTACGGCTAGTTGTCCGATCCCTGTCATGCCGAACACTTGTTCGACGATGATGGTGCCCCCCAGTAGGCCGTTGGCCTGCACGCCAAGAATTGTGACCATGGGAATGGCGGCATTCTTAAAGCCATGTTTGACCACTACTTTCCAACTTAGCAGACCTTTGGCCCGCGCGGTGCGGATGAAATCCTGCTGCATGACATCGACCATGGCACCACGCAACTGTCGAGTGAGAATGGCTGCCGCGGCCAGACCAAGCGTGAACGCCGGTAGCACCATATGCGACCACCAGCCCAACAAGCTCTCACTGAGAGGCACATAGCCGGTGGCGGGGAACCACGGATTACGAATGGCCAGCACCAGCACCAACATCAGACCCAACCAGAAATTCGGTACCGCAAGTCCTATGGACGAACCCGTGGTAACTACCCGATCGGCCAGCTTACCGGGCCGGATACCCGCGATAATGCCAGCAGGAATGCTTATCGCCAACGCAATGACGATCGCTGTAAAGGCCAACGACAGCGTCACTGGCAAGCGTTGCAGAATAACGTCCGCAACCGGTTGCTCGGAGAATAGCGAGGTACCCAAATCACCTTGCAGCAACGCCACCAACCATTCACCGTAGCGCACCAGCACTGGCTGATTAAGACCCAGTTCTTCGCGGATTTTAGCTACCGTTTCGGGGGAGGCATCTTCTCCGGCCAACATGTACGCTGGATCCCCAGGAATAAGCAGAACCAGCGAAAAAACCACCAGTGACACGCCCAACAACAGTGGAATGAGCGCCAACAATCGCTGCAGGATGAAGCGCAGCATCAGCGTCGCACCGTCACGCCACGGAACTCGGGCTTGTTACCCGATGCCCACACTCGCATGCCATCTACATTAGGTCGTAACGCAAAAGTGGATGAAGGCAACGAAATCACCAGATCCAAGGCTTCTCGAGTAATCTGCCCGGCTACCGCGCGCAAACGCTCGACGCGCCGTTGCGGATCGATTTCCTGTCTGGCGAGATTGGCAAGGCGAACGACCTCTGGTGTGCTGTGGTTACCAGGATTAGGCAAGGCCCCAGGGGTAAACAGCAAATCGATGGTCTGCGACGGGTCAGGCCGGCCACCCCAGGTAACTAACGCTGCGTCGCCTTCAGCAGTTCCATAGAAGCGTTCGCTGATCTGTGCGCCTTCCAAGACCCAGGGCACAGCCTCAATGCCGACCTGAGCAAATTGATACTGTAAAACTTCGAACAACGGCATGTAACTGGGTATGTTGGGTACGATGAGCTGGAATGAAAAGCCCTCACTTAGCCCGGCTAAGGCCAGTAAGGAGCGGGCTCGTTGCGGGTCATAGGAGTAGAAGTCGGCGCCTGTTGCCGAATCGTAAGCCAAGTAGCTGGTGGGGAAATGGTGTGCGGAGGCTTCACCATAGCCAAAGTTGATGGCGCGGACGATGGCCTTGCGATCGATGCTGTAATTCAGTGCCTGGCGTACCCGCAGATCGTCGAACTTTGACCGCGCTCGATTGAGTTGCATATGTACCACCTCCAGGCCGACACCAGTTTGCACCTGCAAGCCAAAGCGACGGGCTTGTTCGATCTGCAGAGTGCTAATCGTCGTGCCGTCCACCTGGCCACTGCGCACCGCGTTCATGCGCGTGGTTTCGTCCGGAATCAACACCAATTCTAAGCGCTCTACGCCTGCATCCTGCGGCGCCCAATAGTCTAAGTTGCGAAGATAGACCGAGCGGTTGCCGAGTAAAAACTCCTCGTGTTTGAACGGTCCAGCACCCACGCCCTTGAGATCCAGGCCAGAATCTGCCAGCGCGCGGGGACTGACCATCATGCCAGCCCGATCGGAAAGAATGAGCGGTAGTGCCGCATCGGGTTGCAGTAGATGTAGTCGCACTTGCAGGTCGTCGACAATCTCAACCCGACTTATCTGCTTTAGCTCGGCCTTCACCGAACTTCCGGTCACGGTCTTAGCATGATCAATGTTCGCGACCACGGCCCGGGCGTTGAAAGGTTCGCCGTCGTGAAAACGAACATCTGCGCGCAAATCCAACTCCAAATATGCGCCCTGTGCTCCGAATCGCCAGGCTTTAGCCAGACCAGGTATGGCCTCTCCCGCAGGGTTCATGTGGATCAAACGGTCGTAGATAGGGAACAACCAAGTATTGTCGTAACTGGAGGTGGCCCGGTGAGGATCGAAACGGGTTACCCCAGACGCCAGTGCAAACCGTGCTGTCGCACCCGGGTCGGTGACCGCCCCATCGACATTGAACGTAACTTGGGGCCCACATCCGAAAGTGCAGAACAGCCAGCAGCTAAACCAGATGAGCGTGCTAAATCTCAAATACCACTCCATCCAAAAGTCCGGTCAGCCGTTGTGCGACGGCATCGTCCACGCAATTCAATCGCACCCTGCTCTCCCCATTATTCTAGCAACCGCTATCTTCGCTAATTGCACCGGCGCTGGCAACGAAACTGAAACGCGTTTAAATTTGTTCACCAGCTAAGCAAGGCCAGGCGATATTGGATGTGGTGGAGCAACTCGCGCGGGCCTGACCGAATCGATGACAATCACAAAGAATGGGAACGAGCGATTCTAGGAAGCTTTAAGGTTTGGAGACGAGCTAATGAGAACGGAGGTTGTTAGGAGAGACGTAGAGGATTGTAAATCTGCAATTTAATGACAATGGTTGCCAAGACCCCAGCTATGGGCGGTTGGGGTGCAGCGCACCCCAACATAATTTTGGGTATCTAAACGCGAGCCCATAACGTCGCC
>JBNMMV010000016.1:0-27837 GCA_051270205.1 Limisphaerales bacterium
GGTACCGGCCAAAAATTGTCGTTCGTGCGCCTGCTTGTCACGTCCTGCTTGCTGCCACGGGGGCATAATAGCGCCATCTTCACTGGCCTCATTAGTCCAGTTCTTTAGATATTCAAGATACGGGTTGTGCCCAGATTGAAATTTGTAGGGGTCGCCCGGCTTTACCCACGGATCGTTGTTCTGCTCATCCAAACCTTGCAATCTGCGTTTAGCATAAGCTTTCGACAACAACCCAACGATGGGCTCAGCAGGTGGTACGTAGGGATCGCCGTAATAGAAATCTCTGTCGGCGAAAGCGAGGTTCATGATTTGGTAGACGTGATGAATATAGCGTGCACTATTGAAACCCATGGATTTAAGATCTAACTGCTCCGCTAAGTTGAGTGCCTGCAGCATGACTGGTCCTTGAACCCAAGTGGTCAACTTAAACACATCAATGTCTTTGTAACGAGTACTGACGGGCTCTTCTATTATCACTTCCCAATCTGCCAGATCCTTGAGGGTGTGCAACCCCCCCAACTCTCGCGCTCCACTAACAAAATCTTCTGCGATGTCGCCACTATAAAAACGCTCATAGGCTCGCATGATTGCGGCTTGACGCGAGAGCCCCGCATCCAAGCCTGCGCGTTCGGCCTCCACCAATTTTGTTAACGTCTTATAAAGATCGGGTTGCGAAAATAACTCTCCTGCAAACGGTGCTTCACGAGACTCACCAGAGTGAATCAAAAATGTTCTCTCGGAACTTGGCCATTTCTTGATGTGGTGCTTCATGCGCTCAATAGAATCTGCGGTCTGAGCTTCCATAGGATATCCACGTGCCATTTCCAGCGCCGGCTGTAGCACCTCGCCCAGACTCAGAGTGCCATATTTAGCGAGCATGACCATTAACCCACCGGGCGTACCGGGTGTAACCGCTGCTAGCGGACCGTATTCAGGAGGAACATCCATACCGCGTGACTTAAAAAATTCAGGTGTCGCACCGGTGGGTGCAACCCCTAGCGCATTGATGCCGATGACCTTCTTTTGTTCTGGATGATAGATGAGCGCTTGGGTTTCTCCTCCCCAACTTAAAACATCCCACATGGTGGCTGTTGCACCCAGCATCGCGCATGCGGCGTCAACGGCATTGCCGCCTTGATGAAAAATTCGAGCGCCTGCAGTCGCAGCCAGCGGCTTGCCGGTGATTGCCATCCAGTGTTTACCATGGAGCATGGGCTTGTTACTCGCCACGCTCGGCAGATTAACTACCCCTAACAATAGGCAAATGATGAATTTTGACACGCAATGTTCGACGCCGAGTCTTTTGGTCACTAAAATACCCTCCATTACTTCTCGCAAAGAAAACCTATGCCACAACTATCAGATGTCCTATTGGACTCGGCAACCAACCCTACGCGTATTCGGTTGGTAAAAACAGCATCCCTCGACGAGCACAAAGGCCAGCTCGAAAAACCTGATCAGGCCAGGCTTAAGCGCCAGAACTTTGCTGCAACAGCTGAGCAATTCGCTTGGTTGGAAGACGAAGCTGGACCGCTATTATTGGTTGGTTGGGATGGCGCTGACAACCTATCAACGTTAGGTAGTTTGCCCTGGCAACTTCCAGAGGCAGACTATGTGCTGGAGGACCAAGTCAGCCCCTTGCAGCTCTTAGGCTGGGCACTGGGCGCCTACAAATTCACCCGCTATAAATCGTCAAACAGAGAAGCAGCAAGGTTGGTATTGCCCAAAGACGCACCGTCCGTGGTGCGCAATGCTGCCAATGCCATCGCCCTCGCTCGCGATCTCATCAACACTCCGGCCGCGGATATGGCGCCGTCCCACCTCACAGCAGAAGTACTGGCCATGGCCACGCGCTACGATGCTCAGTGCTCAATCACATTGGGTGATGAACTCCTCGATCTGGGTGCCGGTGCGATTCATGCGGTTGGTCGTGCTGCAGAAGACCCACCCTGCTTGGCGGATCTAACTTGGGGTGACCCCAGTCACCCAGCAATAACCCTTGTTGGCAAAGGTGTGACATTTGACAGCGGCGGACTCAATTTAAAACCCTCATCCGGCATGCGCCAGATGAAAAAAGACATGGGAGGTGCAGCTACCGCGATTGGGCTCGCTGACCTCATCATGGCGGAAGCATTGCCTATTCGACTCAGATTACTCGTCCCTATGGCAGAGAATGCAATCGCCGGCAACGCCTTCAGACCCGGCGACATTTTGTCAACCCACAAAGGACTCACGGTCGAGATAGACAACACCGATGCCGAAGGCAGACTGTTGCTGTGCGACGCCCTTTCCGTGGGCAGCGATGCGGCGCCAGAGCTCATTATAGATTTCGCAACCCTCACAGGGTCTGCACGATCAGCTGTTGGTACCGAAATTGCCGCCATGTTTACCAACGACGACGTCGTCGCAAGTGGCATCGAAGCCGCAGCGACAACCAGCGACGACGACGTTTGGCGCATGCCACTACACAAGGGTTATGAGCATATGATCGACTCAAATATAGCGGATCTGGTGAATTCTGCAGCATCACCCTATGCAGGTTCAGTTACAGCTGCACTTTTTCTGCAAAAATTTGTTGGCGACACACCATGGGTCCACTTCGATATCATGGCCTATAACACACGAAACCGACCAGCACGTCCCGAGGGCGGAGAGGCCATGGCTTTGCGGGCTGTATTTCACTATTTGGAGCAGCGATATGTCGCTTCTTAAAAGCCTTGAAACAGCCGAGGCCGGCACTGAAATCACTCTCAATGCGTTGCTCGAAGAAGTAAAGTTCAACGATCAAGGATTGGTGCCAGCCATTGCTCAAGACAGCCAAACTCACAGCGTTCTGATGCTCGCCTGGATGGACGAGCAGTCGATCAGGACGACATTGGAAGACGGCTTTGCAACCTACTACTCACGCAGTCGGAAAGCTTATTGGCGCAAAGGTGAAACTTCTGGCCACCTGCAAAAGCTGCGAAGCATGAGGTTTGACTGTGACGCAGACACCATATTATTAACAGTGGATCAAAGTGGTCCTGCCTGCCACACCGAACGACAGCATTGTTTTTACTTAAAAGTAGATGCAGAAAAGGTTATTGTCGCACCCGCTGAATAATGAGCTCGTCATGTCACAACTTGTACTACACAACACCCTTAGTGGGCGTAAGGAACCATTCGAACCTTTAGACCCAGGCAAAGTTACGGTCTACGTTTGCGGTCCTACCGTGTACAACTACGTCCACATCGGTAATGGCCGACCTGCAGTGGTTTTCGATGTGCTAGTAAAGCTATTGAAGTGCATCTATCCGAGTGTGGTCTATGCGCGCAACGTGACCGATATAGATGACAAAATAAATGCCGCGGCGTTCGAGGCCGGCGAGTCAATTCAAACACTTGCCGACCGATTTACTGACGCTTACGAGAAAGACATGCTCAGCCTCGGTGTGGCGATTCCCGATGTCACACCACGCGCGACACACCACATTGAAGAGATCATCACTATGATCGCGGAGCTCATTGAGCTCGATCACGCCTACGAAAATGACGGACACGTTCTGTTTCATGTGCCTTCCGACCCGGAGTACGGCAGTTTGTCACACCGATCTTTGGAGGACATGCTTGATGGAGCACGCGTGGAAGTGGCCCCATACAAGAGGGATGCTAAAGATTTTGTACTCTGGAAGCCTTCTAGCAGCGAACAGCCTGGATGGGAGAGCCCTTGGGGAACTGGTAGGCCAGGTTGGCACATTGAATGCTCAGCAATGATTCGCAAGCACCTGGGTAAAACTATTGATATTCATGGCGGCGGGTCTGACCTGACATTTCCGCACCATGAAAATGAAGCCGCCCAGAGCCGCTGCGCCAATCAAGATCCAAGCTACGTCCGTTTCTGGTTGCACAACGGTATGCTGACATTGGGCGATGAAAAAATGTCCAAATCAGTGGGCAATGTGCGCACAATCCACGCCCTCGCCGCAGAACATTCTGGCGAAGTGCTGAGGTATGCCTTGTTGTCAGGTCAATACAGATCACAGCTGGCATGGTCTGATGATCTTTTGTCCCAAGCTCAAGCCAGTCTGGACACGCTTTATCAATCGCTGCGAGACAAACCAGGCCAGGCATGGCAGCCACCACCCTCACCGACGCTCGATTCTTACCCAATCGAGGTAGTGAGCGCGCTGTGCGATGATTTGAATTCACCTGAGGCGCTTGCCGCCTTACACCATTTGGCGGGTGAACTCCGCCGTCAGACAAATCAAGCCGACATAGATCGTGCTCGCCAAGCATTATTGGCCGGTGGTTCTCTCATGGGGCTATTGGCGCTTGATGCTGAAGGTTACTTTCAAGGTGTGGGTAAGTTGGACGGCTTAAGTGACCAAGAAATAGACGATTTAATCGCCGAACGTAACCAAGCTCGCGCAGACAAAAACTTCCAACGGGGCGACGAAATACGCGACCAGCTGGCAGATGCCGGTATCGAATTGGAAGATTTACGTGAAGGCACTCGTTGGCGCCGTAACTGATGTATCCCATCGCGATTCAGGGGAGCGATATTATCGCTCAGGTAATCGCCAGCTTATGTAAGCGGTCAGGATTCACAGATATTTCGATGACGCTAGACCGACCAATATGGCCACCAGCGCTTACCCTGGGAGCGCATCAGACACGCATCCTACAAAGCTTGGGTCTAGGCGATTCAATACGCCGCGACGGCCATGTTCCTGACCGTGAGCAAGTTCGCCTGGCGCGCTCTGAGTATCTTGTCTCCGAGTTCCCGTTGGGGAAGTTTTATGAAGACCGATATGGTGCGCCGCTTGTCAATATAACTCACGACTCGCTCCACTCTTTAGTGGTAAACCCTTGGCCGACAACCAACGCATCTCCCCCCGTATTGAATATCGAAACCCGCGGCGAAACATTCGATAAAAATGAGTGGCACCTTCAACACAGCTACCAAGCCGGAGAGCCATCCAACGCAAATGTTACGTGGCTCGGACGCGACGCCGTGGGCTGGCAATCTAGCACCGTTGATGGATCCCATTTCTACGTACTAACAAACAATCCGGGCGATCTTAGCTTGGCCGACTGGTCACCACGGCTCCACGCCTTTGTCGAAAACCTAAAAACTGTGAACCAGTTCGCTACCCAACCAGATCTAAGAACGCATTGGCAGGACGGCGACTGGGTATTTTTAGGTAAGGCGAGCCTCAGCCAACAGCCCATAAACCCAGTCACCTGGCTAACCGGCCTGGAAGACGCTTGGGTACTGAGTCGTATGATGGAGAATTACGAACAAGACATAGAACAAGGTACGCGTGCCTATGCACAGTACCGGCAACCAAGAGCAAAACGCATACTGACTCAATGCAACAACCTCAGCAAAAGCTATTTTGCGACAACCACCACGCGACGAGTAACGCGCAATCTAGGCATCGCTCTACGATCGCGCTTTCTGCCTGAAATTGCCATGCAGCGCATCGACTGGCTACACGGTTTCGACTGTATAAAGGGGTTCAACTAGTGCTCGACCAAAAGAATTGCCGATCGATGATTGACGAACGGTGGGATACCAGCATCATCCCCGCCCTCATGCAGTACATCCCAATCCCCAACAAGTCCCCGGACTTCGATCCTAATTGGGAAGATAACGGTTACATGTTACAAGCTGTGAAACTGCTTAAGAACTGGGTTGAGAACAGCGAGGTCGAATACACATCATGCGACATCATCACATTACCCGGTCGCACACCGACCCTGTTCATCGAAATCGCTGCGACCGAACCAGACGGCTCCGACAATTGCGTACTTTTATACGGGCACTACGACAAACAACCTGAATTCGATGGCTGGCACGAAGGGCTTGGTCCCTGGTTGGCTGTAGAAAAGGACGGCAAGTTGTATGGCCGTGGCGGTGCCGATGACGGCTACGCGCTGTTCGCCAGTTTGACGGCGATTGAGGTGCTTCAGCAACAAAATATTCCACATCCGCGGTGTGTTTTACTAATCGAAGGCTGCGAAGAATCTGGCAGCTACGACTTGCCTTACTACGTAGATCAATTACGCGACCGAATTGGTACGCCGACATTAGTCGTCTGCCTCGATGCTGGCTGTGGTAACTACGATCAACTGTGGACCACCACGTCGCTCCGAGGCATGTTACCTGGCACGCTCAAAGTGAAAATTTTAGAACAGGGACAACACTCAGGGGTCGCCGGCGGCATCGTTCCTTCTACATTCCGCATCGTTCGCCAATTGATGGAACGTATCGAAGATGCCAACAGCGGACAAATGCATGCCGCGGTAAACGTAGAAATACCAGCCTCGGCAGTAACCGCCGCTCGTGACATGGCGCAAATTTTAGGTCGCGAAGTCATTGACCAATTCCCTTGGACAGAAGGTGCCCAGCCAGAGGCAGACGATATGGCCGAACTCATCCTAGACAACACCTGGCGAGCCAGTCTCGCCACAGTAGGTTTTGCCGGTGCCCCAGCCATTGCGGATGCGGGTAATACCCTGCGCCCAGAAACCCAAGTCAAACTGGTTATTCGTCTACCGCCATCGGCAGAAGCCGAGGTTGCAGCAGATGAGATAAAATCCATCCTGGAGACCAACCCGCCTTATGGCGCACAAGTTGAGTTCGAGGTGCAGACCCCACAAACTGGTTGGTCGTCACCACCGGAAGCGCAATGGCTTTCAGCCGCGCTAAATCAAAGCTCACAAATCTATTTCGGCAAGCCCGCAGCACGCATGGGTCTTGGCGGCACTATTCCGTTTATGAAGATGTTGGGAGATGCCTACCCTCAAACCCAATTCATGGTAGCTGGCGTATTAGGACCACATTCAAATGCTCACGGCCCCAACGAGTTTCTGCACATTGAAATGGGCAAGAAGCTAACGGCCTGCGTCGCCCACGTCCTCGCCGCTACGCCCTAAAAAACCAAATAAAAGGGTCAGACCCTCCTCAGTAAAAAGAGGGTCAGGACCAGGCATCTGACCCTAGGGTCTGACCCTGTCTTTTTCCTACGAGGATTGGGGTGTTTGGCTAATGGCGCAGACGGGATTCAGCGCTAAAACTCTTGCGCAAGAAGTCCATTTGATCGCCGAGGATCCTACCACTGTTGATCAGTGCCAGATATTCTGAATAGTTTGGAACATACGGTAATGCCAGAAGCTCCATTTCACACTCCTGCAGCAAACGCGAGCCTTTGTGATGGTTACACCTTCTACAAGCTGCAACCACATTGTCCCAAATGTCGCGACCGCCACGTGAAACCGGTACAACATGATCTCGGGTGAGTGCGTCATCGGAAAGGTGCTTGCCACAATAAAGACAAGTACCCTGGTCACGCCCAAACAATGCTGGATTGGTTAAAGGAGGGGTATGTTCTTCTTTAGAAATCACGCGGCCATCGCACGCAATAATACTGTGCAGATCTATATAGCTTCCCTGACCTTCAAGGCGCGAGTAGCCTCCTCGTACCCGTAACATGGGATCACCCACCGTCCAAACGACAATTTCGCGAGCATAAAGACATACTGCCTCCTGCCACGACAGCCAATCTAATGGTTGCCCAGCAAGATCAAGCCGCAATATTCTTGGTATGCGGTTAAAGTCTCGAATCGTTGTCGGACCAGCAATATTTGCGGCAATATCCCCAGTAGTATCCATAGACGCCTCGTACTTAAGCTGTGAGAAGCTAAGGGATATTGGGCGAAGGTGCAAGTACTGCACACGATCGCTGCTGGCTTTACACGCATGCCCCAGGCAGGCAGAGTGAGCATCCCATGAAACGCCTAATTCGAACCGCAACAGCCCTTGTATTGATGAACACCATCACTGGTTGTTCGACAGCGAGCAGTGTGAATCAGGAATCTGCGAACGGAGAGGAGCGAAAGGTACAGGCGAGAGAGCCTTGGTTTTGCCAAACCGGCGAAGAAAACGAAACATGGGATTGCATACAGAGTGAGCGCTTGGCTGCAGTACCAAGGCCAACTCGGGCACCACCCAGACAGGATGTCCGCGTTGTTGCTGTTGCTGTTCCTATCGCGGCCCCGCCCATTGAACCCAAACCAGTAGAAACTGAACCAATACAGTCTGAACCACGAGAGTCTAAACCACGCGAAGCTAGGCCAGCCCCGAACGAGACAGCACCCAGGTCAGAAAATATACCAAAGCACGTTCGTCTGGCCTACAAGCCTGAAAAGGCGGTCTCCCTAATTGATCTACCCGCTGAGTTTTGGGCAGTCCAGCTAATCGCGCTGTCGAGCAAAGAAGCCTTAGAAGCGTTCGCCACCGCCAACGACATTCGTGGTATGTCTGCCGCGCGCATCGGCGCTGGAGGTGAACTATTTTATATCCTACTTCTGGGCGTCTATGAAAGCAGAGATCTGGCCACAGAGGCGTCAACAGACCTACCACCACCATTTGACAACCCTTGGATAAGATCCTTGGGGTCGCTGCAGAAAGGTATGTTAGAAGCAGACCGCATCGCAGGCAATCGAACACCCTAGTCTCGTAAAACCGCACCTCAAACGGATTTAGCCAACCTACCTCTGAGCACACCCTCGGCACTAAATACCAATAGTCCGAACCAGACCATTGCAAAGCTGACCCACCGTGCGGGCGTTACAGATTCGCCATAAAAATAGATCGCTATTACCAAACTTATTGAAGGCGCTAGAAACTGAAAGAAGCCGAGAATGGTGAGTGGCAGTCGCATAGCGGCAGCACCGAACCACACCAGTGGGACTACTGTGACAACACCCCCCAAGGCAAGCATAGCCAACTTCTCTGTGTCTCTTTCTGGAAGGCTATAAAATATCAAAAAGGCCAGCGCCAGCGGTGCAACGAAAGCGGTTTCTATGCCCAATCCAATAGCCGCCGGTACCGCGATTTTTTTTCTCAGAAGGCCGTAGAGCCCAAAGCTGGTCGCCAAACTTAGCGCGATCCATGGTAACGAACCTTGAGTGTAGAGCTCATATGCTATACCACTGGCAGCCAAAGCAACTGCGATTATCTGAACACGTCTAAGACGTTCCTTGAGAAACAACGTGCCCAGACCAATGGTCACCAGCGGGTTGAGAAAGTACCCGAGGCTGGTTTCAGCAATTCGGTGCTGCGAAACACCGTAAATAAAGGTGAGCCAATTAACCGACAAAAGTAACGAACAGCATGCAAGCAGCGCATAGGAGCGGAAGTCGAGTGTCCGAAGTACTTTCCATTGACGCCCAGCCGTTACTAGCAAGAACAGACAAGGCAGCGCCCACAGAACCCGGTGCGCCAAAATTTCTAGGGGTAGGGCAAACGAAACCCAAACAAAATATACCGGCGCTACACCCCAAAACAGATACGCTGCTGTAGCGTACGCGTAGCCGGCGGTAGGCGCCGACGAACCAGGCCTAGAATTCGCCCCAGAACTCACTTACGGCTAAAAGTGATCTTTGCGCTTGCGCGTTTCTGCAAAAATTTCAACCAATGGTGCGTCGACTAGACCCACCGTCCGCTGCAAGCCTGCACTAGCAGGACGTAAAAATGGGTTGGTCGCTTTCTCAAGGCCAATGGTGGTTGGCACTGTGGGAATACCCTTGGCTCGTAGTTGTTCAATGTCACCCACGCGGTCAATTAGAGCGGCGTTGTTCGGCTCCACAGACATTGCAAAAGCAGCATTGGCTTGGGTGTACTCATGCGCACAATAGACAACCGTTTCGTCAGGCAGTGCCATTAGCTTTTGCAAGCTGGTCCACATCTGTGACGGCGTACCTTCGAAGAGCCGGCCACAACCTAGCGCAAACAAGGTGTCGCCAACAAACACGCGGCCCTCTTTAGAAAAGTAGTAGGCTATGTGGCCGCTGGTGTGACCTGGCACTTCGAATACTTGGGCTTCTGACTCACCGAACGCAAACGATTCACCGTCTCTAACCCTCACATCAATACCCGGAATTCTCTCGGCATCATTATCCGCGCCAACAACAGTACAGTTCCATTGCGACTTAAGCGCTTCGTTACCACCGGCGTGATCAAAGTGATGGTGGGTGTTTAGAATATGGGTCAGCTGCCAGCCCTTTTCTTCGAGTGCTGCATTGATCGGACCCACTTCTGGGGTATCGATGGTCGCCGTGACGCCAGAAACGGTTTCGTGTATTAGAAACCCGTAGTTGTCGTCCAGACATGGGAACTGGTGTACTTCAATTGCCATTGGATCTTCCGGAAAAATTTACCCGGTTAATGTATCACCTTTGCATTCGATTGGCAGATGCCAATAGTGCTAACATTCAACTTTAGATGTGCGCCAGGCCTGTAATGAATCCGGTACTAAAGGAAATTGTCAACATCCTCAATGTCGAACCCATTGAAAAGAACCTTTACCGCGGCCAAAACCACGACACGGAACATGTTTTTGGCGGGCAAGTACTCGCCCAAGCATTAGCAGCAGCCTATCGGACGGTAGATAAACCACACAATCTTCACTCGCTGCACGCCTACTTTTTGCGCGCCGGCGACTGGCGGACGCCGATCCTCTACGAGGTAGACAGAATTCGTGATGGTCGCTCGTTCACTACGCGTCGGGTCGCGGCCATCCAACACGGCAAAGCCATTTTTAGCCTTGCTTGCTCTTGGCAAAAGGACGAACCAGGTGTAAGCCATGCGCAATCGATGCCGGATGTGCCACCCCCTGAATCGCTTCGCGGCGATCTAGAGGCTTATCAGGCACTGGCCAAAGAGTACCCCGATTTTGCTCGATTTAGTTTTCGTTTCGAAGCCATCGAGTCTCGACAGGTTGAGCGAATTGTCATTACCGATCCTCGTGAGCACCCGCCCTTCAAACATACTTGGCTACGTGCCCGCGACCCATTACCCGACGACCCCGAAGTTCACCTTGCGTTACTCGCTTATATGTCAGATTTAGACTTTATGGGCACCTCGATGTTGCCTCACAGACGCACGTTCGATCGTGAATCTATGCGCGGCGCATCTTTGGATCACACTATGTGGTTTCACCGCCCGTTCCGTGCAGATGAGTGGCTTTTGTTCGCCAAAGAGTCACCCAACGCGGCGGGTGCCCGAGGGTTTGTACGAGGACATTTTTTTAAACGTTCAGGCGAACTGGTTGCCACGGCGGCACAGGAATGCCTAATACGCCCAATTGGGAAAGCACGTGAAGCCCTGGTTAAAACAGAGGAGACGGACTCAGTAGAGAATAAAGTACGCGGACGTTAGCCATCCGCGTACCTAACATGTCTACAGTGCTGACAGAATCGCTTCTGCGGCGCTAACATCTAGTTGACCTGGCGCTTCTACGGCCAGTTTCTGTACCACGCCGTCTTCGACAATCATTGCATAACGCTGTGAACGGGTACCAAGACCAAAGCCAGAGCCATCCATTTCTAGGCCTAATGCTTTTGTAAAGTCACCATTGCCATCGCCAACCATCAGCAGTTCTTCGGCATTGGCAGAGTCACCCCATGCACCCATAACAAATGCATCGTTCACCGAAAGACAGACGATACTGTCGATGCCTTTGGCCTTAATGGCATCAGCGTTTACTACATAGCCTGGCAAATGAGTTTGTGAACAGGTCGGGGTAAAGGCACCAGGTACAGCAAATACCACGGTCTTTTTACCAGCAAACAAATCATCAGTGGTTACTGGGGTTGGCCGTCCATCCTGCATCATATGCAATGTCGCCTCGGGTAGTTTTGCGCCTTCTTCTATCGCCATGTCTGGCTCCTTTCTATTTGTGGTAGTTAAACTAGGGAACAGTGAATTTATCGACGGAAATTTACAACGCGATTGTGGCGTTTCGAATCCTTTCGGTCAAAACAATTTTGGCTATAAGTAAACTTAACGCCAAGCAAATTCAGGTTGTTCGAAATGGGCCACTCGAGTGTCGCGACCAGCCATGCACACCTCACGAAACTGGTAGATTAACGCAGCGGTAGGCGCGGCTATCCAATCATCACCAACAGGCATACGCAAAATGGGATGCTCGCTGGTATCGGTTACTTCTAACATGGGGGCATCTATTCGTGAAAACTCGGCCAATGGAATACGATGAATACTCTCAACCTCCCCTGGGTTTGGGTGTGCCTGCAGGCCAGCACCACCCCACACCACAACTGGGGTCATCGCAAAACCGGATCGTGTGACGAAATCATCTAACACGCCAAGCACAGCACTTTCATCCAAATCGATGCCAACCTCTTCATGCATTTCTCGCAGCGCTGTTTCAATCAGGGTTTCACCTGGGTCTACTCGACCACCGGGGAAAGCCCACTGTCCAGGATGATTTCGCAAAGATTCGGAGCGCCGAGTCAGCATCAATGCCGCCTCACTTGACCAGCCGTCTTTGTCTTTGATGCCTGGAAGTTTAGTACCAGGACCGACATCGGTTACCGCTATAGCAACAGCGGCGCGACTATGTTCTGGGTTAGTATCTTCCCATCGTTCAAATCGGCTCAGACGAGCGGCAATTTTCTCCTTCAATTCATCACTGCATTGCATAAAATCAACCTTTACTTCTAGGCCCTAACTTGAGCCCTAACTTGGACCACCCATCAACAATCAACCCATAGTAGCACCCAACGACAAATTAGCGCTGGTTTACGGATGTATCGCCGTGGTGTTGTGGTCAACAGTGGCGACCGGATTCAAACTAGGGTTAGCACATTTTTCGATCACTCAGCTATTGTTCCTCGGCACGTCTTTCAGTTGGCTAATATTTGCAGGCGCGACACTCTTACGGTGGCACTGGCATATAGAACCACAGGACCGTCTATTGGCCATCGGACTGGGGCTGATTAACCCCTGCCTCTACTACTTTGTGCTTTTCGGGGCCTACGACCGGCTGCCCGCTCACATTGCACAACCACTTAATTACACTTGGGCGATCACTCTTGCTCTACTGGCAGTGCCCATGCTCAAACAGTCATTGACGCGAAAAACCCTGCTGGGTATCGGCGTGAGTTACGTCGGTGTAATTGTTCTTGTGAACCTCTCAAGTAACAATCGAGAGACACCACTCGACGCATTCGGAATATTTTTGGCACTCGCCAGCACCCTAATATGGGCGTTCTATTGGCTGCTAAATGCACGCAGTCGCAGCCATCCGACGAACCTGATGTTCTGGAGTTTCAGCGCCGCCCTCCCCGTACTCGGCTTCTTAGCCTGGCATCAAGGCGGGTTGCCGACAATAGATGGCAATGCTCTGATTTATGGCGCGTGGGTAGGGTGCGTCGAGATGGGTGTTACTTTCCTACTTTGGCAAACAGCACTACGTATGACCAGCAGCGTTGCCAGGGTTAGCCAACTGATATTCGTCTCTCCTTTCCTTTCCCTTATCTTCATTCATCAATTTTTGGAGGAACAGATCAATCCACTGACGATCCTCGCTCTACTGCTGATTGTTGCTGGGCTTGTTCTCACTAACCGAGGGAAAACCTCTTCGAGCTAGCAAGATTTACCGACCTTTGAAGTTTGGCTTACGTTTGTTTAAAAACGCATCCAACCCTTCCTGCCCATCTTCTGCAGCGATTAACTTCGCAATAGACCGCGCCTCCAGCTCCATTTGTGTTTCCAGACTGTGGTCAAAGCTACCATCAAGCAGTTCTTTGACCATGCCATAGGCGGCGGTAGGCCCTGCCGCAATCTTGTTTGCCAGCGCCATTGTGGTGTCCATGAGTTCATCATCGGCGACAACTTGGTTAACGACGCCCCACTCCAACGCTTCGTCTGCCTTCAACAACCGATTAGTCAGCATAAGCTCTCTGGCGCGCCGATCTCCAATCTTGCGAGGCATGTAGTAGGTGGAGCTGCCATCGGGTGAAAGACCTGCGTTTGTATAAGCCATGGTGTATACGGCGCTTTGCGCGCTCACAGCCAAGTCACAAGCCATTACCAATGAAAAGCCAGCACCAGCCGCCGTACCATTAATCGCCCCAATGACAGGCGCAGCATTTCTCGCCAGGCGCGACAACCCTAGGTGCAAATCACCAGTCATCTTTAATATCAGGGAGCGAGCGCCTGCACCTGCTGCGCTGAATTCACCCAGATCTCCTCCCGCACAGAACATCTTCCCAGCCCCGGTGAGAACTACCGCCCGTACATTGGCATCACCTTCAACCTCGAGAGAGACATCATTGAATTCCTTTGCACACAATGGTGACATCGCATTGGCCGCTTCTGGCCGATTAAAGGTGATAACGCCTACATTGCCTTCAACGGCATATTTAATAGTCTCAAAGCTCATATCTAAGTTGCCCCTCAAAATTGAACATCCTACTGCTTAACTTAGGCAGCCGAAACCATTAAGCTCGCCGGCTGCATGGGGGGCATATGACATTAAACATTAAAGGTAAAGTTGCACTGGTAACCGGCGGAGCAAGGGGTATTGGCGCAGGCATTGTTGGTACGCTGGCGAACGCCGGAGCCCACGTTATGGTGGCCGACATAGGCGTTAACCCAGAGCAGGTGTCTGATTGGGTATACCAACCAGCGAACGACAGCGATTTAGCAGTAACCTTGGCTCAGGGCGGCCAGATCGCCGCTACCCACGTAGATGTCACCCAAGCAACCAGTTGCCAAAGTGCAGTCAACGAGGTCATCCAGCAATACGGTCAGTTGGATATGTTGATCAACAATGCTGGCATCGTCGACAGTGGTGCCATCGATTCTTTTGATGCCGATCGCTGGGATCGAATTTTTGCAGTGAACACCAAGGGTATTTTTCTTATGACCCAGGCCGCGCTTCCCCACTTAAAGAAAAGCGAAGCAGCGAGCATCACTAACACCGCGTCGATCGCGGGCAAGCGCGGCTATGCCAATATGTCAGCTTACTGTGGATCAAAGTTTGCAGCCGTCGGCATTACCCAGTCATTGGCAGCAGAGCTTGCGCCAGCAAACATCCGAGTCAACGCTATTTGCCCTGGCATGGTAGGCACGGCAATGTGGCTAGAACATTTACTACCCACTAACGCCACGTCTAAAGATCAAAAGGAAAATGAATTTGCTGAACGTATGGCAGAAACTATTCCGCTTGGGCGTCCACAAACCGCGGCCGACATGGGTGAAGCTGTGTTGTATCTTGTCACGGCTCCAAATGTATCTGGAGTCGCTCTAAATATTGCAGGCGGATTCGAAGTTAACTAAGCCATGATCACAAAGACACTAAAAGACCCTCTCACCTTATTTATTCTTGCTGGAATTGTGCTCTATATCGGGCAAGCCTGGTGGGCAGACATCGCCGGCGTCGAGGGGGAATTCGAAATAAATGTTCGCACAGACGACATTGCACGACTACAAGACCAGTGGGCTATGCAAATGCGCCGTCCAGCCAACGATCAGGAATTGGACGGCCTGCTAGAGCAATACGTAAAAGAAGAAATATACTACCGCGAAGCGAAACGAATCGGTCTAGAGCGCAACGACACTATCGTTCGACGTCGCCTAGTGCAGAAACTTACCTTCCTCACCGAAGATGTGGCTACTCAAGTTGCGCCCACTCAAGCAGAGATAGACGTCTACTTTCAGGAAAACCAAGCCGCCTACGCTATCCCAGAGCGATTGAGTTTTATCCATCGGTATTTTTCCCAAGATCGTCGGCCACAAGCGGAACAAGACGCGAAAACAGCACTGAGCGACGCACAGATTACAGGTGATCCTTTCATGCTTCAGCGGGAGTATGCGGGTCGATCACAGCGCGAGCTTGGAGATTTGTTCGGACGAGAATTCGCAGCTGACCTCTTCGAACTCGCCCCCAATGAAAATTGGCAAGGACCTGTTAAATCTGCCTATGGCTGGCATGCAGTACTGATTACTGGCAAAGCTGATAGCCGCATTCCTGCGGTGGAGGAAATTCTCGACCGTGTAGTTGCTGATGCTAAACAAGCGGAGCGGCAAAAAGCCAATGAGGTCTATTTCGAGTCCCTCAAGGCACAATACACTATCAACTATCCTGTCACTGAATGAAGCACTCCGGCCTGCTATTCAGTATTGCGGTACTACTGGGCACGTTGTTCGCTACGAGTGCGTCACTGGCCCATGAAGTGCGCCCTGCTTATTTGCAGATTAGCGAAATCACGGCTGGCGAACACTACCAGGTCCTCTGGAAACAACCTGTCTTAGACAACAATCGTTTACCCATCGACCCCATATTCCCAGACGGATGTCTCCTCAAAGATCGCCAACCCCCCGAAGTTACGGCAGGTGCACTTATTCATCATTGGGAAACTGACTGCGACCTCAGTGCAGCGACAGTTCATATTAAAGGACTATCTTTGACCTTGACCGACGTCATGGTGCGATTCGATCGAGCAAACGGGGATGCCCAAAACTTCATTCTTAGACCGGAAAACCCAACGGTCGATTTGGCCAGCGAAGAAACTCAAACCTATTCCTACCTGCTGATTGGTACCGAACACCTTTTGTTTGGCATAGACCATGTGTTGTTCGTTATCGGTTTGTTTCTCTTTATTCGCCGACCCTTGATGCTTCTGAAAACAATCACCGCATTCACCGTCGCTCACAGCCTCACGCTCGCCCTTTCAGTATTTGAGATTGTGCAGCTCGAACAAGGTCCAATTGAAGCGATCATCGCGCTCTCGATTGTATTTCTTGCTCGGGAATTGGCTCAGGACGAGCAACATCGATCGCTACTAACCCAGAGCAGCCCTTGGATCATGGCGTTCATTTTTGGCTTACTCCATGGCTTAGGGTTTGCTGGTGCCCTTAGGGACATAGGTCTTCCCGAAGATACCCTTTGGCTCGCACTATTGCTTTTTAACGTCGGCATCGAACTGGGCCAGCTTCTTATCGTCGCGGTCATGGCAGCCTCTTTCTGGTTACTAAAACGCTGGATCGATACCGCTTCGTTCATTCGTGTGGCTGCCTACGGCATGGGTAGTGTGGCGGTTTACTGGACCATAGACCGGACGCTCGTGCTGATATAACCTTGCCTCGGCTTTAACCGAGACACCAACGATGCGCTACTTATTCCCAGTTCTATTGAGCTTTTTCGTTTCAGGCTGCACAAACGAACCTGACATCCAAGCAGCTCCGGCAATGAGCTTTGCCGAAGAATTTCGTCTCGCGCTGGAAACCGCCAAACCTGGGGACGTCATTAGCGTACCCGCAGGTACTCATCAATTCGACCGAAGCCTTACGTTAAACACAGACGGCGTGACGATCCGTGGCAGTGGCATGGACACCACCATTTTGAGCTTCAAGGGACAGCTGGCAGGTGCAGAGGGATTGAGCGTTAGCGCCAGCGATTTCACCATTGAAGACCTAGCCATCGAAGACACAGTTGGTGATGCACTTAAAGTGAACGAAGGCGAGAACATTGTCATTCGTCGTGTTCGCACAGAATGGACCAACGGGCCTGATGTAAACAATGGCGCCTACGGCATTTATCCTGTCCAAACGACCAACACATTGGTTGAAGAATCAGTCGCCATTGGTGCCTCCGACGCCGGCATTTACGTCGGCCAATCTCAGCACGTAATCGTCAGGAATTGCCGGGCTGAATACAACGTCGCAGGCATTGAAATAGAGAACACGATTCACGCCGACGTCTACGAAAATACGGCGACCAACAATACCGGCGGCATCTTGGTTTTTAACATGCCGCAGATTCCTCAAAGCGGCCACAGCACTCGGGTCTATAACAACGAAGTCTACGCCAACAACACGGAAAATTTCGCAGCTGCTGGCACCGCTGTTTCAGGCGTACCAAAAGGTTCAGGAATCATTGTTAACTCCAATGATAAAGTCGAAATTTTCGGCAACACCATTCGCGACAACGACACCGCAAACATACTAATTTCAAGCTACTTCAGCGCCAACTACGCAGGCCAAAGAGAACTGGCTGACAGCTTTGACCCCTACCCAGAAGATATTTTGATTTACGACAACAACTTTAGCGGCGGTGGCGCTGCACCGGGTAGAGACTACCTAGTACAAGTTAGAGACGCAGTCTACGGCGCTGAAGGCAGCTTCCCAGACATAATTTGGGACGGCATAGTCAATCCTCAACGTGATCCAAACTTGCCGGTTATTTGCGTAAACAACGGCGAAGCTGAATTGTTATCAATCGATGCTGCAAATGGGTTTGCGAACCCCGCTGTGTCTATGGAAGCCCACACTTGCGCAGGTGAGAAGCTGTCACCGGTAACTTTGGGCGGTCGCTAATCCCGCAGTGACGTACCGTTTTGCCTGCCTGCTATTTGTCCTCAGCTTAGGCAGCTGCGGCAGTGATCCTAAGTTTTACGCTGCAGATCACTATCCTCAGAGACTTTCTGCATGGGCGGTGATCAGTGCAGACCTGAGCGTTCCCGCAAGCAGTGAAGTCTATGAATTGAACACGCCATTGTTCAGCGACTACGCCAACAAATTACGCACGCTGTATCTGCCACCTGGCCATGAAGCCAAGTATTCCGACTACGAGGCATTCGAATTCCCTGTTGGCACGATTGTGACGAAGACTTTCTACTATGCGGAAAACGAGCTCGGACAGATTCTTATTGATCAGCAGAATACGTCCAACAAACGCGTGTTGGAAACGAGACTCTTGGTCAAACAAGCGAACGGCTGGGATGCCCTCCCCTACATTTGGGAGGGCGACGACGCTTATTTAGCCATTACTGGCAAACTACTCAAGCTTGAAACGGACACTGGGAAAATCTTGAACTATCTTGTGCCAAGCAAGAACCAGTGTGCCAGCTGCCATGCTACAGACCACACCAGCGGTGCGTTGCAACCCATTGGTCTGAAAGCTCGGCACCTTAATCGCAGCTCATCAGGTGTTAATCAGCTCACAGCCCTAGAGAATCGCGGCTGGTTAATGGGGCTACCAGACCTTGGTGCGCTTACCCCAAACGCCGACTTTGCTGACACCACAGCCGCGCTAGACCACCGTGCTCGTTCTTATCTAGACATCAACTGTGGCCACTGTCACAACGCAAAGGGTCCAGCAGACACATCAGGACTGTTACTCGACTATGCAAACCAAGACATTCGCGCGCTGGGCGTGTGCAAGCCACCCATCGCCGCAGGACGCGGTTCTGGTGGATTCAACTACGGCATCGTGCCAGGACAGGCTGAACTTTCCATACTTAGATTCAGAATGGCGAGTGAAGATCTTGCTGCGATGATGCCTGAACTTGGCCGCAGTCTTGTCCACACCCAGGGTACGGAGCTAGTTCGGGACTGGATCAACCAGATGCAGGGAGAGTGTCGTTAAAGACCCAAATTCGCATTGTGATGAAGTTAAAGGTAGATCCACAGAGACTGCCTAAAGTTAGGCAGATAACAGGCAAGATGCCTAGATTTGAGCTGAGCACCAACCAAAACACACCCAAATTAATGACCGCACCCACCAGTTGAACCAACACGTAGCGAGACAGACTCGCTCGCTGCAACGTGACACGAAAGGTATACCGACCGTTGAGCACGTAAGTGACCAAGATCGTCACCACGAAGGCTGTTAGGCGCGCGGTGTTTGATGAATAGTGCAGGTACTCAGTTAACAGCCAGAACGCGCTGACATCGACTAGATAGGCAAATGCCCCAACGACAAGAAACCTCCGAGCCTCAGCCGGAACACCACGGCTCACGTATTCTCGACGCTCAGGGCTGTTCCCGACGCTCAGGGCTGTTCCCGACGCTCAGGGCTGTTCCCGACGCTCAGGGCTGTTCCCGACCGCTGACAAATGCCTCAATTAGAAAAGGACCCTCAGTTTCGATGCCCTCTTGTAGAGCTAAGGAGAACTCATCTGCAGTCGTCACACGACACCCGGGAACCCCGTAACCCTTAGCCAATGCTACCCAGTCGATGGCTGGGTTCGCCAAGTCAAAGAGACTCGCTGCTTTGTCACCGATGGCATTGACGCCCAGGCGTTGGTACTCCACTTCAAGAATGTTGTAGACCTGATTCGCATAGATTACGGTCACAATATTCAGTTGCTCACGAGCAGCTGTCCACAAATATTGCAAGGTATAGCCCGCCCCTCCATCACCCAACAGCGCGAAGACCTGGCGATCAGGGCAAGCAACGGCGGCACCCAGAGCAACTGGACCACCTTGACCAATGCTGCCACCGGTAATATTTAGCCAAGTGTGTTTAACCGCTTGTTGCATAGCAGGATAAGCCGCACGCCCACCACCGGAATCTGTGCTAACGATGCTATTGTCTGGCGCTAAAGCGGCAAGACTCTGAGCAATGCTAGGCGTGGTCAACGGCCCTTCCGGCAACGTTGGCCTATTGCCGTACGCAACGGTATCGGGGAATTCAGGGGCATCCAATGCATCGGCAACTCGCTTCAGTCCTACTGCAACATCTTGATTACGATGAGCTAGGCGCACCACATCACAGCCGTCCGGAACCAAATTACTTGGCGTCGATGGATAAGCGAAAAAGCTCACCGGTGCCTTAGCACCGGCCAGGACTATGCGTTTGGTACCTTCTAGTTCGGCAATAACCTCTTCAGGGAAGTAAGGCATTTGGGTGACGCCAAACAAACCCGGACCAGCTTCGACTCGCGCTGGAAAAGTGGTTGAGTAAACCTTACAGCCAGTCTTTTTTGCAATGCGCCCTGCCTGTTGCACGCCTTCGGCAGTTAACGCTGTTCCGTCTAGGTACAGTACCGTTTCACTGCCCCCCACTCCCAATGCGTTGACCGCTTCAATAACGCCATCATTGGTAATCTCGTTAAATGCTTTAGCTAGCCTGTTACCAGGTATTGCGTGGCCATTTCCCCAAGCGCAATCGGCGGGTACGATTAGAGTAGCGGTGTTACCACTCCCCTCTGGGTGGGGCATGAGACTTGCTGCTACAGCGTCACGGGCATCCTGGCCTAGCGCTTCTGGTGTAGCTGAACTTCGGATCCACACTGACACGCCTTGTGCGATGTCCTTAATATTGGAGGTCAGAGGAGCATCATAGTGAATGTGATAGCCGGCGTGATCTCCGATGACATTGACTACCGGACTCGAGGCTCGGCGAGCGTTGTGTAAGTTTGCGATGCCGTTACCTAGACCTGCTCCGAGGTGTAAGAGCGTACAAGCAGGCATGTCTTTGAGTCTGGCATAACCATCAGCCGCGCCCGTTGCTACGCCCTCAAAAAGAACCAATATCGCGCGCATGTCAGCGACACCATCAATGGCCTGAACCATATGCATTTCCGAAGTGCCCGGATTGGTAAAACAAACGTTTACACCGGCGCCCACTAATCCCCGAATCAGTGATTCTGCTCCGTTCATGATGCTGCCCTCTCCCCAATTTAATGCTAGCTTACACCAATACTACAAACATATGAGGCAAGGACTCAATGACTCACCCGTCCACTCGTCAACCTTCCCATCCACTCTCCCATCCACTCTCACTCGAACTGGGCGCTCCAATCGTATGCCCTGAAGAGATGGTGATAGAAGATTGGATCGACTACAACGGCCATTTGAACATGGCGTACTACAACGTCATCTTTGATCACGGCGTTGACTACGTTTACGATTTCTTAGGTATCGGTGAGTCCTACGCCCAGAGCGGGATTGGATCTTGCTTCACCATGGAAGTACACGTCAGCTATTTGCAAGAGTTGTCTTTAGGGGACGGCTTAGAAGTGCGCTTTCAGTTGCTCGACTATGATCACAAACGGGTCCACTTTTTCGAACAGCTCTTGCATAAAAAGGAGGGGTATATCGCTGCGACGTCAGAGCAGATTGGCATGCATGTAGACATGCAGAGCAGACGCTCTGCACCTTTTCCTGAGGAAGTTTTGGCGAAGTTAGAAGACTTGAAGCAGGCCCATGCCGACTTAGCGATTCCACCTCAAGTGGGTCACGTCATCGGCATACCTAAATAGGCCCGTAGGCCGATGGCTAGTAGCCTTCGAGTTCGCCGTAACGATTACGGTGATAATTTACATCACCAAAAGTCTGCTCGGTAACCGCTGCGCGTTTAATAAAGAAACCAATATCGAATTCATCGGTCATGCCTATGCCGCCATGCATTTGAATGCCTTCGCGGGAGACCAAATTGAATGTCTCGCCTACTTTAGCCTTAGTGAGGCTCGCCAGTTTAGCAATTTCGCCGACATCTCGTCCTTCGTCTAGTGCGGTCAAAGCTTCCAACACACAAGACTTCGACAGCTCAATTTCGCAGAACATATTTGCTGCTCGATGCTTCAGCGCCTGAAAAGAGCCAATAGCCACGCCAAACTGCTTTCGTTCTTTCAAGTATTCAACGGTCCGTTCAAAACATTCCTGCAAACTGCCGAGCATTTCTGACGCAAGGCCTATGCGCGCTACATCCAAAGCCGGGTCGAGCACATCAGCGCCTTCATTCAACGATCCAAGCAGCGTACCTTGAGCATTGCTAAAGCTAATATTGGATGCGTTACGCGAATCTGCCATCTTAGTACGTGTCACCTCAACACCGCTGGCGTCACTGGCGACCAAAAAGAGGCTAATTCCTTCTCTGTCGTTTGCATCACCCGAGGTACGAGCTGCAACGATAAGCTGGTCAGCGACATGACCGTCTAGGACGAAGGTTTTGTTGCCGGATATTGCATAGCCTTCACCGCTGGCAGTCGCTGTGGTGGCAATGCGATAAGGCTGGTGACGATGGCCTTCTTCTAGGGCCAGAGACAGCAAAATTTCTCCTGCAGCGACCTTAGGTAAAAGCTCAGTTTTTTGCGCATCGCTTCCACCCATATTAATAACGGTACCACCCACCCATACAGTGGCATACAAAGGGCTGGCAGCTAAGGTCCGCCCTGTTTCTTCAGTCACTACACCCAGGCCTTTATAACCAAAAGCCAGACCGCCATGGTCTTCGCTCCAAGGTATTGCAGCCCAGCCAAGTTCAACCATTGATCCCCATGTGCCGCGATCGAAGCCATCGGCATTGTCAGTATCACGAAGCTCGCGCAATTGAGATATAGGCGCACTATTCGCGCAGAAGTCTTTCGCGCTGTCTTTGAGCATCGTTTGCTCTTCGTTCAGTATCATGGGCATTACGGTTGTCCCCTCCATTTTTGTCTAAATCGAACCTGCAATAAAAGCAGAGTCCTTACAGAAAGTCGAGTTTAACGCGGCAGGCGGTCTTGAATCCACTTCCTAGCGCTACTTCCCGAATCTACATATTCGTTACAAACTATACATGCCAACTGCATCATGTGACGTGCGTCGCACTTAATATAACAACTGTACTGATCGAGAAGCCAAAATTGTGCGAAATAGTCCGTTACTCAAACTTTGTTTCACACTAACCATCTGCATATCAGCTTGGATTGCACCAACCTGGGCAGATAACCCAGGCTTCGAGGCAAGTGCCGTAGTGACAAACGTTGTAGAAGGCGTTGTCATTGAGTCGACCTTAGAAGGCTCTGCTGTGGGGGAAAGTACTACAGCAGCAGGGTCCTTCGACCTTTCCGTTCTATTGATCTTGTGCTTAGGAATTATTGGGTTAGTGTGGGTAAGACGCTACGTAAAGACCTAGAATAATCAGCACCGAATCGCTCCGCGCGAGTGTGGAGCGCAATCTAAACAAAACCCTGCCCGATGCGCGCATCGACATAGTTGCCATACCAAATCTAATGGGCATGCGCTTAATGTTGATTAATTCAGACTACCAAACAGGTCCATTAGCACCAGAAGTTATGGCAGCAGCCATTGCTGAGCCAGCTTATTGGGCATTTTGCTGGGGAAGCGGGCTCGCAACCGCCCGTTGGCTGCTTGAAAACCCGGACATTGTCCACAATCAAGTGGTTGTCGATCTTGGTTCGGGTTCAGGTGTAGTTGCCGTTGCAGCTAGCCTTGCTGGGGCCAAAACGGTGTTTGCATGCGACATAGACCCAATGGCCCAAGACGCTACAACCGCGAACGCTCGGATAAACAAAGTTGAGGTCATCGTGATCGAATCACTTGCCTGTCTACCCATCAAGGTAGACGTTCTACTTATGGCAGACGTCCTCTATGACCGCTCCAATTTCGCTCTCATCGAGACAGCTAAGCTGCACACCACAAGTATGATAATCGCTGACTCTCGAATCGTTGATGTTGAGGACTCAGAGTTTACCCGGACTCACAGAATGGAGGCACTCACGCAGCCTAACCTTGGTGAATTTGAAGAGTTTCGAACCGTGAGCTTTTTCAACTGGCGTAGATGAAGTCGCGTCATCCTGACGCGGCGTCATCCTGACGCGGCGTCATTCTGGCAGCGTGTCGTTGCAACGCGCTGTCTCCCGATGACATAACACCGCAACATTTAGTGCCACCGTTCGCGCGCGAACCAATTCTCGAACCAACTTTGTTTCACGCGCGGTTAGCCACTGGGTTGCAGCAGATGTGTCACTAAACCCCATGATCATCATGTCGTCCCATGCATCAGCACCTGTTTCACCACCTGAGTCAGCAGCTGTATCATCAGCCAGGACCACCGGCTTAGCCTGCCAAACAATGGGTGCGCGAGGTTCTTGTTGCGCCTCTACCAAGCCAAACGGGCTGACAACTTGGTCGTGTGAACGCTTGGCCAACCAAACAATTAGAACAGCAGGTAGCGGCTTTGGCAAAGGCTCATAACTGCCGATAATTCGTCCGTTCGGTTCTAGGGATAACGGATATTCACTGTCGGTTAGCGCACGCACAATGTTCTTGGCTTGGTCGAAATAGACCATCGCTACATCGCCACCGGGATGAGCTTGCCCCTCAGCGAGAAACTGCAGCTCGTAGCCACCTGCAAAAACAGCACCATAAGTTGCCAGCCATTCGTTGGCTTGAACGCCTTGCACAGTAACGAGTTCACCAGCGGGTGTACCTTGCATTATCCACATTGGCGCATCCCGATTCGGGTCAAGGAATGCTAGGTGAATAAGCGGATAGCCGATGAGCCGGAGTAGGAGAAATCCGATCACCCCTATGCCCAGGATCGCTACCAAAAAGTATTTAAGGTTCTGTTCCACGACAGGCATGATACCTATTCGCGACGCTGAGTAGAACGGATCTCTCAGAGAGGTTAGGCTAACATTGAAAATCCAGAGACGAGATCTCAGCCATCAAAAACCTGTCAGTCACTAGCCAAGAAATAACACTAAACGTCTTAGAGATCGGCTCCGCCTCGGCTGAACACACGCTGCTATGTATGCATGGGTTACGAGACTCGGCTCAATCACTTGTGCCCGCCTTCGAGAGAAACTTTCCGCCTTCAAAGTATCGAATATTGCTTCCAGACTTACGCGGCCACGGCGAGAGTCAGTGGTCTGCTGCTTACGGCATGGCTAATTTCATTTTGGACCTGCATGACACTGTCGAACAGCTTGTCGATGGCAAATTTTCGCTATTTGGGCACAGCCTTGGCGGGCATGTGGCCGCAAAATACGCAGCCTTATATCCTGAAAACGTTGACACGCTGATAATCGCTGAAGGCCTAGGTCCGCCAGTCCGCCCTTACGAAGGCGATGACACCCAAGAGGTAGTTGCCTATCGCGGAATGCTTGAGCGGTTCAGACCTATAAAAACTCGGACTATGGTCGATTTTGAAGAAGTGCAGCGTCGCCTGCAGCGAAACAACCCTCGATTGCAACCTGATGTTGCCCAGGCTTTAGTTCCGCACCTTGTTGTTCCCCATGAAAATGGCTGGCGTTGGGCTTTTGATTTTCGCGCGAATAGCGCATTCATTGGTGCCTCGACGGATGAAAACAAAAAATTCTGGCGGCAGGTCAATTCGCCAACACTGCTTGTGTCTGGTATCCATTCCCACGAGTATTGGGGGCACGCAATGGGGGGTGATAATTTCAGCGGAAAGTTTGCAGAAGGCGAAATGGAAAACCGTATCGCCTGTTTTAAAGACGCTCGCCACCACTGGCTTGAACATTCCGGGCACATGATTCATTACGATGAACCACAACGCCTTGGAAAACTGTGTTTTGAATTTATGGAGCAGCACGTATGACCGATATAATTACGACCGACCTCTCGAGCTTTGATGGCACCGCAATTGTCGAAGACTTAAACCGACTATTAAGGCTTCGTACGACGCCTATTGGTATGAAACTCTTCGCCACAGAAGATGAGATGGCGGCCATCCCACGCATTCGACGACCGAAAGACGTCCATACAACCGACCAAATCGTAGGCCAAGCATCACGCAATGGCTGGACAGTCGGGATCACCGCCAAAGACCTAGTCGGCGCTCAATGTTCAACCGTCATCGGACTTCATCCACGTTCAGAAGAATGGCTGTCTGGCGATAGAATGAACGGCGTCTGGTATGGCACAGCAGAAGACGCTGCGGCCCATCAGGCAGCAATGGATGTCGTACCTGCTGGCCAATATGAGGCCATGGCCGTCAGCCCGCTGGCAGCTGGGCGCCTCAATCCTCCAGATATCTGCCTCATCTACGCAACGCCAGCACAAATGATTTTGTTCATCAACGGTTTGCAATGGACCGGCTATAAGAAGCTCGACTGGGGCTGTGTCGGCGAGTCTTCATGCGCAGATTCATGGGGCCGCGCATTGGCTACTGGCGAACCCAGTCTATCACTGCCTTGTTTCGCTGAACGTCGCTACGGAGGTGTTATGGAAGATGAACTACTGATGGCGATACCGCCGCATTTCCTACCTAAGATCATTCAAGGATTAGATGCCCTATCACGCAATGGTCTGCGCTATCCCATTCCTCAGTACGGCGTCAACAATGACGTACGCGCAGGCATGGGTGTGAGCTACTAGTGGAATTATATGAGGCAATGTCGACCTTACGCGCGGTTAGACGCATTCGACCAGACCCTATACCCGAGGAGGTACTCGAGCGGGTCCTCAACGCCGCCACTTGGGCGCCTACCGGCGGTAACCATCAATCCTGGCATATTGTCGCGGTCCAGGATCCTGAGCTCAAACAAGGGCTAGAGGACCTTTACCGACCCCACTGGGAAACCTACATTCCCGGTTACGAAGCACACATGCAACAAATGTCTCCGGATCAGGCGGAAAGTTCTCGCCGCGCTCTAGAATCGGGCACCTATTTGGCCACGCATCTACATGAGGCTCCGGTCATTTGTGTTTTCTGCTTCAATCCAAGCCACATCACCATAACCGATGAAACTCAAAATCGGCCCAGTGTTGTGGGCGGCGGCAGCATTTACCCTGCTGTGCAGAATCTGCTTCTAGCGGCCCGCAGCGAAGGCTTAGGCTGCGTGTTAACTACCTTGTTGTGCATGGAGGAGCCGAAGGTCAAAACACTTCTGGACATACCCGAAGATTGGCATACCGCAGCACACGTGCCATTGGGTTATCCAGTCTTAGGTGGTCATGGCACCATTAGCCGTCGTGGTGTTGACAGAATGGTAAGTCGAGATAAATTTACGAACAGCGTTTAAGTTGAGCGCGGTATTCGTTCGTCTGACGCACTACTTTGTTCGCATAACCTTTAATGGTCGGAGAGTTTCGCCAAACACCCGATCTATAGCCCGTTAGACCGGTGTAATAGGCAAGATATAGATGAAAGGCATCATCTTTGGCAATGCCTAACATCTTGTGAGAGCGGTGGTTGTACCAACCCACAAAATCGATGGCGTCATCAAAATCATCACGGTCAATGAACCACCTTCGTGTCGCCTTGTCATAGTCCTGCCACGCTTCATCTGTTGCCTGAGCATATCCATAGGCTGACGACAGTCGGGTCCAAGGGACCAACCCCAATAACTTTCGTCTCGGCGGTTTGGCATTGGCAACGTAGCTGGACTCTCGGTTCAGAAACGCCATGCCTACTGCCACCGGTATCCCCCATCGTTTCTCAGCTTTGCGCGCGGCCTTAAACCAACTCGACTTTTGATCAAAAACAGCACAAACGGTATTGG
>JBNMMV010000017.1:0-27650 GCA_051270205.1 Limisphaerales bacterium
AGATGCCAATGTCATGGTATTTGGCATGCTCGCAGCCTTGCTGTCAGCGGCTGTCTGGCTAACGGTAGCATCTCGGTTCGGGTGGCCGGTATCAACAACACACTCTATCGTCGGCGCGATTGTTGGCTTTGCCCTGGTCGCAGTGGGTATGGACGCAGTTTATTGGGGCAAATTGGGTACAATTGCGGCGAGTTGGGTCGTTTCACCTTTGATCTCGGGCATGATCGCGTTCCTTCTAATTACTTCCGTCCAGAAGCTGATTTTTGAACGTGATAACCCGGAAGAAGAAGCGCGTAAATTTGTTCCGGTCTACATTTTCTTGACCGCTGTAATTATTGCCTTAGTCACCTTTTTAAAAGGGCTCAAGCACGTAGGCCTTGAAGTCAGTGGTGGTGAAGCCGTGTTGGCTTCTGTTGGTATCGCCATTTTGATTACCATAGTCGGCATATATTTTATTCGTCGCTTACCTCAAGCCAAAGTGCCCGAACTTCAAGAATTTGCGTTCGCAAACGTAGAAAGAATATTTATCGTACTTATGGTGGTCACCGCCTGTGCTATGGCCTTTGCGCACGGATCGAACGACGTGGCTAACGCCATAGGTCCGGTAGCGGCGATTGTATCCATCGTCAATAGTGGTGAAATAGGCCAGAAATCTCCGGTACCAATCTATGTGCTGTTGCTAGGAGGCGTAGGCATCGTTGTTGGACTTGCTACCTTTGGTCGGCGCGTGATGGCCATGGTGGGTAATCGAATTACTGAGCTGACCCCAAGTCGCGGATTTGCCGCAACTCTGGCAGCTGCAACAACGGTAGTTGTTGCCAGCGGAACAGGGCTGCCCATCTCAACCACTCATACCTTGGTAGGCGCGGTACTCGGCGTGGGTATCGCGCGCGGTATTGGAGCATTGAATCTGGCGGTGATCCGAAACATATTTATGTCGTGGATCATCACTTTGCCAGTCGGTGCTGGGCTAGCCGTGATTTTTTACTTCATGCTCCAATTTGCACTGGGTTAAGGCTTAGAAAACTTCACTAAAAAGCGATCTGTTTTTCTGCGTACTATTGGATCAAAGACGTTCTTTGCATAGTCGTCATCAGAATTCGCGAGCACATCGCTTTCTTCCACGAGCTTTAGTCCAGCCGCTTTGGCACGTTCCACAACTATCGCCTTATCGATACGGTGAGTGGTGCCTCCAGTTTCTGCTGCAGCGCCGGCGGCAGCTTTATGATCAAGTGCAACAAAGTGACCGCCACTTTTTAGCACGCGGGCGATTTCAACAAAGGCTTTGTCGGGGTTCCCTAAGATGCCTTTTTCGACGCCATCAGGATAAAACCACAGCTCGTGCGGACCCAAGAACCAAGTTACGACGTCAACGCTTGCGTCTGCTACCGGTAAGGTATCGAACGCGGTACGCATAGGTTCAACATTCGCCAAACGATTGTCTGCTACCCGTGCCTTTATCGCGTCGCCGGAAAAGTTGTCGAACAAGGGAGGGTTTTGCATGTGCACTGTGCCTTCGGCACCCACAGTTTTAGAGAATATTTCGGTGTAGACGCCACCACCCGCTTCCATATCAATAACAGTCATACCAGCTGCGATGCCAGTAAATGCCAGCACGGCCTCTGCTTTTCTTGCCTTGTGCTGTTCGTAGTCGCCTTCTGGGCGATCGTCTTTTGCGAATGCGGGGCTTTCGTGGTGGTTTGCCATGGCTGACTGGCTGAGCATCATGCCAAGAAGTAGTGTAACGCCACATGCTTTGATGCGATGGCTTAGGAGAAGTTTCATATGATTATCCTGCTTAGGGTTCTTGTTTGTTCGCGGGGTTATTGCGTATCTATCGTGCACCTAATTTGTGGCTTTCTCAATATGGGCGGCCTGACCTTGGGCTACTCGATATAGGCAATGAAGCTTGCTCGGGCAGACGTACCTTGTCCGACGTGAGTATGTCGTGAGGGACGAGAGGTCTCGTCTGGAAACTTGGCTAGCCAATGCGGGTCCAGCGCCCCGCGGTCTGAAGTTGGCGTCCAAAATTCCATTTTCGCGATATGACTCCAGTCGCCCCCGGCTTCTTCAAGCATTAAGCCGACGTGTCGAAAAATGTTGGCATACTGTTCATCCACAGTCTCTGGAACATCTCGGGTGCCAGGATTGAAGGGTGCGACCACGCTTGAAACCAACAAAGGGCCTATGCGGGTTGCGACTGGAATCGCGGTGAGGTGACTCAGTCCATCGATTGTAATACTTTTGCGTGAGCTCATCGTTGTCCTCGGATATTCTCGATTGTTACACTTTGTCTTTCTGGGCAGCCTGCCATGCTTCAAAGTCTGGGGTGCGCTCTTTGCTCAGCGGAAAAAGTCCGACGGTTGATTCGCCAGCCGCGACGCGCTCCAGTGCGAAATCTTCTTTTTCTTCCTGAATCAGAGCATCCCTAACGACTTCCTCAACTAACGCGACGGGAATAATCACAACCCCTTCGCCGTCGCCCACAACAATATCACCAGGGACCACGAAAACACCGGCACAGGTGATGGGTTCATCAGTAGAGAAGGGCATATGTTGGCGTCCAAGTGTCGCGCCGTGCGAGGCGAAGTGATACACGGGTTCGCCAATGGCCTTTATAGCAGGCGTGTCTCTTAACGCGCCGTCTGTGACCACACCGCGGCCACCGAGTGCAAAGACGCGTGTTGCAAAGATATCGCCGATGGTCGCAGCGTCGGCTATACCACGCGCTTCGATGACTAATACGTCGCCTTCTTCAGTAGCTTCAACGATCTGTTTTTGAGCATTAAAACCACCGTGGTAATGCTTCTGAAGGTCTTCTCGCAGGGCAACGTAGCGTAATGTGCGCGCGCGACCGACCATGCGCTTGTTAGGGTGTAAGGGCTTTAGTCCCGAGAGAAAAGTAGAGCGAATGCCACGTTGCTGTAATTGATGGGTCAGCGTTGCTGTGGCCAACTTGTTTAGTCCCGCTTCAAGCTCTGGCGTCAGTACGGTGGGGAGAATGGTTTCGTTGGTCATGATAAGGTTCCTTTTTACCGGCTACATTCGAATGAAAAAGATCGTAGCGAATTAACGGATTCTACAACATAAACGCCACACCCCTTCAACGGCCACCCGATTTTACGGGTAATAGGCTAGATTCTTTCCGTAGCGTGGTACTTAGGCATGGCCTGCCGGGTGCTTTGCTGGGAGTGGTTTGTCTGTTGTTCCCGCCAACTCGGGAGCTGCTTGCCGCGAGTCTGGCTGGCTTGTTGGAACAACCCCAGTTGTACCTCATTAGTCTAGTTGCCGTTTTCATAGCACTGATTGGGTTTACGCGTTACATAAATGGCAACTTTCGACTCAACCAGTTGGTTTGGGTTGCTTATCTGGGGGCGCTATCATTCTGGGAGGAGTGGGTCTTTCGAGCAGCGTTGCCGTACTACGTTATCGGCGAAGGGGTTGGCTTTTGGCAGGCGGTGATTGCTGTGAACTTAGTCTTTGGTCTTGCGCACTATTTTACGCTGCGTTGGAAATGGTACTGGTGTTTGGGCGCATTTTTTGGCGGTGTGGCGCTAAGCAATCGTTTTGCCGACCAACAGGATTTGGTGTTGATCGCGGCGATGCATTGGATCGTAACGTTCTTGAACACCCCTAGATCTCCAGGATTGGGCCGGCGCTGGTCAAAGCCTGCACGCTGAAACCAATGCCTTGCAAGTTACGAATCTATTCTGGCCTCCCAGCTATCAAAGCGCATGATCTCTTCGAGCGGCTTGCGTACAACGGGGCCAAACTTACCTGCGGGGTAACCTACTGGTATTAGGCATAGGGCAGCAAAGGTCTCGGGTAGCTTAAGGATTCTGCGAACTGCATCCTGGTCGCGCAATGCAAGGGTTGTTGGTGCCGCACCAAGTCCCAGTGAACGGGCGGTGAGTAATATGTTCTGGATGCCCGGCCAAACGGATCCGGCGCTTCGATAGACACCTAGCCCTTCGACTTTTTCAGGATAGTCGAAGCAGGCCACAATGAGGGCTGGGATTTCGTGCATGTGTTCTAGTTGCCAAACTACAGCGTCGAGCATTCTTTTCTGCTTTGGTGAGCGTGGGTTGGCAACGTCGGCTGCAATGTAGGGGCCGGCGTGCTCACGATTCTGATCGGCCAGCGCCTGTTTGATCACTGGGTCTCTAACCACAATCCAGCGAGCATTTTGAGAATTAGACCCTGACGGCGCCTGATTAGCGGCATCGATCAATTTCAGTAGAAGCGCTTCTGGTACATCGTCAGTCTTGATTCGACGCATTGCGCGGCAGTTATAAACCGCTTCGGATAGGGAAAAGTTGTCTTCAGACATATCGCCTCCATTCATTAGTTAACTGGATCTCGCTTGTTTGCATCGAGCGCGTTATAGGAAAACAGGTCATCCATTGTCTTGCCACCAGCCCTGCTCGCGGCACGGTTACGCAGCCATGCTGGAATGCCGCTTAGGTGAAAGATTCGAGCGTTGCGGCGAGACCCGTTCTGGATCCCGGCGGTACGGGCGCGTCTGAGATTTTCATAGTGTTTGAGGTTAAGGGTGACGTCGTCCCCTTCGTTGAGACAGGCGGCCAGGACGGCGCTGTCTTCTATTGCCATGGCAGCACCTTGGGCCATGAAAGGCAAAGTTGGGTGGCAGGCGTCACCGAGTAGAGTGACACGCCCCTTACCCCATGCGTTCATCGGCGGACGGTCGAACAGTGCCCACTTAAACAGAGAGTCGCCATCGGCACGGTCGATGAGTAGTTGGATATCGCTGTGCCAGCCGGTGAAGTCAGACTTTAATTCTTCATAATCGCCTTGTTCGTTCCACGACTCTACTTGCCAACCGGTTTTTTCAACAACGCACACGCAATTGACCATGCTGCCGCCACGAACGTAATAATGGACAAAGTGCTTTTGAGGTCCCCACCAAGCTGTAGACATGGGACGGATGAGGTCGGGAGGCAGTTTTTCTGCTGGCACAAGTGCACGCCATGCGATGTTGCCAGTGAAGACAGGTTGTTCTTCTCCCCAAAGACCCGTTCTTATTACTGAGTGGATACCGTCAGCGCCTATCAATAGATCGCCACTGAAGTTTTGATCGTTTGTCTGAATTTGAACCTGTTGATTTTGCTCTGCAAAGCCCTCGATTCGAGTATTCAAATTTAGAGTGATTGCAGGTGTCTGTCTGGTGGCTGCAGCGAGCACGCCCAGTAAGTCGCCACGGTGTATGTGGTAGTAGGGGAATCCGTAACGTGCCACCGCATCTTTACCCAGGGGGCGTGATGAAATAGTTCGTCCCGTTTTCCACGCGCGAAACTCGGTTCCCTGGGGTAAAAAGGCATGTTCGAGGAGCGCGTTTTCCAGACCGAGATGATGTAGTACGCGAGTACAGTTTGGCGAAAGCTGTATGCCTGCGCCAATTTCGCTCAGTTCAGAGGCTTGCTCAAAAATCTCTACCGCGTGACCCGATTGGGCAAGGCAAAGAGCCGTGGTGATGCCACCTATACCGGCACCGGCGATAAGCACTTTCACTAAAAAAACTCGTAGAAAAATAACATGTAAATGGAAAACTTAGATCTTATGATGATGGGACCGTAGCATGCCTCCCCAATGCAGACAAAAGATGGTGAAATTATGACCGAGCTCGAAAGCTTTCGTGTACAAGTGCGCGACTTTATTGTCAGTAAACTGACCCCAGAGCTGGTTGCTGCGGGTCAACTTGGTTTTGGGATTGACCGATCGTCTGGTACGCAATGGCACAATTCTCTTTATCAGCAAAACTGGATTGCACCGAACTGGCCTTCTCAGTACGGCGGTACCGATTGGAGTGAGTCCCAAAAGCACATATTGTCCGAAGAATTAGCGCTGGCGGGCGCACCGATGATTATGCCGTTTGGAATAGGCATGGTTGGCCCGGTGATTTACACCTATGGTAGCGATGCCCAAAAAGAGCAACACCTGCCGAGTATCCTCGATGGCAGTGTTTGGTGGTGCCAAGGGTATTCAGAACCGGGTAGCGGTTCTGATTTGGCTTCATTGAAAACCAGTGCCGTGCGCGATGGCGATAATTACGTTGTGAATGGTCAAAAAATCTGGACCACCAACGCGCACCAGGCAGATTGGATTTTTGCTCTAGTAAGGACAGATGGTTCTTCTAAACCGCAGCAGGGAATCAGTTTTTTGCTGATAGACATGGCCACACCTGGCGTTGAAGTAAAACCCATTGTTTCCATAGACGGTCTGCATCACCTGAACGAGGTCTATTTTACTGACGTCAGAGTACCCATTGCTAACCGGGTTGGTGAAGAGAACAAGGGATGGACGTATGCAAAGTTCCTGCTTGGCCATGAACGAACTGGTATTGCCGGTGTTGCTTCATCGCAACGGGCAATCGAGTCCTTGCGAGAGATTAGCCGTACCGAATCCAGTAGTGACGGTAGTCGTCTTTGTGATGAAGAAGCGTTTACATCGCGGCTCAACGCATCAGAAATTCAGCTTTATGCGCTGGCGCAAACAGAAGCGCAAATACTCAAGGCGCTTGAAGGCGGTGGTCACCCTGGCGAAGAATCGTCGATGCTGAAAATTCTCGGAACACAGTTGCAACAATCTCTAGAATCGCTCCGAGTTGAAGCAAGTGCCTATTACGCGCTGCCTTCCGAATTGGCGGTTATTAAGAATCCAAGCAATGAGGGTGCAATCGGTCCTGAGTTCACCATCCGTGCTGTCAGTGACTATAACTTTGGCCGCGCGGCCTCCATTTACGGTGGCTCCAACGAAATTCAGAGAAATGTCATTGCCAAAGCAGTTTTGAGCTTGTAAGAACGGGGAATTTCTGCGGTTTGCTTACCGCGTTTGTTCAATAGGTGCGTCGATCAGTTCGCTCAGTGTTTTTTCTTTGCCTGTCAGCCCCAAGGATTGGTCGAGCTTATCGATTTTGTTGGCAATTTTAATAGCTAAGCCTTCATTCATTCTGCGCTTGAGAATATGGGCGATGGCCGCACCAACCAGCGTGACGATTGTCAGCACGCCGAACAAATATTGGTAGCCATCAACGCCTGGATTACTGTCTAACAGAAACCCCCAAAGCAGATAGGCGAAGGAAGTCGGTAGGTAGATTATGAAGGCAGCTACAGCCATGACAGATCCGGAGAATCGCGGTGGTAATCCCATTTCACCAAATGGTGCGAAATACAAAGCCCGCATAAAGAAAAAGAGAATAGACAACCCCATCATAGTGAGCATCGCCAACCACGCATAACCGTCAGTATCTGGAAGCGTAGCCATAACAAAGCCAAGAACAGCGACTAAGACCAAACCAAGGCGCATGCCGCCTGTTGCGCCACCCAGTAATCCGTCGGCGATAAAACCTGCTGGGAGTGCTACGCCAATCCTACCGCCTGATGTTGAAATGATGCCGAAGATCGCGATAGCAAGGACCGGCAGCGCGTGTAGGTCCGATAGGTAGGTGAGGAAAAATGGCATGGAGGTGTATGCAAAAAAGACTGTAAATCCGACGATACCTGCCAACCAAACTTCTGGAAGACACAGCGTTGTTTTCATACCAGCGAACACTTCGGTGTTCGCTAACTTGGTATTTGGGTCGGCTTTTAGCAGCGTTTTGGAAGGCAGTAAAAACCAAGCGACGATACCTAGAATGATCATAATGACTGCATTGACCATAAACGCGACCTCCAGTCCCAATACGCTATAGCCGAGTGCCGTATATAAACCCACAGTCAGAGCGTTCTGCAGAAGCTCAATGCCACCTCGGCCGCCTTCGAGAAGGCCGAAGATTTTCCCCTGATTGGTATCTGTAGTGGACTTTCGCACGGCAGAAAGTACAGCGGGCCAGAATGCGCCTTCACACCACAATGACAACATGACGAATAGAAAACAGAGTGTCGCGAAATCGGTTGTTTTGCCCAGGTAGAAAGTTGTAATGCCGCCCAACACCATGTTTACAGGAATCAACACGCGAGGTGAAAACCTGTCTTGAGCCCAAGCCAAGCAAAGATAGAAGACGTTGTGCACAATCCCATAGATCGTCATCAACAGACCGAACTGGGTTTTCGAGATTTGCCACAATTCGAGCATTTGTGGCAGTAGTGCGCCTTTCATAGCCAAAACAGAAAAAGCGAATTGTGAGCAGGCGACAAGGATTAGGAAGTTGACGAGGACTTTGCGTGAAGAAAACAATGGGTCGCCAGTGCGACTGCTATTTACGTTCATAGTGATGTTCGCATGGTGCGTTCACACACCATGCTCACATAACTTGTCCCAGTGCTAGACATCTAAGGGGCGGTAATAATCTTTGCCTTGGCTTATGTATTCGCCCCTTAATTTTTGAAAGGTCTCTCCTGCCGATCCTTCTTCGGTGAGCGTCAAGTCTTGGCGAATGAAGTTTATACTGTCTGGGTTCAGCGTACGCGCGAGCGCCCAATAGTGGTCAGCTCGCTCGCTTTGGCCGTGCGCGCGGAACAGGTTGCCAAGGCAGAACGCGGCGTCCGCTTTGAGTTGATCGTTTGTGTGCGGGCGGATGTTGCCAGTCACTGTCTCAGCCGTCTGCACGTGCTTGCTATTGGCGCCGTTGGCGACCCAGTCTTTAACTGCTGGTGTATAAACGTCGGTGCCGAAGGAGATTTTCTGTTCGCCTTCACCGAATTCGTGCACTTTTGAATAGGTGCCTTCATCAATTCGAACAATCGTTCCGGTCTCATCAACCCATGCCGCCGAAGGCACGTTTACAAAGTTGAAAGCGCTGCTTATGCGGTGATCAGCGTCTACGATTTGAATAAATGTAGCGTTAGCTGCATCGAAAATGGGTCCAGCCGCAGCCTCACCACCCGTGTCTTCTGCCGCGCAGATGATGACGAAATTAGGATCGTTTACTTCTTCAAACAATTGTTGCCACACGGGCACATCAAGGAAGCATCCTCACCAGGATGACCAGGTGACAATCAGTGCCTTCTTCCCTTTGAAGTCAGCCATTCGAATGACATTGCCCTGTCGATCCACTACTTCGAAATTTGGTGCCTTGGCATCTACCATCATACTTTCACGTTTGGCGGGCATTTCGGCGAAGCTCCAGACGCGGGCTTCGGTGTCCACCACATAGGGTTGCTCAAGTAGATCCGCAAAGGCCGTAAGATCGAACCAACTCTGGTTGTCTTGCTCGACCAAAACGCTGCCGTTGAGCGGGATGCATAAATCGCCGAAGCAGGCGCCCTCAGGTTTCAGCACGAAACCATTGATGCGCGTTAAGTCTTCAGCAGAAATCAATAGACTCTCACCGGAGCCAGTGGTTTCGAGGGTGGTGGTGTTGCCTTGGTAGAGCACCGTTGCGCTGCCTGCTGGGTGTATTAGTGATGCATCGAACGGATGTCGGAGCTCTGGAAATGCCATCATCGTCTCGGCCATGGTTGCCTCCCTGGGGAACACGTGGTGTGATTGAATAAAGGAAGGACTATGCCATGTTTCATGGCGCAAAGGTTGTTTTATGGGTGGCGTTGTGGGTGCCAGGTTGGATATTTTCTATCGACAACGGTGCCGATGACCATCCTTACGTTGACAGGGTTCGTTGCCTGCTGAGTAGACTATTTAGACCAAAAAGCAAAAGAAACGGAATTGCTTCGTGGTAGTAAAAGAGATCTTCGCGCCAAAACGAGAGTGCTGCCATGGCGATGCTTGTCGTCCATAGAGCGATGGACTTGAGCTCAATGTTAGCCACTTTAGATTCAGCTGGAAGGGCAATAAATGGGACTCGGCGCACTACACAAAAAAGGCCTACAGCAGCCATGAATATAAGCAGAGCTGTCTCCTCCATCACGCCATAAACGTCGTTGATTTTATCGATGTACGCTAGTTGGGCGATCGCACCTAAGACTAGGTACAAATCTATACCCAGCAGTAAACGATTGAGTGGGCGTACCTGGCGAAGAAGAAAGTACAAGCCAGGTAAGGCAATGGCACTCGGGATAACATAAACCCAGAACCAGTAATCGTGTTGCGCCTCATCCAACAAAAGCCTGAGCGTTAAAAATAGTGATAAAGGAGCAACTTCTAGCACCGACAAAAAGATTGTGTGGCTGAAAATTGATGTACTATTTGCGATCCTAATACTCATGCCCTGACTATAATTCGACTGTGGAATCTAAGCACGATACTACCCGGAACGCACCGCCCCAAACGACTGAATCGTTGCCTTGGGTTAGTGAAACTGTGTTTGGGAAGTGGTTTGTCAGCCTCAATATGTGGCGGCGTTTCGTGGTTCAAGAAGCGATATGGTGCTTAGAACGACTGAGTGAGCAGGCGAATCTGAGACCATCACCTGGTGGCGTGGTGCTCGATGTAGGTTGCGGTGGTGGTGCGGCTTTGGAATTGTTGGCTCAGGCATTCAGGCCTCGCGAAATTATCGGCATTGATATCGACGCAATACTGGTGGACGAAGCACGTCAGAAAAGCGTTGGATCTAGTGCCTGTATCAACGTTCACGAAGGTACGATCTATGCACTGTCGGCGGAGGCCGAGAGTGTAGATGTGGTATTTTGTCACCAGCTGCTGCACCACCTAACACACCAATCGCGTGCCTTGGCTGAAATTTATCGGGTGTTAAAACCTGGCGGGCTATTGATGGTGTCAGAGTCCTGCGATAGCTTTTTGCAACGGTGGTGGGTCAGAACATTTTTTCGGCACCCCAGTATTGAACAGAAATCAGCGCATGAATATCGTCAACTGCTTACCTGCGAGCACTTTGAAGTGGTCGACGAAGCGGTCGATCTAGCAGCACCTTGGTGGTCAGACCGGTATTTTAACTTGCTAGGACCAGCCGATTCTATTACCTCTGATAACGCTGCTGAGTTTACGGCGATTGCACGCAAGCCCTTCTCGATCTAATCGGATGAACTAGGTGGATGAACTAGGCACATGTACTTGGTACCTGCTGACTGTCACTCGTGCCTCAACAAAGTAGTTATGTCATGATCAATCATTGGAATTATTACAATAGGAGCAAAAAAAATGAGCGAAGAAGAACAGGCGGTCTTGGTTGAACGCAGAGGCAGAGTCATGGTTATTACGCTTAACCGCCCTCAAGCAATGAACGCCATTAACGGTGCACTTTCGAACGGATTGCTCAATGCGGTTAGGGAACTCGACGAGGATGACTCGTTAACGGCTGGGGTAATTACGGGTAACGGTCGAGGATTCTGTTCCGGCATGGATCTAAAAGCATTTGCACGCGGCGAGGACATTGGACCGCTGACAACTTTTATTCAGTCGGGTGCTTCGAAGCCGCTCATAGCGGCAATCGAAGGCTTCGCTCTAGCTGGCGGATGTGAAATTGCGTTGACCTGCGATTTGTTGGTTGCCTCTAAAGGCGCCAAGATCGGTATTCGCGAGGTAAAGGTCGGGCTCTTCGCGGCTGCGGGTGGTGTCTTTCGTCTACCAGCTCGAGTGGGTTATACCCGCGCCATGGAGATGGCCATAACCGGCGAGCCGATTTCTGCTGAAGTTGCCCTTGAGTCTGGCATGTTAAGTGAACTGACGGAGCCTGGTGGTGCCTTAGATGCAGCCATTGGATGGGCTGAACGCATAGCTGAAAATGCGCCGTTGGCTGTTGCTGCTTCGAAGTCCCTGGTACAAGCCGCCGCTCGAGGATATGACGAAGAGACGTTGTGGAAAATGCAGATACCGTTGTCTAAAAAGGTATTTAGTTCAAACGACGCAAAGGAAGGTCCTGTCGCGTTTGCTGAAAAACGCGCACCAAACTGGACCGGTACCTAGGGTTAACAGTTAGAACGTTCAGTCAGCAGGTGCTAACAGATGACTTTAAGAGTGAACCGTACTGGTGGGACGCCTCGCCCAGACCGGGTGGTCACGACGGCGCGCTTCCGAGTGAAGTTGATGTTGTGGTGGTGGGTTCTGGGTACACCGGGTTGCACGCCGCATTACAAACCGCACGAGATGGTTTGGGGACTTTGGTACTTGAGGCAGAAACGTTGGGTTTTGGATGCAGTAGTCGCAATGGCGGGCAAGTTTCTACCAGTGTCAAAGGCAGTTACTCATCTTTGGCAAAGCAATACGGGCACGATCTTGCTGTTAGGTTGTTGCGCGAAGGCATCAATGCGCTCGACTTTTTGGATGAGTTCATTCGAGATGAAGCGCTAGAGTGCGCTTGGCAGCGCTGTGGAAGGTTCTCTGGGGCTCACAATACGAAAACCTACGAGACTATGGCGAAGGATCTTTCATCATTGCCCAGCGAGGTGGCGGTAGATTGGCATATGGTGCCTCGGGCTGAGCAACGCGGTGAAATTGGTTCCGACTACTATCACGGTGGCGTCGTTCACCCTGATCATGCGTCCTTAGATCCTGGGCGCTACCATCTGGCGTTGCTTGAGCGAGTCAGAAGCGCCGGTGCGACAACCATAGGTCAGTGCCCAGTATTGCGCATAGAGCCCGTTGGTCAGGGCTTTGTCGTGCACACAAGCCAAGGGGTGGTTAAGGCGAAGCATGTGGCCATCGCGACCAATGGCTACACTGGTAAAGTAACGCCTTGGCTATCGCGTAGGGTCATCCCTATTGGCAGTTACATCATTGCCACCGAGCCGCTAGGGGATGCCGTCGCGCATGAGATATCTCCGCACAACAGGGTGATGAGCGACTCCAGAAAATTAGTTTTTTACTATCGGCTGTCACCAGATGGCCAGCGCATGATCTTCGGTGGACGCGTTGCATTGAAAGAAACAGATCCGTTAGTCAGCGCTCCGGCACTTCACACGGCGATGTGTAAGATATTTCCCCAATTGGAAGCCGCTAAGATCTCGCATTCTTGGTTGGGATTTGTCGGATACACGTTTGATACCTTGCCGCACATTGGTGAGCGCGAAGGTGTGCACTATGCCATGGGTTATTGTGGTTCCGGCATATCGTTAGCGAGTTATTGCGGTGCGATTATGGGTCGACGCATTTGCGGTCGAGATGAATCCAATTCAGCATTCCTTGAGCAGAAGTTTCAAACAAGACCCTTCTACTCAGGCGATCCGTGGTTTTTAGAACCGTCGGTTCTTTATTACAAACTACGAGACCGCCTGAACGTCTGAGGGCTAGCCGAGAACTAGGTCGGCGAATGTACGCAGCTGATCGATATTTCGGGTAGAAACCAGTAGAGAGGTTACCGGGGTGTCGCGCCACGCCTGCAGTCGATCTCGAATTCGAGCAACTGAACCGACCAGTGAAATTTCGTCGGCAAGTTCAGTAGGTACGGCGGCGGCAGCTTCGTCTTTTTTACCCGCTAGAAACAGATCTTGAATTTTTTCCGCGGCTTCTTCGAAACCCATACGTTTCACCAGCTCGTTATGAAAGTTTCTAGATTTAGCACCCATACCACCAATGTAGAGTGCTAGGTTTTGCTTCAAGGGTTGAAGGGCGGCTTCGACATCGTCGTTAATTATGACCGATATCCCCTGCATAATTTCAAAGCCGGGTTTCGCATGAGCGATTTGGTCGGCATAGACTTCCTGGCGGTAAGGTGAGTAGTACAAGGGCAGCCATCCATCGGCAATCTCGGCAGTCATTGCGACGTTCTTAGGTCCTTCAGCGCCGAGAAAAATGGGTAGGTCTGAACGTAAAGGATGAGTAATCGATTTAAGTGGCTTGCCGAGTCCCCAGGCGCCGTCACCTGTATAGGGTAGTGGGTAGTGTTCGCCGTCGTTCGATACGGGTGCTTGGCGGGCAAGAACTTGGCGGACAATGTCGACGTACTCTCGGGTGCGAGCCAGTGGCTTACCAAAAGGGGCACCGTACCATCCTTCCACAACTTGGGGGCCAGAAACCCCCATACCCAAAATCATGCGGCCACCTGAAAGGTGATCTAGAGAAAGAGCAGCCATAGCGGTTGCGGTGGGGGCGCGCGCTGAAATTTGTGCGATCCCTGTGCCAAGCCGAATACGGCTGGTGTGTGCGCCAATCCAGGCCAGTGGCGTGAATACGTCCGAGCCCCATGCTTCGGCGGTAAACACCGCGTCATAACCCAACCGTTCGGCTTCCTGTGCTATATCGACTAAACGCGGGTCTGGACCAGCGCCCCAATAACCTAACTGCAGACCGAGCTTAAGATCACCCATGGGTGCCTCCTTTGATTTCAGGACAGGGGACAAATATAAGGATCTGTCCCCACTATTTTAAAAATTGTGGGATAATTTCTCAATATTGGTAATATTTTGTAGACATTATCAAAATTTGTTCACATCTAAGCGTGTCACTATATTACTACTTATGAGCAAAACGTGAAGACCATGAATTATTTACAAAGACTGTTCTATTCCCACCCAGAATCCGTGGGCGAAGGTTACTGGCAGCATATGGCGTCGGCATTGTCGTTTGCGCTGAACATGGCTGTGGGATGTGTCGTGTGCTTAGTGCATGCCATCCTGCCGTTCGCGTTTACTAAAACGGGAAGCACCCTAATAACCAGGATGCACGAGCGCATGGTGATCTCTCGGGCGGGTTAGAGACCGCCATTGATGACCATGTCTTGGCCGGTCATCCAGCTCGATGCGGCTGAAGCGAGGTAGACAACAGCCGGTGCAATGTCTTCTGGTGTGCCTACCCGACCTAAGGGAACTCCGAATTGCTTGCCCATGTTGGGAATATCAGCTTCAGTCATCTTGGTAAACTCAAGAAATACCTCGGTCGGTATGGGACCGGGCGAAACCGAGTTGACACGAATTCCTAAGGGTGCCATTTCAACAGCCAGTGTTTGCGTCAAATTGTTAACGCCACTTTTTGCCACTGCGTAGGGTCCATTGTGAGGTGAAGCTCGGCCTGCTGCTTGAGAAGAAATGTTGATGATGGTGCCGCCGCCGTTGTCTTTCATGATGTTGCCTGCGGCCTGGGCGCCAGTCCATACTGCTTTCAGATTGAGGTTCATCTGAAAATCCCACTGGCTTTCCGGCATCTCCAACAAGGTTCTCGGTACACGATCATCGGCACCACCGGCATTGCTGACCCATGTGGTGAGCGCCCCCATATCAGCAAACGTTTGATCAGCCAGGGCTTGAACTTGTTCGATTTCCATCATGTCTGTGGTGATGGCGAGCGCGCGCCTTCCAAGTGCTCTAACTTTTTCTGCTACGGCTTCGATTTCATTCGTCCGTCTTGCGGCGAGGACGACATCGGCGCCTGCCTGAGCGAGGCCGAGTGCTATACCTTCGCCAATTCCGCGTCCGCCGCCTGTTACTACGGCGACTTGGCCGTCTAGTCGAAACGAGTCAATAATGTCCATGGTCAATTCCTAGCGTTGATGGCCTCATGGTACTACGATGGATGACCGACACCCACAGCATATGAGGCAAGCTTCCAATGGACAGACGTAGATTTTTGCAAACTTCATCCTTATTGCAGGCAGCATTGATTGGCGGGAGCGCGGCCCACACGGCCAATGCTGAAGTGTCTAACGAATTGAGTCCTGGTGTTGGCAAAGGAGATAATCCATTTCAGCACGGTGTTGCCAGCGGCGACCCTCAGTCCAATCGAGTTATTCTCTGGACCCGAGTTTCACCTGTCACCGGCGCCTCGGCAGATATTGCCGTGTCTTGGTGGATAGGAAGTGAGCCGGACAAAAAGTCTGCGGTTCGGCAGGGTGAATATAAAGCTCGTGCTGAACGTGACTTTACCGTGAAAATTGATGCCGCCGGGTTGAAACCTGGAACCACTTATTACTTCGGTTTTTCAACCAGTAGTAATAAATCGAACATTGGTCGAACACGAACGTTGCCAAGCAAAGGTGTCTCACAGATCCGTTTAGCGGTGACATCGTGTGCCAATTATCCTCAAGGTTACTTCAACGCCTATCGCGATATTGCTAACACAGACAATTTGGAAGCGGTGCTGAGTCTTGGCGACTATCTTTATGAGTATGGCGATTCTGAATACGGCAGTGGCGCTGCATTGAATCGGGTGCCTGCGCCTGGACATGAAATCGTTTCGTTGGGTGACTACCGTACTCGTCATGCGCAATACAAAACCGATGACGATCTTATGGCGGCACACGCAGCACACCCGTGGATTGTAATTTGGGACGATCATGAGAGTGCAAACAATTCTTGGTCAGGTGGTGCGCAAAATCACAACCCAGAAACGGGTGAAGGTGAGTGGGATGTGCGGCGCGCCAATGCCATAAAGGCCTATTACGAGTGGATGCCAATTCGAGAAGTACCCACGGGTTTGTATCGCAGTTTTCGATTCGGCGAGCTTTGTGATCTTGTGATGTTGGATACGCGCTTGGAAGGTCGTGATGAGCAAGGCGCGCGTGATGATTTTGAATTGGCAAACAAGGCAGACCGATCTTTACTCGGGCCTATCCAAGAGGCGCGCTTTCTTGAACACCTTACTGCGACCCAAGCGCAGGACGTGCAGTGGAAACTGGTGGGGCAGCAGGTGGTTTTTGCACCTTGGTCGGGTCCCCAAGCACCGTTTAATCCTGATAGTTGGGCAGGTTATCGTAGCTCACGTGCTCGTGTGCTTGATCATATCGACCAAGATCACATTGAGAATGTCGTTATCCTCACTGGAGACGTGCACTCATCTTGGGGTATGGAAGTGCCAAATGAGTTAGGTGATGCGGCTCACGCGATAGAATTGGTAGCGCCAGCGGTAAGCTCACCACCGCTGGCCTCGACCTCTGAGGACATGCAGAAGTTGGTCGCCAGAGCGTTGACCGAGCAATCCCACATTAAGTACGCAGATGGGCTAAATAACGGCTATTTGGTGGTCGATCTCAACACCGAACGGGCCAGAGCCGAATGGCACTTTACAGGTAACAGAACACAGCACGCAGAAGCAAAGTTGGGTCATGCACTTGAGTGTAAGACCGGCACCAATGCGCTAATTAGCGGTGCGTAAAGCGGCGCGCCGACTTTCTGTCGGGCGCCGAATTGCCCAAGAGATTTAGGTCGTGAGTAGCTTGTTTAAAGTCGCGCTAGGGCACATTGCTGCTGCGGCCTTGTCTACATCTGGGTGGTAATACCCACCAATGTCTACAGCCTCACCCTGAATCTCAACAAGTTCTTGGATGATCGTCTCTTCGTTGTCTGCCAGTGCTTTCGCAAGTGGCGCAAACTGGTCACGAAGTGCCTCATCTTCATTTTGTGCCGCCAACGCTTCAGCCCAATACATACCTAGGTAGTAGTGGCTTGCTCGGTTGTCTGGTTCGTGAGTTTTTCGCGAAGGTGACTTGTTTTTTTCGAGCAGTTTGCCGGTTGCGGCGTCCAGGGCGCTAGCGAGTACTTTCGCACGGCTGTTGCCTGTTTTCGCGGCAATGTCTTCGAGAGAAACGGTAAGCGCCAGAAACTCCCCTAGAGAATCCCAGCGGAGGTGGTTCTCTGCTTCAAATTGCTGGACGTGCTTAGGTGCCGAACCGCCTGCGCCTGTTTCGTAGAGCCCACCACCCGCCATGAGGGGTACGATGGAGTACAATTTGGCGCTGGTGCCGAGTTCCATGATTGGAAACAAGTCAGTCAAGTAGTCACGAAGTACGTTACCGGTAGCGGAGATTGTGTCTTCACCGTGGCGTACTCGCTCCAGCGAGTGACGAATGGCCAAATCGAGGGACATGATGCGAATGTCTAAGCCCTCTGTGTCGTGTTCGAGCAGATATTTTTCTACCTTTTTGATCATCTCGGCATCGTGACCACGTTGGCTCGGGTCACCGCGATGCTTGCTTAGCCAAAAGACCACTGGAATGCCTGAAGCGCGGCTGCGGTTTACGGCCAATTTTACCCAATCTCGTATTGCCGCGTCCTTGGTTTGGCACATGCGCCAGATGTCGCCTTGTTCAAGTCCGGCATGCTCTATGACGACGTTGCCGGCATCGTCAACAACGCGAACTGTGCCTGCGGCAGGGAGTTCGAAGGTCTTGTCGTGCGAACCGTACTCTTCTGCTTTTTGTGCCATCAACCCCACGTTCTGAACGGTGCCCATAGTGGTGGGATCAAATGCGTCGTGATGCTTACAAAAGTTGATGACCTCGAGATAAATCGTCGCGTAACAAGAATCTGGGATAATCGCCTTGGTATCTCTAAGGTTGCCATCCGCGCTCCACATTTGCCCGCCCACTCGAATCATCGCTGGCATAGAGGCATCGACAATGACGTCGCTTGGTACGTGCAGATTGGTGATGCCTTTGTCTGAATTAACCATCGCTAAACCGGGTCTGCTTTCATGGCAGCGACGCAGGTCGGCTTCGATTTCGTTGCGCAGAGAAAACGTTTGTTCGCGAACTTTGTCGAGCACACTGGCCAAACCTAGATTGGCGTTTACGCCTAGTTTGTCAAAGGTTTCACGGTGCTTCTCAAACGCTTCTTTGTAGTAAACCTCTACCGCGTGGCCAAATATAATGGGGTCGGAAATTTTCATCATGGTGGCTTTTAAGTGCAATGAGGCGAGCAGACCTGCTTTGCGTGCACCTTCGTATTCTTCTTCCAGAAATTCACGCAGTGCAGTGACGCTCATGTACATGCCATCGACCACCTCGCCGGTCTCTATCGCTACGCCTTCGCGCAAGACGATTGTGGTGCCATCTTCTTGGACCAGCTCTATTTTTAAGTTACCGGCATTTTCTAGGGTGACTGACTTTTCGCTGTGGTAAAAATCGCCGTGCCGCATGTGGGCAACGTGGGTGCTAGAAGCCTGGCTCCACTTATCCATGGGATGGGGATGTTTGCGGGCGAACTGTTTTACCGATTCCGGCGCGCGGCGGTCCGAGTTTCCTTCGCGCAAGACTGGATTCACCGAACTTCCTAGGACGTGGGCGTAGCTATTTTGAATAGCTGCTTCTTCTTCGTTGGACGGCTCTTCAGGATATTCAGGAAGGTCGTAACCTTGTGACTTTAACTCGGCTATGGCTTCGATTAATTGCGGAACAGAGGCGCTGATGTTCGGCAGTTTAATGATGTTTGCACCTTCGTCTTTGGTGAGTTCGCCCAATTCGGCGAGTGCATCAGGGACACGTTGTTGCTCGGTCAGGTTTTCAGGAAAGGTCGCGAGAATACGTGCGGCGAGAGAAATATCGCTAAGCTCGACTTCGACGTCTGCCGCTTCGGTATACTTTTTGATAAAAGGCAGAAGCGAGTAGGTCGCGAGTGCAGGTGCTTCGTCGGTAAGCGTATAGATAATTTTGAGTTTTCGATCTGTCATTTCATTCCTGACTGTCTGGGCCGAGACTGCTCTAGTCTAGGTCGTTTTGATTGAAGGCGATGAGTATAAAGCGTGCCAAATTTCGCGCCGTAGTATACCTGTATTTGTTGTACGGATGCTAAAAAGCCGATTCAGTTCGGTGTATGCTCTGCCAACCCTATTATAGTGCTCAAGGTTACCGCTTATGAATAAAGTTGAAGGTTTGCACCATTTAGCGATCTGCACGGCCAATATGAAAGAGCAGATTGAATTTTTCACCGATAAACTCGGTATGGAGCTACAGGCGTTATACTGGATGCACGGTGTTGAAAACACTTGGCATGGTTTTTTGCGGCTCAACGATGAAAGTTCTATCGCTTTTGTCTGCAATCCTGATATTGAAAAGATTCCGGTTGAGTTGGGTCAGTCTCATGCAGGCAACCCAGGGGCAAATTCGGCGCGTGGCACCATGCAGCACTTGGCTTTTAAGGTAAAAAATCATCACGAGTTGCTGGCTATGCGGGACAGGCTAAGGTCTAAGGGTGTTCCGGTGATGGGCCCGGTTGAACACGGTATGTGTTGCTCGATGTATTTCGCCGGACCAGAAAATCTCGCGCTCGAGCTCAGTTATTCGAATGAGCCTATCGACCACAAAGCATGGATTGATCCCGAGGTTGTCGCACTCGCCGGTATCAGTGCCGAGGAGCTCGCCAGTTTCACCGCGCCTGCGTCGTTTGATGATCAAGCTGGCCAGGTTTCACAGCCTAACGTTGCTGAATCGCCTGGACCGCATATGGCCAACTATCCTGAGGGTGTTTATCAGCAGATCATGAATGCGCCAGACGACGCGCTGCTCAATTCGTTGATGAGTGACCCGCCGGTCGACGTTAACGCGGGATAGCGATGCCATGCATCATAAATGCCGCGAACTTTGGACCCGGTGCATAGCCTGATTCGAATTCGCGGATGTGAAATCCGCCATCCGCGAAAAGTTCGTCGGCACGGCGGGTTAGATGACAACCGCCGCCGATTTTCTTCCAAATAGGCTCGATGCGTCGTTGCCACTTGGCAATAGTAGGCTCTTCAGATTTACCATGCTCTACGAATATCAACTGGCCACCGGGTTTGAGTGCTCGACGCATTTCTGCCACGGCTCGGTAGGGGTTTGGGATACTGCACAACGTCCAAGTACAAACCACGGTGTCGAATTCGCCGTTATCTACAGGCAAAGATTCGCCTGAAACGCCGATGACGTTGACTTCGGCGGAGATGTGTTGCGCTCGTTCTTCTGCCTTCGCGGTCAGTTCTGCGGCTGGATCGATGCCTGTTATAGAACTGACTTCGGCTCCGTAGTGGGCCAAATTCAATCCGCTACCAATACCAATTTCTAGAACTCGACCCACTGCTTGGGAGACGTAACGAGCCCGTAGTTCAGTCATTGGGGGCTGGCCACACGCTTTATCGATTAGCGTCGGCAAAATATAGCGGTCATAGAGATTAGTCATGTTGATCAGTCTTCCTGTCGCGGTCAAACTTAGGGATGGTATGGTAATTACTTTGGTCGAACATAGGAAATAGGGTGTCTCAGCCTTTCGAAGGAATCAATGTAATCGAGTTCGGGCAGTTCGTTGCAGTGCCTGTGGCATCGCAACTGTTAGCTGACGGCGGTGCGTACGTGATCAAAGTGGAGACCCTAGAGGGTGACCCTATCAGAATGGCGGCGCCACTCGCGCCGGGCGAATCTCGATATTATATTACTCGTAATAATGGCAAACATTCGCTACCTCTGGCGCTTAGCAACGCCGCGGCCAAACCCGTGATAGAAGCACTGGTTGCAAAGGCCGATGTGGTTCTCATGAATCTGCGCCCCGGGCTGCCTGAAAAGTTAGGGCTCGATCCGCAGCAACTACTCAAACGCCACCCCTCGATCATCGTCGGATCAGTTTCAGGTTTTGGACTTGAAGGTCCAGAGGCGGGCGATGCGGGTATGGATCTTGTGGTGCAGGCGCGTAGCGGACTTATGGCCGCTAATGGTCGAATAGTAGATGAGCGACCTGCGGCAGGCGACCCGGTCAGTGCGGACATGATGTGTGCTATGACCTTGGCCTTTGGTGTTAGCTCGGCTTTGCTAAGGCGTGAACGTACCGGTAAAGGAGGCATTCTCGATACTAGTTTAATGCAGGCAGCCATGCTGCTGACCAGCAGTCAGCTTGTACGAGCTGAGGCTAGAGACAAAGGTCCACATGAGGAGATGTTGAACAAACTAGATGAGCTGAGATCGACGGGTGCGGCCTACGCGGACCAGTTGGATCTGATGAGGCCCAAGGGCCGAGCCTTTATGTTTACGGTGTATTACAGAACGTTTGTAACTGAAGATTCGCATATTGCAGTGGCTTGTGGGAGTCATGGATTGAGGGTGAAGTTTGGCGCCGCGTTGGGATTCGAGGATGAAGGCTTGTCCCCGGCGTTTAGTGGTCATCTAGAGACTCACTACGAAGCCTTGGCCCAGCATGTGGAATCGCTTGTTGCAGGCCAGCCCAGTGATTTTTGGGTGGATAAGCTGAGAACAGCAGGGGTACCTGTTTCGAAGGTGCGTTTACCTGTCGAGCTTTATGACGATGAGCAAATTGACGCCAACGGATTTTTACGACGTTTTGAACATCCAACCGCGGGTGCAATGACAGTGGTTGCTCCGCCGCTTCGACTAGACGAGGCTGGGTTCGTACCAGGCGAGCCGACCCCCGCCTTTGGATCGGAAACCCAACAAATATTGACTGAGCTTGGATTCTCAAGCGATGAAATTGGCGAACTCCTGAGCGTTGGAGCGACACACGATGGTCTGGGTAGCAAAATCTGATGGAGCCAAATAATTTCTCCAACGTGAGACGCGTGTTGATCATTGAAGGGTTGGTCAATTTTTTCCTATTGCTCGCCAAGCTCTTCGTCGGGTGGTCGATGAATTCACTCGTTATTATGGCTGACGCCGCCCATTCGCTGGCTGATTTGGCTAACAATGTTATCGCTTGGATAGTGATGAAGTTGGCTATACATCCGCCGGATGAATCTCATCCTTATGGCCATCGTAAATTTGAAATTCTAGCGGTCTTTGCGTTGGCAACTTTGTTGGGTGTAGTGGGGTTAGAACTGGTCTTGAGTTCTTTCAGGCGGTCTGACCAATCCGATGTGCTTAGTTCAGATGTAACCTTGGTGATGATGATTGCTGTTTTGTGCATCAATTTGATCACAGCGCTTTGGCAGCGGAGAAAGTCCCGACAGTATGAGTCAAAGATTCTCGAAGCGGATGCCGATCACACGTTTGCAGATGTTCTAACCACGGTTGGCGTAATTGCAGGCTGGCAGCTCGCCGCACACGGCTTCCCATGGCTGGATTCGGTAGCCACTCTAATTGTTGCCGGAATTATTTTTTGGATGAGTTTCGGTCTCTACAAAAAAACTCTGCCGATTCTTGTCGATGAAGTCGCGCTTTCGGCAGAAGAGGTTCGTGATGTGGTGGCGAATCTTGGCGGTGTTGAGTCCGTCAGTAAGGTACGATCACGTTGGATAGGGGACCATGTCTCTCTGGATTTAGTCGTCGCCGTTGACTCGAAGATGGCGACGGAAGATGCCCATCAGATTGCAGACAATGTTGAGAAAAGTCTCTACGACCGGTTCGGCGTGGCTGATACCACTGTCCACATAGAGCCTCACAAGTAGGCGGATCTACGTATTTTCTTTGATGCTCGCTGGGACGAATATGGGGCTTAACCTATAGAGGTAAGCCAATGCGAATTCCAGAATCTCCGTCCATGGTCTTGCGTATTACAGCGGGAAAACTAGTTGGCTTCGCCTTTGGTTTGCTCGGCTTCTTAGTCCTACCCCAAATTTTACCCGATATCGACCTGCTTACGCGGGTTGGCGTACTCATGTGGTATCCCACTATGGGGGTTTTGGTGGCGCTCACCGGCGTATTCGATTTACATCCGTTTCTTGCTTTTCGAACACCGTGGTGGGTGCGGGGACCCATCATAGGCGCGTGGATGAATTTCGTCTTGGCGTGTTTTATGTACGAAACACTGGAGCAGGTTCTCAGTGCCTTGAATTTGGCTCAGTTGTCTCCGTTCGTACTTGTCTTTGAGGGTGCTTTGGTCGGTGGCTTGATTGGTTACGTCGCCACTAAAGTCGGTGGCGAAGGCGCGCAAACCTTGGGCTTAGACTCTCAAGTAGCACCACCAGCCCAATAGGAATGCGTTCCCACGCAAATCCGTTGTGGTAGCTTCACGGATGCAATTGGTCCTTGGCTGATATCGTCGGCAGAAAATATCTGACACGCCGATGTGTTGTCGTTCATGTTTGTGGTTAACGTCATAACGTAGCCGTCGCTTTCGTGCTGGCCATTTGTACCCGGTGCCATTGGACTTTCGCTTGCATAAACGCCATCCGGAAACTTGTAGGTTTGGCGTTGTCCTGAGTTCGCGTCAAAGCGAATTAGGCCATCAAATAAGAACCAACCTGGTTTGGCGGTCATTGCCCAGGAGTATTGGTAAGGCTTTCCAGCATAGTGTGGATTTATCATGCCGAACTCGGAGATTTGTTCCTCTAGTGGGCCTTCTTTGACTGTGCCGGTTTTCATATTGAATCGCCAACGGTAGGCATGTGCACCGATGGCGTTGATGTCTAGTATTTCAAAAGGAGCAAGGCTCTCAGGAAGTCCCGGCGTCTTAATGCCTTTGCGTGGGTCCTGAGTGTAACCATCAAGCACAACCTCATCACCGTCTTCGAAGGCGTTGACCCAGTGCAAGACGTAGGTGGGTTTTGCATCGAACCACACCACTTCATCAGATGATCCGCGTCGAGGAACAATGCCAAAACGACTGGGTAACTTGTGGAAGAAGCGAACTGCGTGCGCGCCGTGTTTAAGTGCCTCGGGATCCCAGAACAGCGGCAGATCATTGAGAATCGCATAGTTGTCAGTGAACGCCATGTCGTGGGGGAGGCGAGGTCCAGGAAGCTCAATAGGAATGTAGTGCACCAGTTCACGGTCTTGATTAACCACGCCGTAGTGCATGTAGGGTGCTTCTTTTGAGTAGTTGAAGAACAGCATCTCTCCGGTGGCTTCGTCAACTTTCGTATGCGCGGACACTCCCCATCCGGGAGTGATGTCTTGGGTCCATGCTGCCTTGCCCAGAGGTTCAAGTGTGCGAGGGTCCTGTTCGTAAACGTCAGCACATTGATAGAAGCTGGTTGCCGCGACGCCACCGTGTACGACTACGTCTGTGGACGAACTGTCTTTAAGCCGAGTACGCGCACCCCAACCGTCTCGCTCGGAGAGGCTTGGCCGCTCTCTGAGACCAGCCCAAAGCCCACGTCCCGCTTCGTTTTCAGCTGCAAGCCCATCTGTGCGAATGAATCGATTGCGGTATTCGCATTTGCCATTTTCGAATACAAGCGAGTGCAGCATGCCATCGCCGTCAAATGGGTGATAACGACCCAATGATTCATGCACAGGGTTTTCAGTGTTTCGAATGTAGATGCCATTTAGATCGTCAGGTAATTCCCCTTCAACCTCCGCATCTAGCGCATCGATCTCACGCATGTTCGGTTGCCATGGACCGGTTCGATAAGGGTGATCGTCGTCCGCTGGCAATGATGTGAGTTCTTCATGAATGACTGGCATAAGGACGTGCTCTTCTTAGGCTAATAGATATTAGAAAAAGACGTAGGATCGAACGACAACATTCTTACGACAAGGTGCGTCTTCCGCTGCTGTGTGGTCGATGCATGCTGAATGAAAAGACCAGCGTGAAACCGAGCCGTCTGTTTGCGAGTCGTAGCATTTAAGCAGAGAAACTTCGTTAGGCGTCTGTTTAGGAAACCAATACCACTCGTGTTCAGGGCGGTAAGTGAATCGCGTCGTTTCGCCCACTCGATCATCGTAGACCCGGTAGTTGGTGATATAGGCTTGGTCTGCGAAAGATGGCCATGCGCAGAGCACGAAAGGGTTTTGCTGGACGGTTTCCATTGGCTTTGCGAGGTTGATCGAGAGGAATCGTTTGGACATTTTTGCGTCCGCTTCAGCGCCGCTGTAATGCTGTTCTCGGCCAAAATTGCGGAGGTTGTTTACTAACAGTTCACGGCAGCGCACGCGCCCACTGTTATCGTTTAGGTCGTTGTGGACCAGATTTGCATAGTTGGCATTCACGCCTGGGTTTTTGCTGTCCTGGTCTTCTGTGCGATCGCCTTGGTAGTCTTTGTCGAATACATCGTGGTTAAAAACAAGCGCATCCACGGCGTCCGGAAAGAACGAAAGTAAAAGCTTTTCCATTTCCGGATAGAATACGCGCTCTACTTCACCTGCATCATAGAAATTCTGGCAGGCAGATTCACAGTGCCCAAGTGCTACGCCAAGTTTGTCCATACAGTCTGGACTGGTAGGTGAAAGACCTGGGTAGTATTCCTCAATGCGTCGTGCGTCGCGCATGACTTGAGGGAAGTAGAGGCAGCGACGGGTGTTGTCGCGCTCATCTTTTCGCAGTGCGCGCGCTTCATCTTCGCGGCTTGGGTCAGCCCAGATAGCATTCGAGGACACCACTGAATAAGAAGGTTGTTCGTAAATGGTATAACGCAATGGGAGAGCGAGTCCGCCGTCAGGTGCTTGGATATTGTTATCACGAATGTACTCAAGACATTCAGCGTATCTGCGAAAGCCCGTACCCCACTTAGTCTCGATCGGTCCAGGAGGGGCATTGCCCAAAAGGTCGTCCACAGTCTGACCGTCGCCTTGGGCAATTTGAGCGAGAGCCGCTTCAGTGGCAGCAGTGGTTCCCGCGTCACCATTCTTGTCGAATGACATGTAAGACAAACCGCCATTGGCAGCGATTGGGGTTGGCTGACCGGCAGTGAGCTCCAGGGTCGGAACGTAAACTGAACGTCCCCAGTCGGCATTTGGGTCGCTATCTGTGTCAGTGTTCTTACTCGAGGCATTTATGTTGGTCTGATTCATAATTGGCTCCAAAAAGTCGCCTCAATCATGGCACACCCGTTACGCATATCCTAGATGCGTAACGGCTTCCAGAGCCGTCTTAGATTACTTGCGAGTGACGCGCACCGGCATGTGGGTGTAGCCTTTTACAAAAGACGACAATGTACGTTCTGGTTCGGCCAGTACTTCAATGCGTTCGAACCTTTGCAAAATCTCTTCCCACAAGATCCGCAACTGCATTTCTGCTAGGCGATTGCCCATGCATCGATGTATGCCGAAGCCAAAAGACAGATGCTGTCGAGCGTTGTGGCGCTCGATATCAATCACATCAGCGTCTGCGAACACTTCCTCATCACGGTTGCCTGACACATACCACATGAGCAGTTGATCGCCTTGCTTGATTTGCTTGCCGCCTATTTCACAGTCTTCGTTTGAGGTTCTACGCATATACGCCAATGGCGTCTGCCAACGGATCACTTCAGCGACCATTTTCGGAATTAACTCGGGGTTAGCTGCAAGCTTTGCAAACTGTTCTGGAAACTTGTTAAGACCATAGATGCTGCCCGACATGGTATTGCGAGTGGTGTCATTGCCGCCGACGATCAGTAGCAATAAATTGCCCAGATATTCCATGGGGGGCATGTCTTTGGTGTCTGGATTGTTGGCGAGCATGGAAACCAGGTCATCGCCAGGTTTGTTCACACGTTCGTTGCGCAGTCTGGTGAAATACTCCAAGCATTCAAGCAGTTCATCACGGCGTTGTTCGATAGACTCGACAATGCCGCCTGGCTGAGGAATAGCGAAAGTAATGTCAGACCAGTGCGTGAGCTTGCGGCGTTCTTCGAATGGGAAGTCGAATAAGGTTGCCAGCATCATGGTGGTGAGTTCGATGGAAACGGTATCCACCCAATCGAAGGTTTCACCTTCAGGTAGGGCATCGAGTACGGCGCAGGTGCGTTGTCGAATCAACGCTTCCATTTTTGCAAGATTGCCTGGTGCCGCCACGCCTGCCACTGAGCGCCTGCTGGTATCGTGGGTTGGCGGGTCTTGGGCAATGAAGGTGCTGATGGGGAGGGTGCCCTCGGGCAACTCAGCGCCTACCGGAAAGCCCAAGGTGATGCCTTGGGCCGAAGAGAAGTTGCCCCAATCGGTGTCTACCTGTTTGATGTCTTCGTACTTGGTTAAAGACCAAAAGCGTCCAGCCATGTCAGTTTGGTTGAAATGCACAGGGTCTTCTGCGCGAAGACGCTTAAAGTATTCGCCCCAGCGATTCTCGCTGAATAAGCGTGGGTTGATGGGTAATATGTCTTCTAGCGAAACGTCATAGGCAGAAGGTATTTCGCCTTTGTCGTTTGCGCCCTCTGCGGCTGGCATTTGAGTCACTTCCGACTGGGGGGCCTGTTCGCTCATGGGTAGTACTCCAACTATAAGTTGCTGATATAGCATCAATGTTCTGGGCTGAGTATAGTAAGTGAAGTCTTAGGCTTAAGGGAGCGCAGAGGTG